>NZ_CP137549.1:5561245-5862494 GCF_033335955.1 Streptomyces sp. N50
TCGAAGCTCGCGCCCCATGCCAGCGGCACCGGGTACGCCGTCGCCCCCCAGGCCGTGAAGCCCGCCAGGCACTCCTCGTGGGCGACCGCCGGGATGCCGAAACGCCCCGCCGCCGCGATCCGGCGCTGCGCGCGGGCCAGCGCCTGCGCGCCCAACTCCGGGTCCACCGGCGCCGTACCGAAGGAACGGGTGAGCTGGCCCAGGCCGTGGGTGATCAGCTCGTCCCAGTCGTAGTCGGAGGTCATCTCCCGCTGGAGCGGGGCGACTCCGTCGCCGTCCGTGGCGGCGCCCACCCACACGCCGTAGAGCTGGGCGGTCTTCTCCTCCAGGGTCATCCGGGCGAGCAGGTCGTCGACGCGGGCGGCGGCGGGCAGGGCGGGGTCGCGCCAGGGGGCGGTGGTCATGAAACTCCGTTCGGAAAAGGTGAGTTGGGGCAGCTCACTTGCCGCCCACGCCCATCAGGCCGCCGACCAGGGCGCGCCGGGCCACCAGGTACACGGCGAAGATCGGGATGCCGGAGAGGACGACCGAGGCGAGCAGGGCCGGGATGTTCACGCCGAACTGGCTGACGTAGTTGAAGAGTCCGAGGGTCAGGACCCTGGGTCCGTCGGACTGGGTGAAGATCAGCGGGAAGAGGAATCCGTTCCAGGCCTGCAGCGCCGCGTAGATGACGACCGTGCTGATACCGCCCTTGGTCATCGGGATGACCAGTTGGAACAGCATCCGCGTCGCCGACGCGCCGTCGAGCGCCATCGCCTCGTACAGGTCCTCCGAGATGTCCCGCAGCGTGCCGGTAAGGATCAGCACGGACACCGGCATCGCGAAGGCGGCGGTGGGGAGGATGACCGCCAACAGGCTGTCGTACAGGTTGAGTTTGGCGATCATCAGGTACAGGGGGACCACGACTGCCTGCGCCGGGATCGCCACTCCCATCAGGAACAGCCGGAAGGCCCCGCTCGACCAGACCGTGCGCGTGCGTACGGCCACGTACGCCAGCGGGACGCACAGCACCAGGACGATCCCTACGACCGCCGCCGCCACCAGTGCCGTGTTGGCGAGGAAGTGGCCGAAGCCGTTGTGCAGCACGGTGTTGTAGTTGGCGAAGGTCGGATCGGTGGGCGGCTTGAGGGCGTTGTTGCCCAGCGCCTTGTCCTGGCGGGTGAGGGACGCCGAGATCATCGCGTAGATCGGGATGATGACGACCGCGAGCCAGAGCAGCGAACCGAGCCCGGCGACGGGGTTGGGGCGCTTGGTCCAGTGCCGGCGCCGACGAGTGCGCGGAGGTTCCACCGGCTCACCTGCCGTCTTCACCGGACGCGGCAACGTGTCATGTGACACTCCGTCACATCCCTTCGCGGGTACTGCGCATGGCGCCGAAACCAGTGAGCCTGACCAGGACGAGGGAGAGCGCGGTGGCGATGACGACAAGGAAGGTCGCGATCGCGCTCGCGTAGCCGAAGTCGTAGCTCTTGAAGCCGGCTTCATACATCAGGTACGGCAGGATCGCCGTGTCCGTGCCGGGGCCGCCCTGGGTGAGGATCAGGACGGTCTCGAAGTAGGTGAGCGAGCCGACGATCATCAGCACGCTGGAGGTCGTGGCCGTGTTGCGGAGTTGAGGCAGCGTGATGGAGAAGAACTGCCGGTAGCGCCCGGCACCGTCAATTGCCGCCGCCTGGTAGAGCACTTCGGGGATCTGCCGGGCCCCACCCTGGTAGATGAGGGTGTGGAAGGGGATGAACTGCCAGCCCCCGACGAACACGATCGCGAGGAACGCGCCGCTGGTGGAGCCGAGCGTGTCCTGGTGGATGATCCCGAAGTTCGGGTCGAGCAGGGCGTAGAAGAGCAGCGCGATCGCCGTGGAGGACAGCAGGAACGGCACGAAGAAGATCGCGGAGAGGATCGCCCGGTTGCGCTGGCGGCCCGCCGCCCAGACGCCGAGGAGGAGAGACACGACGGTCTGGAAGGCCCAGCTGGTCACCGTCAACAGCACGGTGACGGTGAGGGATTGGGTGAGACGGGAGTCGTGCAGCAACTTGTCCCAGTTGGCGAGGCCGACGGGCTTGGGGTCGCCCAACCCGTTCCACGTGGTGAAGGAGAGATACACGGCGAGGACCATGGGGGCCACGGCGAAGAAGACGAAGAAGAGAACCCCGGGCACAGCCAGGAGGGCGTGAGGTGAAGCGCCCCTATAGGGGCGCGGGGAACTGCGCGACCTCACTTCAACCCCTTCAGCGCTGAAACGAACTGCGCCGGCGAACTCTTCCCCACGAACAGCTTGTTGATCTCCGTCAGCATCGGCGTCGACACATCCGGATCCACCGCCTGATCCCAGCTCAACGTGAACGCCGGTGCCTGCTGCACGAGTTGATACTGGAACTTGGCGAACTCGGGATTCGGCGCGGAGTCCAGAAGCTTCTCCGCGTTCGACGTGGTCGGAATATCCCCGTTGGCGACAAGGTCCTTCGCATACGCCTCCGACGCACAGTCCCGCAGAAACGCGATCGCCGCGTCCTTGTTGCCCGTACGCGCGTTCACGGACCAGTAGTTGGTGGGGTTGCCGACCACGTTGCGGATATCGCCCGCACCCCCCTCGTACTTCGGGAAGGCGCACCACCCCAGGTTGTTCTTCGCGAAGTCCGGGAACTTCCCGAGCTGCGTCGAGTACTCCCACGACCCCATCAGATGCATCGCCGCCTTGCCCTTGGCGAACACCGCGGGCGCCCCACCGTTGACGTACGACACCGAACTGAAGCCCTTGCCGAAGGCGCCGTCGTCGATCAACTGCTTCACCGTCTCGGCGGCCTTGAGGACGGCCGGGTCGCCCCAGCCGGACGCGTCGCCGTTCTTGATCTTGTCGAAGACCCCGGGCCCGCCGATCCGGTCGACGAGGTACTCCAGCCACATCAACTCGGGCCAGATGTCGGCGCCCCCGAGCGCGAACGGCGTGATGTCCGCCGCCTTCAGCTTCTTGTTGAGGTCGAGCAACTCGGCCCAGGTGGTGGGCGGTTGGAGCTTGTGCGCGGCGAAGACGGTCTTGTTGTAGAAGAGGATCACCGGCTGCATGCCGCGCATCGGTATGCCGTAGTTCTTGCCCTTGAGCGCGCCCGCCGCGAGCACCGACGGCAGGAAACCGTCCTTGAGCACCGGGTCGGACTTGATGGTGTCGGTGAGGTCGACCAGCTGGTTGGCCTCCTGGTACGCCTTGATCGAGCCGCCGCCCCAGTTGAAGAAGACGTCCGGCGCGTTCGGCGAGCCCATCGCGGTGCGCAGCTTGGCCGGGTAGTCCGTGCCGGGCACCTTCTCCAGCTTGATCTTGCCCTTGGCCTTCTTCGCCGCCGCCGACGCGTTGAACCGGGTGACGGCCTTGACCTGCACCTTCGCCGCGTCGTCGCCGTAGGTGAAGGCGGTGACCGTGCCGCTGTCGCCGGTGCTGTCACTGGAGCCGCAGGCCGTGAGCCCGGTGGTGAGCAGGGTGGTGGCACCGGCGCCGAGCACCCAGCGCCTGCTGAACGTACGCCCGCCGTTGGACGTGTTGGGCTCCATGGACAGCACCTCTCGTGCGAATGTTTCGAGCCGTTCTACGAATGTTCCGGGAACGTAAGGCGCGCTGGGGGGTTCGTCAAGAGGTCGCGCAGGGATACGATCGCCGCCATGACAGCCCCGGATTCCGCCGAAACCCAGACAGCGGGTCGGCCGACGCAGACCGCCACGCTCGCCGAGATCGCCCGCGAGGCCGGAGTGTCGGCTCCGACTGTTTCGAAGGTCCTCAACGGCCGTGCCGATGTCGCCCCCGCGACCCGCACCCGCGTCGAGGACCTGCTCCGCGTCTACGGCTACCGGCGCCGCCGCGCCGAGGCGACCCGCTCCCCGCTGATCGACCTGGTCTTCCACGAGCTGGAGAGCGCCTGGGCGATGGAGGTCATCCGGGGCGTGGAGAACGTGGCGCGGGACTCCGGGCTGAGCGTGGTGCTGAGCGAGAGCGCGGGACGGCTGACCCCGGGCCGGACCTGGGCCGACCAGGTCGCCGCGCGCCGCCCGCACGGCGTGATCCTCGTCCTCTCCGGGCTCGACGAGTCCCAGCGGGCGCTGCTCACCAGCCGCTCCATCCCGTTCGTGGTGATGGACCCGGCCGGCGACCCGGGCGCCGACGTTCCGTCGATCGGCGCGACGAACTGGCAGGGCGGGCTGGCCGCCACCCGGCACCTGGTCGAGCTGGGCCACACCCGGATCGGCGCGATCAGCGGGCCGTCCCGGATGATGTGCAGCCGCGCCCGGGTCGACGGATACCGGGCCGCGCTGGAGACGGCCGGGCTGCCGGTCGACCCCTCGCTGATCACCACCGGCGACTTCCATCACGAGGCCGGTTACCGGCTGGGCCTTGAGTTGCTGCGCCGCCCGGACCGGCCCACCGCCGTCTTCGCCGGCAACGACCTCCAGGCGCTCGGTCTGTACGAGGCCGCGCGCGAACTCGGGCTGCGCATCCCGGAGGACCTGAGCGTGGTCGGCTTCGACGATCTGCCGGTGGCGCGCTGGGTGGGGCCGCCGCTGACGACCGTACGACAGCCCCTCACCGAGATGGCCGAGGCGGCGGCCAAGCTGGTGCTCGACCTCGGGCGGGAGGGGGAGTCGTCGGCGGCTCGGCGGGTGGAACTGGCGACGAGCCTGGTGGTGCGGAGCAGTACGGCGGCACCGGCCGCGGAGTGAGACGGGTGGCCGGAAGCCGACGTGACCGTGACGTGCGTGGCCGGAAGGTGACGTATTGACGAGTGGGGTGCGTCGCCCCACACTCCTCCGAAGCCAATCGGTTGCACAACCGAAACTTTCGGAGGCACCCGCAATGAGATCTCTGAGAACCGGCTTGTCCCTGGCGGCCTTGTTCACCGGCGCCGTCATGCTCTTCGCGGCACCCGCCGCGCACGCCGCCGACACCCCGCTGCGCGACCTCGCCGCCGCGAAGGGCAAAGTCATCGGCACCGCCGTCACCGGCTCCAAGCTCACCGGCACCTACGGCGACATCGCCGGCGGCCAGTTCAGCTCGCTCACCCCCGGCAACGCCATGAAGTGGGAGACGGTCGAGCCGACGCAGGGCACCTTCAACTGGTCGGAGGCGGACCAGATCGTCGCCTTCGCGCAGGCCCACCACCAGCAGGTGCGCGGCCACACCCTGGTCTGGCACAGCCAGAACCCGAGCTGGCTGACCAACGGCACATGGACGTCAGCCCAGTTGAGCAGCCTGCTGCAGAACCACATCAGTACCGAAGTCGGCCGCTACAAGGGCGAGATCACCGCCTGGGACGTGGTGAACGAACCCTTCAACGAGGACGGCACCTACCGCTCGACGCTCTGGTACAACGGCCTCGGCGCCAACTACATAGCCCAGGCGCTGACTTGGGCCCACGCGGCCGACCCGGCGGCCAAG
This sequence comes from Streptomyces sp. N50, assembly GCF_033335955.1. Taxonomy (GTDB): domain Bacteria; phylum Actinomycetota; class Actinomycetes; order Streptomycetales; family Streptomycetaceae; genus Streptomyces. Next base: position 5,566,665 of record NZ_CP137549.1, read on the forward strand.
CTGTACATCAACGACTACAACGTCGAGGGCGTCAACGCGAAGTCCACCGCCCTCTACAACCTGGTCAAGTCCCTGAAGGCGGCGGGCGTTCCGATCGACGGGGTCGGCCTCCAGGCCCACCTCATCCTCGGCCAGGTACCGGCCACCCTCCAGCAGAACATCCAGCGCTTCGCCGACCTGGGCGTGGACGTGGCGATCACCGAGCTGGACGTACGGATGGCGCTCCCGGCCGATGCCACCAAACTCGCCCAGCAGAAGGCCGACTTCAAGAGCGTCATGGCCGCCTGCGTGGCCGTCGCGCGCTGCGTGAACGTCACCGTGTGGGGCTTCACCGACTCCGACTCCTGGGTCGACAGCACGTTCCCGGGCTACGGGGCGGCGACACCGTACGACGCCAACTACGCGCCGAAACCGGCGTACTACGGCCTCTCGGAGGCGCTCGGCGGTACGACCACGACCCCGCCGCCGACCGGGGCGTGCTCGGCGACGTACGGCGTGAGCAGTCAGTGGAACACCGGGTTCACCGGGCAGGTGACGATCGCGTGTTCCGGGGCCTCCCTGTCGTCATGGAAGGCGAGTTGGACGTACGGCGCGGGCCAGCAGATCACCCAGGCCTGGAACGCGACCTGCACCCAGTCGGGGACGGCGGTGAGTTGTGCGAACGCGAGCTACAACGGGACGGTCCCGGACGGTGGTTCGGTGACGTTCGGGTTCAACGGGTCCTGGAGCGGGAGCAACCCGGTGCCGGTCGTGACCCTGGGATGAGGGAGGCGGGGGAGGCGGAGGGGCCTCCGGAGGCGTGAAGCGGGGCTGAGAACCGTGAGATTTTCCGTAGAAAACCGTCTCGGGACGCCTCCCCTAACTTTCTCCTAATAATTCGGACTTACGTTCCTCCCCGTGACGGACACAGAGAACGTTGACGAGGACAGACGCGTGGGCCGGCGGTCGAGAGTGCTGAAGATCGCCGGCCTCACTCTGGCCGGCGCCCTCGTCCTGGGTGTCGCCACGGCCGGCTGGGCCTACTGGCACCTCAACAGCAACATCAAGAGCGTCGACATCGACAGCGCGCTCGGCACCGACCGCCCCGCGAAGGCGGTGACCACACCGTCCGCCGCCGCGTCCGCGTCCGCCACCCCCGTGCCGACCGGCTCCCTGAACATCCTGGTCCTCGGCTCCGACTCGCGCAGCGGCAAGGAGAACAAGGCACTCGGCGGCGGCAGCAGCACCGGCGCCCGCTCCGACACGGCGATGGTCGTCCACGTCGACGCGGGCCGTAAGAAGGCCACGATCGTCAGCATCCCGCGCGACACGCTCGTCACCCGGCCGTCGTGCCCGCTGTCGTCCGGGGGCTCCACGTCCGTGGCGTACAACGCGATGTTCAACACCGCGTACTCGGTGGGCGGCCCGGTGTGCGCGGTCAAGACGGTCGAGTCGATCACCGGCGTCCGCATGGACCACTACATAGAGATCGACTTCGCGGGCTTCGCGAAGCTGGTGAACGCGCTCGGCGGCGTCACGGTCACGACCACGCAGGACATCGACGACGACGACAGCCACCTGCACCTGAAGAAGGGCACCCACCACCTCAACGGCAAGCAGGCCCTGGCCCTCGCCCGCACCCGGCACGGCATAGGCGACGGCAGCGACCTGGGCCGCATAGGCCTCCAACAGATGCTGGTGAAGGCCCTGTTGACCCAGATCTCCACCCACGACCTGCTCACCGACCCCGCCAAGCTCTACGAGGTCACCGACGCGGTCACCGACAGCCTCACCACCGACACCGGCCTCGACTCCCTCAGCGAACTGATCAGCCTCGGCCAGAGCCTGAAGGGGCTGTCGGCGGACGCGGTGACGACGGTGACGATGCCGAACGTCACGGCTCCGTCCGACCCGAACCGGGTGGTGGCGAAGGAGCCGGCGGCGAGCGATCTCTGGGAGTCGCTGCGCTGACCTGCGGAGATATGGCGGCGGAAAAAATCTTCGGGGAATTCCGGCGAGTGTGTCGATCCGCCCGCCCCTCGTTCGACGCATGGTTGAAAGGCCGGGAAGAGCCCGGTCGGACAACGTCAGCGAACGACCCGAGGAGTCACCATGCCCCGCTACCTCTCCCTCGTGCAGATCGACGAGAAGACCGCCCCCGCCGAGGGCCCCAGCGCCGAGCTGATGCAGCGCATGGGCGAGCTGATCGAGGAGATCACCAAAGCCGGCGTCATGCTCGACACCGCCGGCCTCACCCCGACCGCGCAGGGCGCCCGCGTGCACTGGGAGGGCGGCAAGATCTCCGTGACCGACGGGCCGTTCACCGAGTCCAAGGAGGTCGTCGGCGGCTACGCGCTCATGCAGTGCAAGGACATGGCCGAGGCGATCGAGTGGACGAAGCGGTTCCTGAAGGTGCACGAGGAGTTCTGGACCGTGACCTGCGAGGTGCGGGAGATCGCGGAGGGCTGAGCACTCCGCGATCGCCGTGGCCTTGCCCGGCCTTCCTTGGCCCGAGGCCGCCGGGGGTGTTGCATGGTGGGTTGTGACTCCGGAATCACAGCCCACCGCGGCCCCGCACGGCAACGCCACCGACCCGCACAGCACCATCGAGACCGTCTTCCGCATCGAGTCCCCGCGCGTCATCGCCGCGGTCGCCCGCCTGGTCCGTGACGTCGGCATCGCCGAGGAACTAGCGCAGGACGCGCTGGTCGCCGCCCTGGAGCAGTGGCCGAGGGACGGCGTGCCCGACAACCCGGGCGCCTGGCTCATGGCCACGGCCAGGCACCGCGCCGTGGACCTCATCCGGCGCCGGGAGAACTACGCCCGCAAGCTCCAGGAGATCGGCCGCACCCTGGAGACGACGGCCCCGCCCGAGGAACCTTCAGCCCCCGACGACATCGACGACGACCTCTTGCGCCTCGTCTTCACCACCTGCCACCCGGTGCTCTCCGCCGAGTCCCGCACCGCCCTCACCCTGCGCCTCCTCGGCGGCCTGACGACTCCCGAGATCGCCCGCGCGTTCCTCGTCCCCGAGCCGACGGTCGCCCAGCGCATCGTCCGCGCCAAACGCACCCTGGCCACCAGGAACGTCGCCTTCGAGGTCCCCTACGGCCCCGACCGCGAGGCCCGCCTGGGCTCGGTCCTGGACGTCATCTACCTCATCTTCAACGAGGGTTACGCGGCGACGGCGGGCGACGACTGGCTCCGCCCGAGCCTCTGCGAGGACGCGCTCCGCCTGGCCCGCCTCCTGGCCGCCCTGATGCCGAAGGAACCCGAAGTGCACGCCCTGGCCTCCCTGTTGGAGTTCCAGGCCTCCCGCTCGGCCGCCCGCACCGGCCCCGACGGCGACCCCGTCCTCCTCAAGGACCAGAACCGCCGCCGCTGGAACCGCCTCCTCATCGCCCGCGGCATCACCGCCCTCGGCCGCGCCGACGCCACGTCCACCGGCGCCCCCGGCCCCTACGCCCTCCAGGCCGCCATCGCCGCCTGCCACGCCCACGCGTACACCTACGACGAGACCGACTGGCCGACGATCGCGACCCTGTACGGCTTTCTCGCCGCCCGATCCCCGTCCCCCGTGGTCGAGTTGAACCGCGCGGTGGCCATCTCGATGGCGGACGGCCCGGCCCCGGCCCTGGCCCTCGTCGACACCCTCGCCTCCGAACCCGCCCTGCGCGACTACCACTTGCTCCCGAGCGTCCGCGGCGACCTGCTGCTCCGCCTCGGCCGTACGACGGAGGCGAAGGCGGAGTTCGTACGAGCGGCTTCGCTGGCGCGCAACGAACGCGAACGCCAACTCCTGCTGCGCCGGGCGGGGGAGGCGTCGTAGGGCGACGGGGGCTGGTGGAGGCGCGCCCGGTGTCGGAATCCGACGGATCGTCACATGCGCTGCGAGCGCGGGAGTTCGAGCCGGAGGCGCCTCGTCGGCGGACAGGGCCTCGCGCCCGCAGGGATCCTCGACGCGTCCCGTGCCTCCCGCCGAGTCCGCCCCGGCAGCACGCTCCTCGGCGCCGTCAGACCGGGCGCCCGATCAACATCGTCGGCGCCCCGGCCACCCGAGTGAGAAACACCGTCGCCGAGTTGGGCCCCTGAGGCTTCACCTTCCGTCGCAGTTCCTCCGGCTCGACGGCCGACCCCCGCTTCTTCACGGTGAGGATGCCCACCTCCCGCTCCCGCAACAGCGCCTTCAACTTCTTGACGCCGAACGGGAGTTGATCGGTGATCTGGTAGGCGGAGGCATACGCGGTCGGCCGTAGCTCATCGGCGGTCACATACGCGATGGTCTCGTCGACGAGCCCGCCCCCGACCTCCTCCGCGACCTCGGCGACGAGGTGGGCGCGGATGACGGCACCGTCGGGTTCGTACAAGTACCGCCCCACGGAACGGACTTCGGGGTCGGGAAGCCCGCGCCCGTGCAGAACTCGCGGGCCGGGGAGGAGAGTTGCCCGCACCGCCCCCGGCCGCGCTCCCGCCCCGAACCAGAGCACCGCCTCCTTCACGTCACCCCCGTCCGAGATCCACTCCGCCTCGGCCGTCGCCGGGATCGCCTCGTGCGGTACCCCGGGGGCGATCTTCAGCGCGGCGAGCGGGGCCGTCGTAGCGGCGTCGACGGCCCAGGACAACGGCGGGGAGTACGCCTCGGGGTCGAAGATGCGGCCGCGGCCGCCGCGTCGGGCGGGGTCGACGAACACGGCGTCGTAGGCGGACGTGTCGACGTCCGTCACGTCCGCTTCCCGTACCTCGATCAGGCCGGCCAGGCCGAGGGCCTCGGCGTTGGCGCGCGCCACGGCGACCGTCAGCGGGTCGCGGTCCACGGCCAGGACGCGTACCCCCGCCCGTGCCAGCGCGATCGCGTCGCCGCCGATGCCGCAGCAGAGGTCGGCGACGGAGGTCACGCCCAGGTCCAGGAGACGGGCGGCGCGGTAGGTGGCGACGGTGGAGCGGGTGGACTGTTCGAAGCCGTTCGGCGTGAAGAACATCCGGTCGGCGTCCTCGGGCGTGAACTTCGCCGCCGCCGCGCGCTGCCGCAGCCGGGCCTGGCCGAGGGCCGCCGAGACGAGGTCGGCGGGGTGGTCGCGGCGCAGCCGGGTGGCGACGGCGAGTTCCTTGGCCGGGTCGGTGCCGCGGACCTCGTCGAGGAGGGCGCGGCCCTCGGGGGTGAGCAGGGCGGCGAAGGCGGGTACGGGGTCGTTCACCGGGACATTGTGGGCCAGTCGGTGGACGGTGTGCCTCCGGTGGCGGTGTGTTGGCGGTGTCGGCGCGGGATCGGGGCCGGGGGCTGAAAAGATCCGGCCCCATGCGAGTAGTCGTACAAAATGACATCAATCGGGCGCGTGGGGACCGGGCGTACGCGAATCCGCGCCGGAGGGCGGGCGCCCGTGGCGCGCTCGCCGCCCTCGCGCTGGCCGCTCTCGTCTCCGGCTGCGGTCAGCCCGGCCCGGGCGCGGCCGTTCACCCGGCGCAGGGCGCGCAGCCGTTGCACGCGCCCCCGGCCCGCGCGCTGGACTCCTACGCGAGCAAGCTGCGCGCCGCGTACGCCGCGCGGGTCGCCGCGGCCAAGCGCTGGGGGCTGGCGAAGGTGCCGCTCACGGCGCCGCCGGCGCCCGCGCGCAAACCGGAGATCACCGCGCGCAAGGGCTTCGAGGTGGACGACCAGGAGGAGCTGAACCTCCCGCCGGTCTTCACCACGATCCCGACCACGAAGAAGATCGTCTTCCTCACGATCGACGACGGTGAGAACAAGGACCCCGCGTTCCTGCGGATGATGAGCGACCTGAAGATCCCGTACACCGCCTTCCTCAGCAACTACCTGGTGAAGGACGACTACGGCTACTTCCGGAAGATGCAGGCGCAGGGCCACACCATCAACAACCACACCCTCACGCACCCGTACCTGCCGGGCCTGTCCTACGCCGAGCAGCGGCACGAGATCTGCGGCATGCAGGACATCATGAAGAAGCAGTTCGGCAAGGCCCCGACGGTCTTCCGGCCGCCGTACGGGAACTACAACCACGACACCCTCGTCGCCGCGAAGTCCTGTGGCATCAAGTACGCCCCGATCTGGGACGAGGAGGTGTTCGTCGACCACTGGGAGTACCGCGAGGACGACAAGTCCCTGCACCCCGGCGACATCGTCCTGACGCACTTCCGGGGCCGTGAGGACTGGAAGGGCACGATGGTCGACGACATGCGGCGCTTCCTGGGCAAGGTCACGGCGGAGGGCTACGCGGTGGCCCGCCTGGAGGACTACCTGTGAGGTTCGCGACCCTGCGGACGCCGGTGGCCGTCGCGTTGGCGGCCACCCTCCTCACCGGCTGCGCGCAGTCCGTCGACCCCATCGAACGGCTCGGCAAGAAGGCCGCCCAGCGCGTCCACCCGCACGGCCCGTCCCGCGAACGGCCGTACCGCCACTGGGGTCTGACGGCCCCGCTGGCCCCCGCCCCCAAGCCGTCGCCGCACCCCGCCGCCCGCTCGGCGGGCCCTGGCCTCCCACCCGTCGTGGACCACGTCCGCACCCGGGACAAGGTCGTGTTCCTGACCTACGACGCCCACGGCACGGGCGCGGACACGCGACGGGACCCGAGGTTCGCCGACCTGGTCCGCGAACTACGGCTCCCGGTCACGGTGTTCCCCACCGCGCCGCGCCCCGGCCGCTTCGCCGGCCTGCCCTACGCCACCCAGCGCGGCGAGATCTGCGGCCGGCATCCCCGTCCCAACTCCCGGCTGCTCAGGCCCCCTCACGGCACGTACGACACCACGACCCGCCGTGCCGCGGCCGACTGCGGAGTCTCCGCCCTGGTCCTGTGGCGTGCCTCCACGACGACCGGAACCCTGACCTACGCCCGAGGCGACCACCACCTAGCCCCCGGCGACATCGTCCAGGTCGGCCCCGCCGACAGCACGGCCCGCCTGCTGCGCGGAATCCAGGAACTGGGGCTGACGGTGGGGAGCTTGGAGGACTACCTCTGAGCGCCACGTGGGACACGGCCACGTGAGACAGGGCCACGTGGGGGCAGGGGGCTACCCGTGGGGCCACGTCTCCGCCGCCGCACCCAGGAGTACGGCGACCGCCAGCACCTGTGCCGCCGCGCTGACCTGATACCCGCGCCGGAAGAGCACGACGGCCGCCGCGAGAGCCGCGACCACCAGCACGCCCAGCCACGCCACCGCCGCCCAGGGGGGCCCGCCCAGCGCCACCGCCAAGGCCGACCCGAAACCCAGGACGACCTCGGCCGGCATCACGAGGGCCACCGCACAGCAGTCAGTACCGAGAGACGGGCGGCCGGGAAGCGCGGGGGAGCGGGGAGGCATGGGCAGACGGTACGGGGTCGAGTGAGCGCCGGTCGGCGAAATTCAGCCCGTCTGGCGCTTGAGGACGCGAGCCGTTTCGAGCTCCCACCCGCCCGTGGCGCCCGCACCCTTTCCGGCGCCGGTCCGGAAATTCGAGCCCGTCCGGCGCTTGGGGACGAGTGCCGTCCCGAGCCCCTGCTCAGCCGTGGCGCCCGCACGTCTTCCACGGCCGGTCCGGAAATTCCAGCCCGTCCGGCGCTTGGGGACGAGTGCCGTCCCGAGCCCCCCGCCCGCCCGTGGCGCCCGCGCTTTTTCCACCGCCGGTCCGGAAATTCCAGCCCGTTCGGCGCTTGGGGACGAGAGCCGTCCCGAGCCCCCACCCACCCCCGGCGCCCGCACCCTTTCCGGCGTCGGTCCGGAATATCCAGCCCGTCCGGCGTTTGAGGACGAGGCCGGAGGCCGACAGCGGGGGTCTGGGGGCGCAGCCCCCAGGGACGGCGGCATCCGGCACAGGCCCGCCAGGCAGCTCAGGGCGACGTCAAAATTCTGCCGAAGCGCCGCGGGCATTGGCACTCCGCTTGACCGAGTGCTAATCGCAGTCATAGTCTCAGACCTGGCACTCCCCCCTGGAGAGTGCCAATAGCGACGGGCAGGTCCGGCACCCGCGACGACGGATCGACCTGGTCGCCACCTCAGACAGTTAACCCCGTGAGATCTCCGAAGGGGGAGGTCGGATCGTGACGACCACCAGCTCCAAGGTTGCCATCAAGCCGCTTGAGGACCGCATTGTGGTCCAGCCGCTCGACGCCGAGCAGACCACGGCCTCTGGCCTGGTCATCCCGGACACCGCCAAGGAGAAGCCCCAGGAGGGCGTCGTCCTGGCCGTTGGCCCGGGCCGCTTCGAGAACGGCGAGCGTCTTCCGCTCGACGTGAAGACCGGCGACATCGTGCTGTACAGCAAGTACGGCGGCACCGAAGTGAAGTACAGCGGCGAGGAGTACCTCGTCCTCTCGGCCCGCGACGTGCTCGCGATCATCGAGAAGTAATTCACCCAGTTTTGCAGTGAGCTACGCCCCTGGCCCCCGCGACCTTATGAAGCCGGGCGTCAGGGGCGTAGTTCGTTTCACCCACGTTTTCCGAGAGGGCTGAACCGCTCCCATGGCGAAGATCCTGAAGTTCGACGAGGACGCCCGTCGCGCCCTCGAGCGCGGCGTCAACAAGCTTGCCGACACGGTCAAGGTGACGATCGGCCCCAAGGGCCGCAACGTCGTCATCGACAAGAAGTTCGGCGCCCCCACCATCACCAACGACGGCGTCACCATCGCCCGCGAGGTCGAGCTCGAGGACCCGTACGAGAACCTCGGTGCCCAGCTGGTGAAGGAGGTGGCGACCAAGACCAACGACATCGCGGGTGACGGCACCACCACCGCCACCGTGCTCGCCCAGGCGCTCGTACGCGAGGGCCTGCGCAACGTCGCCGCGGGTGCCTCCCCGGCCGCCCTGAAGAAGGGCATCGACGCCGCCGTCAAGGCCATCTCCGACGAGCTGCTCGCCACCGCGCGGCCGATCGACGACAAGGCCGACATCGCCGCCGTGGCCGGTCTGTCCGCGCAGGACAGCCAGGTCGGCGAGCTCATCGCCGAGGCGATGGACAAGGTCGGCAAGGACGGTGTCATCACCGTCGAGGAGTCCAACACCTTCGGTCTGGAGCTGGACTTCACCGAGGGCATGGCCTTCGACAAGGGCTACCTGTCGCCGTACTTCGTGACGGACCAGGAGCGCATGGAAGCGGTCCTCGAGGACCCGTACATCCTCATCCACCAGGGCAAGATCAGCTCCATCCAGGACCTGCTGCCGCTGCTGGAGAAGGTCATCCAGGCCAACGCCTCCAAGCCGCTGCTGATCATCGCCGAGGACGTCGAGGGCGAGGCCCTGTCGACCCTGGTCGTGAACAAGATCCGCGGCACGTTCAACGCGGTCGCGGTCAAGGCCCCCGGCTTCGGCGACCGCCGCAAGGCGATGCTCGGCGACCTCGCCACCCTCACCGGCGGTCAGGTCATCGCCGAGGAGGTCGGCCTCAAGCTCGACCAGGTCGGCCTGGACGTGCTGGGCTCCGCCCGCCGCGTGACGGTCACCAAGGACGACACGACCGTCGTCGACGGTGCCGGCGACTCCTCCGAGGTCGCGGGCCGCGTCAACCAGATCAAGGCCGAGATCGAGAACACGGACTCCGACTGGGACCGCGAGAAGCTCCAGGAGCGCCTCGCGAAGCTGGCCGGCGGCGTGTGCGTGATCAAGGTCGGCGCCGCCACCGAGGTGGAGCTCAAGGAGAAGAAGCACCGTCTGGAGGACGCCATCTCCGCGACCCGCGCCGCGGTCGAGGAGGGCATCGTCTCCGGTGGTGGCTCCGCTCTGGTGCACGCCGCCAAGGTGCTTGAGGGCAACCTCGACAAGACCGGCGACGAGGCCACCGGTGTCGCGGTCGTGCGCCGCGCGGTCGTCGAGCCGCTGCGCTGGATCGCCGAGAACGCCGGCCTCGAGGGCTATGTCATCACCGCCAAGGTCGCCGACCTGGAGCCCGGCCAGGGCTTCAACGCCGCGACCGGCGAGTACGGCGACCTGGTCAAGGCCGGCGTCATCGACCCGGTCAAGGTCACCCGCTCCGCCCTGGAGAACGCCGCCTCCATCGCCTCCCTGCTCCTCACGACCGAGACCCTGGTCGTCGAGAAGAAGGAAGAGGAGGAGCCGGCCGCCGGTGGTCACAGCCACGGCCACTCCCACTGACGCGAGGCGGTGAACCCGTAGGACGTGTACGTCGAAGGCCCGGCGCCCCTCAGGGGGAGCCGGGCCTTCGCGTTCCGCCGAAGCCTTCGTCACCGTGGCCGCCGTCATCGAGGCGGCTGCCGTCACTGCGGCCCGTACTTCCGCCCGGTCTTCGAGGTGACCCCGCCCAGTACCGCCTGCGGAGTGATCTTCACCAGGCCCATCAGCGCCTTGTAGCGCGGATCCGGGATCGACAGCGTCTTGCCGCGCGCCAGATCCGCGAGGGCCGCCGCGACCAGTTTGTCCGCGTCCAGCCACATCCAGTTCGGGATGTTGTCCGTGCCCATCCCGGCCCGCTCGTGGAACTCGGTCCGCACAAAACCGGGCGCCAGCGCCATCAGCCGTACGCCCGTGCCGGCCAGGTCCTTGGCCGCGCCCTGCGTGAACTGCACGACCCACGCCTTCGAGGCGCCGTACGTCCCGCGCGGTACGAAGGCGGCGACCGACGCCACGTTCACGACCCCGCCGCGTCCGCGCTCCCGCATCGCCTCGGCCGCCGCGCTGGTCAGCCGCAGCACCGCCTCGCAGTGCACCTTGAGCATCTTCAGCTCGTCGGCCATGGACACGTCGAGGTAGCGGCCCTTGTTGCCGAAGCCCGCGTTGTTGACCAGCAGGTCGACGGGGTTCTTGCGGTCGGCGACGCGGGCGGCCACCGTGTCGATGCCCTTGTCCGTGGCGAGGTCGGCGGTCAGCACCTCCGCCTCGATGCCGTGCCGGTCGTGCAGTTCGGTCGCCTGCTCCCCGAGCCGCGCGGTGTTCCGCGCCACCAGCACGAGGTTGTGTCCGTCCGCCGCGAGCCGCCGCGCGAACGCGGCACCGATCCCCGCGGTCGATCCCGTAATCAATGCCGTTGTCATGGCGCAAGATTAGTGACCCGGAGCAAGCCGGTCCGATCTCTGCACAGGCCCTCCCGATCCGTGACGAACACGTGTCGAACAACGTGTCGAACGAGCCTGTGGCGGCAGGTCAGTCCGGGTACTACGCGGCATCACTCCGAGTACTCCACGAGATCGGTCCGCGTACTCCGGGACGTCGGCGTTCGGGTGTTCCGTGCACGTCAGCGTCCGCGTGTTCCGTGGCGTCAGGGCCCGTCCGTTCCGCTACGTCAGCATCCGCGCGTTTCGCGACTTCAGGGCCGCGTATTCCGTGACGTCAGCGCCTGCGTGTTCCGCGGCTTCAGGGCCGCGTGTTCCGTGACATCTGCACCCGTGCAATTCCGCGACATCTGCGCCCGCGCGTTCCGCGACATCAGCCTGCATGCTCCGCGACGCCAGCCTGCATGCTCCGCGACGCCAGCCTGCATGCTCCGCGACGCCAGCCTGCATGCTCCGCGACGCCAGCCTGCATGCTCCGCGACGCCAGCCTGCATGCTCCGCGACGCCAGCCCGCATGCTCCGCGACGCCAGCCCGCATGCTCCGCGACGTCAGCCCGCACGCTCCGCGACATATTTCCGCGCCTGCGCCAGCGACTCCGGATGCAGCGCCTCGCCCGCCGGAAGCAGCCGCGGCAACAGCTCACGCTCGGTCGTCACGGCCCGGAACTGCAGGGCCACCGTCACGTCGTGGTCGGGCCGGTGCACGATCTCGATCGGATCGCCCGCCCGGATCTCACCGGGTTCGATCACCCGCAGATAGGCCCCCGGAGCACCCTTCACGGTGAACCGTTTCACCCAGCCGCGCTCGCCCAGATGGTCCTGGAACGTACGGCACGGGATCCGCCCGCAGGTGACCTCCAGGACCACCTCGGAACCGATCCGCCAGCGCTCGCCGATCCGCGCGCCGGACACGTCGAGACCCAGGGTCGTCAGGTTCTCCCCGAAGGAGCCGCTGGCCAGCGGGCGTCCCAACTCCCGCTCCCAGTCGTCGAGATCCTCGCGCGCGACCGCGTACACCGCCTGGTCGTCGCCCCCGTGGTGGCGCCGGTGACACACCGCGTCCCCGGCGAGCCCGCTCCCGGCGACGCCCTTGGGTCCGGGCGCGCTCACCCGCACCGGCGCGTCGGTCGGCCGCTTGTCGATGCCGGTCACGCCGTCGGGCTGGTCCGTGTACGGCACGGCCGTGGCCCGGCCCAGGTTCAGCGAGAGAAGCTTCATGACGGCACGGTAGACGACAGCGCCCCAAAGGCGCGGCGCATTATTCGTCGCCGTAGCAAAGAAGCGCTTATGCTCGGCGCGTGATCGAGGCCCGACATCTCCGTGTGCTGCGTGCCGTCGCCGCCACCGGTTCCTTCTCGGCGGCCGGGCGCGAACTGGGCTGCACCCAGCCGGCCGTCAGCCAGCAGATGAAGGCCCTGGAGACCTCGGTCGGCACCCCGCTGCTGGTCCGCACCGGCCACGAGATGCGCCTGACCCAGGCGGGCGAGGCGCTGGTCCGGCACGGCGCCGGCATCCTCGCCGGCCTGACGGCGGCGGAAGAGGAGGTTGCCGCGATCGCGGGCCTGCGCGCGGGCCGGGTCCGCCTGGTCTCCTTCCCCAGTGGCAGCTCGACGCTCGTCCCCACCGCACTGGCCGCCCTGCGCGCCGCGCACCCCGGCACCCGCGTCTCCCTGGAGGAGGCCGAGCCGCCGAACTCCGTCGAGCTCCTCCGGGAGGGCGACTGCGACATCGCCCTCGCCTTCCGCTACGAGACGGCGGCGGGCGCGGAGGACTGGTCCGACCTGGTGGTACGACCCCTGCTCAGCGACCGCCTGGTCGCCCTGGTCCCGGAAAAACACCGGCACGCGCGCGTGCGGTCGGTCGCCATCGGCGCACTCGCCGACGAACCCTGGATCGCCGGCTGCCCGCGCTGCCGGGGCCAGTTGGTCGAGGTGTGCGAGGCCGCCGGCTTCACCCCGCGCATCGACTTCGCGACCGACGACTATCCGGCGGTCGTCGGCCTGGTGAGCGCGGGCCTGGGCGTCGCGGTCCTGCCCCAGCTCGCCATCGAGTCCGTACGGCCCAGGGGCGCGCGGACGGTGACGCTGGAACCGGCGGTACGGCGGGAGATCGTCGCGCTGACGCTGCCCGACCTGGCGCGGGTGCCGGCGGTGGCGGCGACGCTGGACCAGCTGGCGCGGGCGGCGCGCGACAAGCAGGCGCACGAAAAACAGGCGCGCGAAAAATAGGGGGGCACGTGTGCGCGTACCCCTGCACGCGTGCGCGTACCCCTGTCGGAGACGTGTCGTCGGACTTGTTGGAGAAACGTTCCTTCAGTTGTTCGAAGCCATGTCCCCGGCGGCTGAAGCCGACACCAGCCGGTTGCGGGCACGCCCCATGAGCTCTTCGCGCTCGTCCTCGGTCAGGCCGCCCCAGACGCCGTACGGCTCGCGCACCGCCAGCGCGTGCGCCGCGCACTGTGCGCGGACCGGGCACCTCATGCAGACCTCTTTGGCCGAGTTCTCACGAGCGCTTCGTGCCGCACCGCGCTCGCCCTCGGGATGAAAGAAGAGCGAGCTGTCGACCCCTCGGCAGGCAGCCAGGAGCTGCCAGTCCCACAGGTCCGCGTTCGGTCCGGGAAGGCGGGAGAAATCTGCCATTGCGTGACCCCTTGTAGCCGTTATGGGCGGATACGGTGTCCACGACCGTACAACTACGATCTAAGGAGATGAAAATATGACTCATTGCGAATCTAGCCTCAGACACCAGCAAAAGGGAAGAAATAGGGCTGAATGGGGCACCGGTTGTGATGAAAGCTTGTGGGTCGGCCGCGCACGTCTCCACCGTGTCCGCACCCTCACGTAGAGTGCCGAAGATGGCACACGGCCCCGTAACTCTTTCGAGTGACCGTCGTTGAGAGTGCGAGGCGGTTGAAAACACAAGTGCTCGGGCAGGCGTCCGAGACGGTCGACCGCACAGGTGACGATTTCGTACCAGCCTGGAGGCTCAAGGTGACGCGCATCAGTTGCGGAGGGCGGCCATGACATCCGTCCTCGTCTGTGACGACTCCCCGCTTGCCCGAGAGGCGCTCCGCCGCGCGGTCGCGACCGTGCCCGGTGTCGAGCGCGTGACGACGGCGGCCAACGGCGAGGAAGTCCTCCGCCGCTGGGGTGCCGACCGCTCGGACCTCATCCTGATGGACGTCCGCATGCCCGGACTCGGCGGTGTCGAGACCGTGCGGCGGCTGCTGTCCGCCGATCCGGGCGCACGCATCATCATGCTCACCGTCGCCGAAGACCTGGACGGCGTGGCCCTCGCGGTCGCGGCCGGCGCCCGCGGCTATCTGCACAAGGACGCCTCGCGCGCCGAACTGCGGGCCACGGTCACCCAGGCCCTCGCCGACCCGACCTGGCGACTGGCCCCGCGCCGGCTGCGGTCCGCCGAGATGGGCGCCGCGCCGACGCTCACCGCGCGCGAGATCCAGGTCCTCGAAGGAATGAGCCACGGCCGCTCGAACGCGGAGATCGGCCGTGAGCTGTTCCTCTCCGAGGACACCGTCAAAACACACGCACGGCGGCTCTTCAAGAAACTCGGCGCCTCGGACCGGGCACACGCCGTGGCGCTCGGTTTCCGGTGGGGTCTGGTCCGCTAGGTCCTGTCGTCGCATTCCCGTCTGCCCGGCGACGCCATGCACGCACTCTCGCCGCACCGGGCCCGGACCCGAGTACGTCCAGTACGCGGGTCCGGGCCCGGCACGTCGAGAGCACGCACCTGACGCCTCCGGGCGACGACGGGAATGCGACGACAGGACCTAGGCCCAGGTCAGTGGGTTGCAGCGGGGGTACGACAATCCCCGCCTACCTCATGGTGGGCGGGGGCGGCAAAGGGGCCCACCGGGTGCCCGCTGCTCGTTTCGCCGCGGATGCCGCATCCTTGAGGTGTGGAGTTCCTCGGGGACGAGTCGGTCGAGCGGGAGGGGAGGGCGCAGGAGATGACTTCCGGCGCACCTGCTCATAACGCTTCGGTGCACAACAACGGACGCGGTGCCACGGACCCTTCGGCCACAAGGCACCATGGACCGATGCGTGACGACGAGGCGGCCAGTGCCCCAGGGGCGATTGGTGGACTCGTCCTTCGCGCGGTCGACGGAGACGAGCAGGCGACCCACGATCTGCTCGCCCACGTCCACCCCCTGGCGTTGCGCTACTGCCGCACCCGGCTGTCCCGACTCCCGGGCGACGCACGGCACTTCGTGGAGGACCTCGCCCAGGAGGTCTGCGTCGCCGTCCTCCTCGCACTGCCCCGCTACAAGGACACCGGCCGCCCCTTCGAGGCCTTCGTCTTCGCCATCGCCGCGCACAAGGTCGCCGACCTCCAGCGCGCCGCCATGCGCCACCCCGGTTCTACGGCCGTCCCCTCGGACGAGATGCCGGAGCGCCCGGACGACTCCCTCGGTCCCGAGGAGCGCGCCCTGCTCAGCAGCGACGCCGAATGGGCCAAGAAACTCATGGCCAACCTCCCGGAGAACCAGCGCGAACTCCTCCTGCTGCGCATCGCCGTGGGGCTGACGGCTGAGGAGACCGGGCAGATGTTGGGAATGTCACCCGGCGCGGTCCGGGTCGCCCAGCACCGGGCACTGAGCCGACTGCGGGCACTGGCCGAGCAGTAGAGCCTTCCGCAGCGGCGCCTTCGCCCGCGGCGCCTTCCGTGAACAGCCGGGCGGCGGCGTACGTACGAACATACGGAGCCCGGAGCGGGCCGTAGCCGTGGAATCGTGGAATTTGGTGACCGCGCTTCCCGTTAGCATGGACATCCGCACCGATCAAGGCCATTTGGGGAAGGTGTCATGACTGCCAACGTCGACGGAGTGCCCGCCAAATTCGCGACACTAGGGCTGACCTACGACGACGTGCTGCTGCTGCCGGGCGCGTCCGACGTGCTCCCGAACGCGGTCGACACCTCGTCCCGCATCTCGCGCAACGTCCGCGTCAACATCCCGCTGCTGTCCGCGGCGATGGACAAGGTGACCGAGTCCCGGATGGCGATCGCGATGGCCCGCCAGGGCGGTGTCGGCGTCCTGCACCGCAACCTGTCCGTCGAGGACCAGGTCAACCAGGTCGACCTCGTGAAGCGCTCCGAGTCCGGCATGGTCACCGACCCGATCACCGTGCACCCGGACGCCACGCTCGGCGAGGCCGACGCCCTGTGCGCCAAGTTCCGCATCAGCGGCGTCCCGGTGACCGACGGCAACGGCAAGCTGCTCGGCATCGTCACCAACCGCGACATGGCCTTCGAGACCGACCGCTCCCGTCAGGTGCGCGAGGTCATGACCCCGATGCCCCTGGTCACCGGCAAGGTCGGCATCACCGGCGCCGACGCCATGCAGCTGCTGCGCCGCCACAAGATCGAGAAGCTGCCCCTCGTCGACGAGGCCGGCATCCTCAAGGGCCTCATCACGGTCAAGGACTTCGTCAAGGCCGAGCAGTACCCGAACGCCGCCAAGGACGCCGAGGGCCGCCTCATCGTGGGTGCCGCCGTCGGCGCCAGCCCCGAGGCCCTTGAGCGCGCCCAGGCCCTCGCCGAGGCCGGTGTGGACTTCCTGGTCGTCGACACCTCGCACGGCCACAACAGCAACGCCCTCAACTGGATGGCGAAGATCAAGTCGAGCGTCGGCGTCGACGTGATCGGCGGCAACGTCGCCACCCGCGACGGCGCCCAGGCCCTGGTCGACGCCGGTGTCGACGGCATCAAGGTCGGTGTCGGACCCGGCTCGATCTGTACGACCCGTGTCGTCGCCGGCATCGGCGTCCCGCAGGTCACCGCGATCTACGAAGCGTCCCTCGCCGCCCGCGCGGCCGGCGTCCCGCTCATCGGCGACGGCGGCCTCCAGTACTCCGGCGACATCGGCAAGGCGCTCGCCGCCGGCGCCGACACGGTGATGCTCGGCAGCCTCCTCGCGGGCTGCGAGGAGTCCCCGGGCGAGCTGCAGTTCATCAACGGCAAGCAGTTCAAGTCGTACCGCGGCATGGGCTCGCTCGGCGCGATGCAGTCCCGCGGCCAGGGCCGGTCGTACTCCAAGGACCGCTACTTCCAGGCCGAGGTCGCCTCCGACGACAAGCTCGTGCCCGAGGGCATCGAGGGCCAGGTGCCCTACCGCGGCCCGCTGGCCAACGTGCTGCACCAGCTCGTCGGCGGGCTGCGCCAGACCATGGGTTACGTCGGCGCGGCCACCATCGAGGAGATGGAGACCAAGGGCCGCTTCGTCCGCATCACGTCCGCGGGCCTCAAGGAGAGCCACCCGCACGACATCCAGATGACGGTCGAGGCACCGAACTACAGCCGCAGCAAGTAGTCGGCAGGCTTCCTCAAGGGCGGCCCCGGGGACACCGGGGCCGCCCTTGTCGTGCCCGTCGGCGATACTGGAAGACGCTGAAACGCAGAGGAAAGGCCACAGACGTGACTGAGATCGAGATCGGGCGCGGCAAGCGCGGCCGCCGGGCGTACGCCTTCGACGACATCGCCGTCGTCCCCAGCCGCCGTACGCGGGACCCGAAGGAGGTCTCGATCGCCTGGCAGATCGACGCCTACCGCTTCGAGCTGCCCTTCCTGGCCGCCCCCATGGACTCGGTCGTCTCCCCGGCCACCGCGATCCGCATCGGCGAGCTCGGCGGCCTCGGCGTGCTGAACCTCGAAGGCCTCTGGACGCGGTACGAGGACCCGCAGCCGCTCCTCGACGAGATCACCGAGCTGGACGTGGACGCCGCGACCCGCCGCCTCCAGGAGATCTACGCGGCTCCCATCAAGGAGGAGCTGATCGGGCAGCGCATCAAGGAGGTGCGCGACTCGGGCGTGGTCACCGCCGCCGCGCTCTCCCCGCAGCGCACGGCCCAGTTCTCCAAGGCCGTCGTCGACGCGGGCGTGGACATCTTCGTCATCCGCGGTACGACGGTCTCGGCCGAGCACGTCTCCGGTTCGCACGAGCCGCTGAACCTGAAGCAGTTCATCTACGAGCTGGACGTCCCGGTCATCGTCGGCGGCTGCGCCACGTACACGGCGGCCCTGCACCTGATGCGGACGGGTGCAGCCGGTGTCCTGGTCGGCTTCGGCGGCGGCGCGGCGCACACCACGCGCAACGTGCTGGGCATCCAGGTCCCGATGGCCACGGCCGTCGCCGATGTGGCCGCCGCCCGCCGCGACTACATGGACGAGTCCGGCGGCCGGTACGTCCACGTCATCGCCGACGGCGGCGTCGGCTGGTCCGGCGACCTCCCCAAGGCGATCGCCTGCGGCGCGGACGCGGTCATGATGGGCTCCCCGCTCGCCCGCGCCACGGACGCGCCGGGCAAGGGCCACCACTGGGGCATGGAAGCGGTCAACGAGGAACTCCCGCGCGGCAAGAAGGTCGACCTCGGCACGGTCGGCACGATCGAGGAGATCCTCACGGGTCCGTCCCACATCCCCGACGGCTCGATGAACATCTTCGGGGCGCTGCGGCGGGCGATGGCGACGACCGGGTACAGCGAGCTGAAGGAGTTCCAGCGCGTCGAGGTCACGGTGGCGGACTCACAGCACAAGCGGTAGGCGTAGTCGCTTCTACGACGCTTTGAAGGGCCCGGGCCTGGGTGGTCCGGGCCCTTTTGTGTGCCCAAGTGGGGCTGGTGGGGCGCGTGTTGAGACTTGGGGGGCGCACGGTTGCGTTCGGGGCGAAAATTCGCAGGTGGGGCGTGTCGGGGCGGTAACGTCCGTGATCGGCGCCCCAGTTGTGCGGGGTGCTCCCTTCCACGGAAATCGTTCCGGACCCGGGCTCTCGGGGCCCGGCCCGAATTCCAGACGAACCGCCTACCGGGCTAATGGGCGGCCTCGTGGAAGGGGGCGCCCATGGGTCGCCACCGCAAGCCCACCCGCTGGGACCGGATCCGTCTTCGGATGGTGAAGCAACGGAGGAGGTGGATCTTGTGGATGTACGGCGGAAAGTGAGCGGCCACCCCCATCACACGTAGGGGTGGACACTCCGTTCACTTTTCAGGAGCTCACCGCAGTAGCCTCTGCGGTGGGCTCCACCTGTTTCTTACGGTACCGGCGCCGCGCGCCCCACGCCACCAGCCCCCGACGCACACCCCGCCCCAAGCGCCCCCCTGCACAACCCGTGCGCCGGGGTCAGAGCGCGGCCTTCTTGGCCCCCGAGAACGCGGCGAACGCGGCGATGGCGAAAAAGACGAAGGTGAGCGGGTCGGAGTCGGCCTTCCAGGCGTCCTGGACCACGCCGAAGTGGTCGAAGAACACCTTGCTGAAGTTCACGCCGAACTCGTCCGCGATGAGCATCGCCTCGCCGACCAGCTGGCCGAGGTAGACCGCACCCAGGGCCAGCACGGCGCTGACCACGGGAAGCGCGGGGTTGCGCCCACCGAGCTTGCCCGCCGCCAGGCCGATGACGAAGCCGACGCCGACCGCCGCCCAGCCGATCTCGTGCTTGGTGGTGCCGATGACGACGCCGTAGACACCGGCGGCGACCAGCGCGGCGACGACGGCGGTCACCAGGCCGAGCGCGATGTTGTTCTTCGGGGGCGCGGGCGGGGCGTACGGCGCGCTCGGTGCCGGAGGCGGCGGAACGGCGCCGGGCTGCTGGGCGTACGGGTTGCCGTCGACGGGCTGCGGTTGCGGCTGCGGCTGCGCGGGCGCCTGGGCCTGCGCCTCGGGCTGCGGTTGCGCCGGTGGCTGCGGTGGCGTGGCTGACTGGCTCATGACAGAAATCCCCCCACGGGATGTGAAGACAGGAAAAGCGAAGCGGAGATGCGCGCGCACGGATATGCGACACCTGTGAGACGAGTGTGGGGAGATTAGCAGGTTGATGTGGCCCGGTGACCAGTCGTTTTCGTGCTCAGAGCCGGCGTGCCTTCGTGCTCAGAGCCGGTGTGCCGCGCCCGTCGGTGTGGCCCCGCGCGTGTCCAGGAGCAACTGGGCCTTCACGGAAAGGCCTTGGAGGTCGTACGTCCGGTGCTGCTGGAGCAGGATCGTCAGGTCGGCGTCGGCCGCCGCCTCGTAGAGGGAGTCCGCGCGGGGGACCGGGCGGTCGAGGACGCTCCAGGAGGGGATGTGGGGGTCGTGGTAGCTGACGGAGGCGCCGAGTTCCATGAGGCGGATCGCGATCTCCTGGGCGGGGGTGCCCTGTTGGTCGGCGAGGTCGGCCTTGTAGGTGACGCCGAGCAGCAACACTCGTGCCCCGCGCGCGGACTTGCCGTGTTCGTTGAGGAGCGTGGCGGCGCGCTGGATGACGTAGCGGGGCATCTGGTTGTTGACCTGCTGGGCGAGTTCGACCATGCGCAGAGGGCGGGGGCCGTGGCCGGTGAGGTCCTGGGGGACGGCGTGGCCGCCGACGCCGGGGCCGGGGCGGAAGGCCTGGTAGCCGAAGGGCTTGGTCTCCGCGCAGCGGATGACGTCCCAGAGGTCGACGCCCAAGTCGTGGCACAGGACGGCCATTTCGTTGACGAGGGCGATGTTGACGTGCCGGAAATTGGTCTCCAGTAGCTGCACGGTCTCCGCTTCGCGCAGGCCACGCGCGCGTACCACCTTGTCGGTGAGACGGCCGTAGAAGGCGGCGGCCGATTCCGTGCAGGCGGGGGTGAGGCCTCCGATCACCTTCGGGGTGTTGGCCGGGGTGAAGTCGCGGTTGCCGGGGTCGATGCGGCTGGGGGAGTAGGCGAGGTGGAAGTCGCGTCCCGCGCGGAGGCCCGATCCCTCTTCGAGGAGGGGGCGCAGGAAGTTCTCGGTGGTGCCGGGGTGCACCGGTGACTCCAGGATCACCGTGGTGTGCGGGCGCAGGTGGGCCGCGAGGGCGCGGGCGGCCGTCTCCACCTGGCTGAGGTCGAGGCCGCCGTCGGCGTCCCGGGGGGTCGGCGCGCAGATCACGGCGGTGCGTACGCGGCCGAGCTCGGCGGGGTTGGTGGCCGGCCGGAAGCCCCCCGAGAGCATCCGGCGCAGTTCGGCGGGGCTGAGGGAGCCGGCCTCAGGACCGGTCTTGAAGCCGGCCGTGGCGATACCGGCGGCGACAGCGGCCTGGGCCAGGGGCAGGCCGAGAGGACCGAGTCCGATGACGGCGAGATCTGCGGGCATGGCGTGGGCCGTCCTTCCCAATAACCGAAGCGGGACAGATACCGAAGCGGGACAGGTAACCGAAGTGGGACAGGTGCGCAAGCCCTGTGGACAGAACGGGCGAGCGCAATGTCAGACTAGGAGTAAATATGACCGTTATGCGGGATTGGACGGCTGTGTTTTTCGGCAGTCCTGTGATTGTTATCCACAGGCTGGGGGCGAGTGGTGGCTGAAGTCGGGCAACCCGGTCAGAATTTGGGCAGGAGGGATACGAACCGGGCTTCGCCGAACGGGTGCGGCCGGCGCTACCGATAGCGGGAGGCAGCGGTGAGGACAGCGACACTGGGTCCGGCGCAGCGAGCCGAGGCACTGGCGGGAATGGCCGAGCGGGAACTGGACGTGCTCGTCGTGGGCGCGGGTGTGGTCGGCGCGGGCACCGCCCTGGACGCCGTGACACGCGGCCTGTCCACGGGACTGGTCGAGGCGCGCGACTGGGCGTCCGGCACATCGAGCAGGTCGAGCAAGCTCATCCACGGAGGTCTGCGCTATCTGGAGATGCTCGACTTCGCCCTCGTCCGAGAGGCCCTCAAGGAACGCGGACTGCTCCTGGAGCGCCTCGCCCCGCACCTGGTGAAGCCGGTGGCGTTCCTGTACCCCCTCCAGCACAAGGGCTGGGAGCGCCTCTACGCCGGCTCGGGCGTCGCGCTCTACGACGCGATGTCCATGGCCCGCGCCCACGGCCGGGGCCTGCCCACCCACCGCCACCTGAGCCGCCGTCACGCCCTGCGCGTGGCGCCCGCGTTGAAGAAGGACGCACTGGTCGGCGCCCTGCAGTACTACGACGCGCAGATGGACGACGCCCGCTATGTGGCCACCCTGGTGCGCACGGCTTCGTCCTACGGCGCGAAGGTCGCCAACCGCGCGCGGGTGACCGGTTTCCTGCGCGAGGGCGAGCGCGTGGTCGGCGCCCGGGTGCAGGACGTCGAGGCGGGCGGCGAGTACGAGATCCGCGCCAAGCAGATCGTGAACGCGACGGGTGTGTGGACCGACGACACCCAGGCGATGGTCGGCGAGCGCGGCCAGTTCCACGTCCGGGCCTCCAAGGGCATCCACCTGGTCGTCCCCAAGGACCGCATCAACTCCTCCAGCGGGCTGATCCTGCGCACCGAGAAGTCCGTGCTGTTCGTCATCCCCTGGGGCCGGCACTGGATCATCGGGACCACCGACACCGACTGGGACCTCGACAAGGCCCACCCGGCCGCGTCCAGCGCCGACATCGACTATCTGCTGGAGCACGTGAACTCGGTGCTCGCGGTGCCGCTGACCAGAGACGACGTCCAGGGCGTGTACGCGGGACTGCGGCCCCTGCTGGCCGGCGAGTCCGACGCCACCAGCAAGCTGTCGCGCGAGCACACCGTCGCGCATCCGGTGCCGGGGCTCGTCGTCGTGGCGGGCGGCAAGTACACGACGTACCGGGTGATGGCCAAGGACGCCGTGGACGAGGCGGTGCACGGGCTCGACATGCGGGTCGCCGAGTGCGTCACCGAGGACGTGCCGCTGCTCGGCGCGGAGGGGTACCGGGCGCTGTGGAACGCGCGGGCGCGGATCGCCTCCAAGACCGGCATCCATGTGGTGCGCGTGGAGCACCTGCTGAACCGATTCGGCTCGATGGCGGAGGAGATCCTCGACCTCATCGCCAAGGACCCCGCGCTCGGCGAACCCCTCCAGTTCGCCGACGACTATCTGCGCGCCGAGGTCGTCTACGCCGCCTCGCACGAAGGCGCACGGCACCTCGACGACGTCCTCACCCGCCGCACCCGCATCTCCATCGAGACCTTCGACCGGGGTACGCGCAGCGCCCGTGAGGCCGCCGAGCTGATGGCACCGGTGCTCGGCTGGGACAAGGACCAGATCGAGCGCGAGGTCGAGCACTACGAGAAGCGGGTGGAGGCCGAGCGGGAGTCGCAGCGCCAGCCGGACGACCTGACGGCGGACGCGGCGCGGTTGGGGGCGCCGGACATCGCGCCGCTGTAGTCCCGTCGCAGGGTGCAGCGCCGCTAGGGCGACGCCGGGTGCGGTCGGTCCCGCCTGGGGCCGGCTTCGCCCGCGGCCGGCAGCTTGAAGCCCGCAGCTGGCAGCCCGCGGCCCGCAGCCCGAAGCCGGAAGCCAGCAGCCCGAAGCCCGCTGCATCTCCCGCCCGCTTCACTCGAACGAGTGTCGTGAGTTGGGATCTTTGTCCGGAACCCGGCCGTTCTACGAGGTGCGGGGGCAGAACTCGGCGGCGAGCAGGGCCGGTTCGAGGCCGGGGTCTGCGATCTCGCCCGTGTTCACCCGGAAGGTGAGGACATGACGGCCGTCGACGGTGGCTGCGGTGCGCACGTAGCTGCCCGAGATCCGGCCGTTGTGCCCCCACACCGTGGTGCCGCACGGAAGCTTCACCGGAAACAGGCCCATGCCGTACGAGCCGTGTGCGGTGCGGGTGTCGAGCATCTCGCGCAGCCAGCGCGGGGGCAGCAACTGCCCGCCGAGCAGGGCCGAGTAGAAGCGGTCCAGATCGGCGAGCGTGGTCACGAGCTCGCCCGCGGCCCCGGCCACCCGCGGGTCGAGATCGGTGACGTCGGAGCCGTCGGTCGCGTAGGCGCGGCCGTGCGGTGAGGGAAGAGTGGTGCGGGAGCCCGGGAAGGAGGTGCCCGTCAGACGCAGCGGAGCGATGATGCGGCGCTCGGCCTCGGTGGCGTACGAGTCGCCGGTGACCTTCTCGATCACGAGGCCGAGCAGCACGTAGTTGGTGTTCGAGTAGGAGAAGCGGCCTCGATCGGCCGGAGGGTGGGTGACTGCTATACGGACGGCCTGAGTTGGGGTGACGGGGACCGTGCCCCCGGTGACCGCGGTGAAGTCGTACAGGCCGCTGGTGTGGGTGAGCAGGGAACGGAGGGTCAGCGCGCGCCCGTCGTTGCCCGCTCCGTGTACCAGACCGGGCAGGTGCCGCTCCACCGTGTCGGACAGGGACAGCCGGTGTTCTGCGGCGAGTTGGAGGATCAGCGTCGCGATGAAGGTCTTCGTGATGCTGCCGGCGCGGAAGTGGTCGGCGCGGCTGATGCCTGTTCCGGCCTGTGTGTACTCCGTCGTGCCGAGTGCGTAGTCCGACCCGGCCCGGGTGTCATCCGTCCCGGCCCGCGGGTGGTCCGTCCCGGTCGGTGCGGTGCCAACGCCCGTGCTGTCGTGGGCCAGTAGGGCCGCGGCGGGGGCCCTGCCCCGGGTGACCAGCAGCCTGACCAGGGCGTTCGTGTTCGGTGCCGGGCCGGCCTGGGAGGCGGCCGCCGACAGGCAGAGGAAGGCCAGGGACACCGGAAGGGCGAGCAGTGTCCGAGGTGTGGGCATCGTGATCCTCCGTTCTCACCGGTCATCCTGCCCGGCTTGGCTGTGTGACCTGCGGCGGATATCCGACCGGATGTGCCGTCGGTGCGCGGGGAGAGGCCCCCTGGGCGTTGGGCACTTGTTCGGTGGGGGACAATGGAGGCTCTGTCAGGGCGGGTTGCATGAGGGGACGCATGTCGGAGGCGGAGCGGGCGGGGACATCCCGTCAGGACAAGAGCGAACGTCTCCTCGCCGGGCGGTACCGGTTGGGAGCAGTGCTCGGCCGCGGAGGCATGGGCACGGTGTGGCGTGCCGAGGACGAGACCCTGGGCCGGACGGTCGCCGTCAAGGAGCTGAGGTTCCCGTCCAGCATCGACGAGGACGAGAAACGCCGGCTGATCACACGGACGTTGCGCGAGGCCAAGGCCATCGCGCGGATCCGCAACACCAGCGCGGTGACGGTCTACGACGTCGTCGACGAGGACGACCGGCCGTGGATCGTCATGGAGTTGGTCGAGGGCAAGTCGCTCGCCGAGGCCATCCGGGAGGACGGCCTGCTGGAGCCGCGGCGCGCCGCGGAGGTCGGGCTCGCGATACTCGACGTCCTGCGGTCCGCGCACCGCGAGGGCATCCTGCACCGCGACGTGAAGCCGTCGAACGTGCTGATCGCCGAGGACGGCCGGGTCGTGCTCACCGACTTCGGCATCGCGCAGGTCGAGGGCGACCCGTCGATCACCTCCACCGGCATGCTCGTCGGCGCGCCCTCCTACATCTCCCCGGAGCGGGCCCGCGGGCACAAGCCGGGCCCTGCGGCCGACCTGTGGTCGCTCGGCGGGTTGCTGTACGCCGCGGTCGAGGGCGCACCGCCGTACGACAAGGGTTCGGCGATCGCCACGCTCACCGCGGTGATGACGGAGCCCTTGGAGGAGCCGAAGAACGCCGGGCCGTTGAAGGACGTCATCTACGGCCTGCTGAACAAGGACCCGGCCCAGCGTCTCGACGACGCGGGTGCCCGGGAGATGCTCAACGCGGTGATCCACGCGCCCGAGCCGAAGGCGGCCGAGCCCGAGCCGCCGGTGGACGCGACCCGGGTCGTGCCGCTGCCCCCGCAGCCCGGGCCCGCGGAGTCCGGCGGCAAGAAGAGCGGTGGCGGGAGCGGGAGTTCGGGTCCTTCGGCGGGGGCCGAGCGGTTGCGCGGGGCGTTGCGGTCCATGCGGAAGGCCGCAGGGGGTTCGGCGGGGGCCGGGGCGGCGACGTCTTCGGCGGCTGCGGGCGCGGGTACGGCTGCGGGTTCTGCCACGGGTTCGGGTTCCGGTGTGAGTCCGGCCGCGGGTGCGGGTTCCGGTGGGGCTTCAACTCCCGTTGCTGGTAAGACGGGTGGCTCGGGTGCGGGTGCCGGTGCGGCTGGTGCCGGGGCTGGTTCGGCCGGCCTGGCCGGTACTTCGGGCAAGGGTGGCTCCGGTGCTGCTGGAGCCACCGGCTCCGGTGGCGCGAAGGGCACGGCTGCGGGCGGGAGTTCAGGGGCTGGCGCTGCCGGGCCTCGGACGCCCGGGGTGCCTTCGGCCCGGTCGGGAGGTGCTTCTGGTCCGGCGACTCGTTCCGGGACGTCGACCGGTTCCGGGACGTCAACCGGTTCGGGAGCTGCGGCCGGCACTGGCGCCGCGGCCGGTTCCGGTGCCGCGGCCACCTCGGCGGCGAAGGGCGGTGCGGCGGACTCGGGTACGCGTGACCCCGGTACACGTGACCTGGGTGTGCAGTCGTCCGGGCTGCGGGAGACGGGACTGGGGAACTCGGGTACCCGGGACTCCGGTACCCGGGACCTGGGTGCCGCGACGCACGAGTCGAGCACTCGGTCGGTCAACTCGGGGTCGGCCAACTCCGGTTCGGGCGGGCGGAGTTCCGGGTGGCCCGTGATGACGCCGCCGGATCTGCCGCCGCGGCCGGTGCCGCGGGCGCCGCTCACCGATGTGGTGCCGAAGCGGACGCTGGTGATCATCGCGGTCGTCATCGTGCTCGCGGTGATCGGCGTCGTGCTGGCGTTCACGCTCAATGGCGACGACGACAGCGGCTCGAAGGGGTCGAAGGACAACAGCGGCGCCAAGGCGGACAGCAGTGTCAGCGCCAGCGCGAGTGCGAGCTCCGACACCAAGAAGGACAGCGGCGACACCGGGAGTGCGGGTACGGGCGGTGCGCGGACCGACTCCTCGGCGACCGCGTCGGCCGGCGGAAGCGCGGCGAGTTCGGGTACCGGGGCGTCCGGCGGGAGCGGTGACGAGACGGACGGTTCCTCGGGCGGCGCCGCGGTCGTGAAGACGTACAAGGGGAGCCAGGGTTTCTCGATAGGCCTGCCCGCCGGGTGGTCGTACCAGTCGACGGACTCCGCCGGAGTCCGGCTGACCGGCCCCGACGGGCAGAAGCTGCTGATCGCCTGGACCAGTACGCCGAAGGGCGACGCGGTCGCGGACTGGAAGAACCAGGAGCAGTACATGACGCGCTCCGGGTACTCGCGGATCCGAATAGAGAAGGTGGACTACCGGGGCTGGAACACGGCCGACTGGGAGTTCACCTATCAGGACGGCGGGACGAAGTACCGCACCATCGACCGTGGGTTCGTCGTCAACAGTCATCTCGGATACGCGCTCATGTACACCGCGAAGGCGGCCAATTGGGGTACTGAGCTTCGTAAGGACACCTGGACGACCCTGACGAAGACGTTCCAACCGAAGTCGTGAGGCGGGTGGGGCCGGGTTTGGCGCGCCAGATCCGTCAACCCCTCTTTGCGGGTTGCCTCCGGCACGTATCGTGAGTGGTTGCGGACCGTACGCATCTAGGTATGCGGACGGAACGGGCCGCAAGGCGAACGGAATTGACCGACCGGGCGGCCGGGGGAGGCAACGTGGACGACTATGCGGGTCGGGTGCTCGCCGACCGCTACCGCCTGCCGCTGCCGCCCTCCGACGAGTACGAACTCACCGAGACCCGGGCCTTCGACACCTACAGCGGGCAGGAAGTCCTGGTACGCCAGGTGCCGTTGCCCGAGGTCGTCGAGGCGGAGGTGCTCGGCGAGGACGGGCTGCCCGACGGGTTCACGGCGCGCGACCGCGGGGCGCGGCGGCCGGCCGCGGCGCGGACCGCGACGCGGCGGCCCTCCGATCCGGCGGTACGGCGCGCGGTCGAGGCCGCGCAGGCCGCGGCGCGGATCCCCGACCATCCCCGGCTGGACCAGGTCTTCGACGTGTTCGCCGAAGGCGGTTCGCTGTGGATAGTGAGCGAACTGGTGTCCGCCCAGCCGTTGTCCGCACTGCTCGTCGAGAAGCCGTTGTCGCCGTACCGGGCGGCCGAGGTCGCCTCCGACGTGCTGATGGCGCTGCGGGTCCTGCACGCGCACGGCTGGGTCCACCGGAACATCACCGCCCGCACGGTGCTCGTCTGCGACGACGGCCGCGTGATGCTGACCGGCCTCGCGGTCGGCGCGGCCGAGGAGGCGCTGTGCGGCTACGACCCGGTGCCGCCCCAGGACGGCGAGGACGGCGGAGACGGTGGCGCAGGGCGCACGGGACCCGGCGGCGCGGCACCGGTACCCGCGGGTTCCAGGGCTCCGGCGGCCTTCAGGACCCAGGGAGGCTCCAGACTCCCCGCGGGCTCGACGCTCCCCGCAGGCCCGACGGCTCCGGCGGCCGGCTCCCTCGCTTCCGGCGGTTCTACGGTTCCCGCGGTCCCCGGTGACTCCCGCGGCGGCGGAACGGGTGGCGGCGGCGCGATCGGCTTCGGCGGCGCGGGTGGCGGAACGGGCGCGGGTGCGGCCGCCGTAGGCCCCGGTGCCGTGGACCCCGAGGCCGCCCGGCGGGCCGCGATCGAGGCGCGGGCCGCCGGAGGGCTGCCCGGAGTCGGTGTGGAGGGCGGTGGCACGATCCCGTCCTCCGCCGCGCTGGCCCGCAGGGACGCGGAGGTCGGCGGTGACGTCCGGGCCGCGCGGGCCGGGGCGATCGCCGCGTACCGGGCGGGCGCGCGAGCAGCCGCCCGGGTCCAGGAGACCCAGCAGCGCCCGGCGCTCCCCGGTGCCCGCCCCGCGGTCGAGGGCGAGCGCGGCACCGCCCAGGCGGCCGGTTCGGCCCAACTGCCGTACTCCGGCGGCAACATCGTGGAGCAGCACCCGCCCGGCACCACACCCCCGGGCCAGATAGCCGACCCCTACGGCGTCCGCAACACCGCCTGGCACGGCGCCACCCCGCGTCCGGGCGCCCCGGCGCCGGCCACACAGGGCGACCGGCCGACCCCTCCGCAGGAGGGTGCCGCCGCCGGTGCACCGTCCCCGGACACAACAGGCACATTCCCCATCCCCGGCGCGAACGCCCCGGCGCGCGATGGGGAGGGCCGCCCCTATGGCCCGGGCGCCTCGGCGTACGGCCCGGGCCCCTCAGCCTCCGGCGCCGACACCCGCCCCCACGGCGCGGCCCCCTCGGCCCACGGCCGCGACGCTCGTCCTCACGGCGCGGACGCGTCGGCCTACGGTGCGGACCCTTCTGCCTACGGTGCGGAGGCCCCGGCCGACGGCGGCGACACCCGTTTCTACGGCGCGAATGCCCCGGCGCGTGGCGGCGCCCCCCGCCCCCACGGCGCGGCCCCCTCGGCCTACGGCGGCGACGCACATCCACACGGCGCGGACGCGTCGGCCTATGGCGCGGAGGCCCCGGCCTACGGCGGCGAAGCCAGTCCCTACGGCACGGCCCCCTCGGCGTTCGGCCCGGGCGCCCCCGCCCACGGCGCGAACCCCGCGCCCCACAGCACCGCCCCCTCACCCCGCAACACCGACCCCTCCACCTACAGCTCCCTCACCCCCGCCGCCGGGCATTCCGTCCCGCCCGCCACCGGCACCCCCCGCCTTGACGGCCCCGTCCCACCCGGAGCCGCCGCCTCCGGCAACTCGCCTCGTCCTCCTGCCCGTTGGGATGAGCTGTCGTCCGCCGGTGTCCCGGCCCGCCGGGGCCCCGCCACCGCGCTGGCCGCCGAGCGGGCACGGCAGGTGCGGATGACGGTCGTCGGACCCGTCACCGAGCGGTGGGCGCCCGAGCAGGCCGTACCGGTGCATGAGAACTGGCAGTTGGCCGCGCCGATCGGGCCCGCCACCGATCTGTGGGCGCTCGGGGCGTTGCTCTTCCGGGCCGTGCAGGGGCACGCGCCGTATCCCGAAGAGGCGACCGCCGAGCTGGTGCAGCTCGTGTGTGCGGAGCCGCCTGCCTTTGCGGAGGAGTGCGGGCCGCTCAGGCCGGTCGTGGAGTCGCTGCTGCGGCAGGACCCCACCGAGCGGCTCGACTTCGAGGAACTGCGGGGCTGGCTGCGGTCGTTGGTGCGTTCGGCGCCGGAGCCCGAGGCCGGTACCCATGTCGTCGCCACCCCGCCGACCGACCCGCGGCGGCTGCCGATCGTGCGCAGGCGGGGCGAGTTGGTGCGCAGGCGGCGGGCCGGGCTGCCCGCGACCAGTCCGCACGGGCGGCACAAGCGGGCCAAGGAGGAGGTCGGCGGGTCACCGCGGCGGCTCGGCCGCACCCTGGTGATCCTCATCTTCCTGTTGCTCGCCGGCGCGGTCGCCTACGCCATGCTCTTCATGCCCAAGTCCGGGGAGAACTCCGGGGCCGGGCAGGGGGAGAACACCGGGGCCGCGGGGGAAGTCAGTACCGCGCCCACTCACTCCTCGGCCGGGGCCAGCAGTCAGCCGCAGCCCGATCAGACCTCGCCCAGTGCCCACAACAGCCCCTCCAACTCCGCCAGTTCGACCGAGACGCAGACGGACCCGAACGTCGCCGACGGGTTCGTGCTGCGCAAGGACCCCGAGGGGTTCCAGCTCGCGGTGGCTAAGGGCTGGACCCGGACACCCAAGAACGGGAGCGGCCAAGTCGTCTACTCCCACGGCGACTTCGAGCTGATCGTCGTAGCCGGGCGGGACAGTGCCACGGCGGACGGCAGCGACCCGATGGTCTACCAGCGGGACAAGGAAGCCGAGTTGCAGCCGTACCGCAACTCCAGCTGGGCCACCGCGACCGGGCTGCGGACCATCACGGTGGGCGGAAAGACCATGGCCGAGGGGCAGTTCACCTGGACGGACAGTCAGGGGGGTGATCTGTTCGTGCGCAACATGGCGTTCCTCATCAACGGCCGGTACCACATCGTGCAGGTACGTGGCCCGGAGGCTCAACGCGACGAAGTGACACGGCTGTACGAGCAGGCGTCGTCGACCTATCAGTACACCGGGTGACCTGCGGAGGCGGCGCGCCGAGGCCCGATGGTTCCCGTTCGGGCGCAGAAGCGACAACCGTCACAGTGCGGTCTCCGTGGCACCCCGCCGGTTCCCTGGACGAGGGCCTGTCCTTACGCTGAGCCTGTCAAGAGCATTGCGGGGAAACGTGAATCAGATGCAGGGCCTGCTCCTCGCGGGGCGCTATCGGCTCGCCGAGTCGATCGGCAGCGGCGGTATGGGCCGGGTGTGGCGCGCGCACGACGAGGTGTTGCACCGGACCGTCGCCATCAAGGAGTTGACGGCCGCGCTCTATGTGTCCGAGAGCGACCAGCCGAGGCTGCTGGCGCGCACCCGAGCCGAGGCGCGCGCCGCCGCGCGGATCAACCACTCCGCCGTCGTCACCGTGCACGACGTACTCGAACACGACGGCCGCCCATGGATCGTCATGGAGCTCGTCGAGGGCAACTCCCTTGCCGACGAGGTGAAGGAGAAGGGCCGGCTCGATCCGGCCGAGGCCGCGCGCATCGGCGTCTGGGTGGTGCGCGCCCTGCGCGCCGCGCACGCCGCCGGTGTCCTGCACCGTGACGTCAAGCCCGGCAACGTACTGCTCGGGCAGGACGGGCGGGTGCTGCTCACCGACTTCGGCATCGCGCAGATCGAGGGCGACAGCACCATCACCCGCACCGGAGAGGTCGTCGGCTCCGTCGACTACCTCGCCCCCGAGCGCGTCCGCGGCGCCGACCCCGGACCGTCCTCCGACCTGTGGGCGCTGGGCGCCACGCTCTTCACGGCGGTCGAGGGCCGTTCGCCCTTCCGCCGCACCTCGCCGCTGTCGACCATGCAAGCCGTCGTCGAGGAGGACGCGGGCGAACCGCGGTACGCCGGTGCGCTCGCGCCCGTCATCGCCGCGCTGCTGAACAAGGACCCCGCGCTACGGCCCGACGCGGACCAGGCCGAGCAGATGCTCGCGGAGGCGGCGGAGGGGCGGCGCCCGCGGTCGGCTGAGGAGTGGCTGCCCACGCAGCAAGTGGGCTCGCGGCAGGGTGGGTTGGCGGAGGACTTCAACTCGGGTTCGGGCGCGCGTCCGTACGCGTCGGCGACCGGGGGCGCGACACCGTACCCGTCGGCGACCGGGGCCACGTACCAGCACACACCGGCCGTCTCCCTCGCGCCCCCCGGCGCGGCCGCGCCGCCGAAGCGCCGTCGGTTGCGCTCGGTCGTCCTCGTGGTCGTCGCCGCCGCGCTCGTCGGCGGCGGTACGGCGCTGGGGCTGCAGAAGTGGCATCAGGACCAGGATCAGGACCAGGGCAGCACCCCGGGCACGTCGGTCTCGCAGAGCGCCACGCCGGCCCCGCAGAGTTCGGGTCCCGCCAACTGGCGTGTCTACCACGACCCTTGGGGCTTCGACATATCCCTCCCCAAGGGCTGGACGCGGCAGGTCTACGGCGACTCCGACGGCATCAGGCAGGTCGACTACACGCCCGACAACGGCAAGCACTTCGTCCGCATAGCCATCGACACCTCACCGGACTTCCCCACCGCGAACGCCCACCAGCTGGACCTGGAGGTGCAGCTCCAGAAGCTGGTCGACTACCAGCGGGTGACCCTGGCGGCGAACACCTACCGCGACCGGCCGGGCTCCCTGTGGGACTACACCTGGACGGCGCTGGCCAAGGACACCCCCTTCCCGGGGCCCCGGCGCGCCATCGAGGAGACGTACATGTCCCGCGAGGGCGTCGAGTACGCGATCTACATGTCGTCCCCGGCCGCCGACTGGGCCACGACGAGCGCGCGGTTCAAGTCGGTCCTGCAGAGCTGGAGCCCCGACTCGGGCTGACCGCTTCCGGTTGCGTCATGATGGTGCGCATGGGGACCGAGGGGGACAACGCCCGGGTGATCGCCGGGCGTTACCGACTGGAGAAGCGGCTCGGGCGCGGTGGCATGGGCGTCGTGTGGCGGGCGACCGACCAACTCCTGGGCCGCCAGGTCGCGGTGAAGGAGATCGCCCAGGACGACTCCCTCTCCGAGGCGGAGGCCCGCCAGCAGCGCGACCGCACCCTGCGCGAGGCCCGGGCGGTCGCCCAGCTGCGGCACCCGCACATCATCGTCGTGCACGACGTCGTCGAGCAGGACGAACGGCCGTACATCGTCATGGAGTTGATCGACGGCGGCTCGCTCGCCGAGCGGATCTCCGCCCGCGGTCCCGTCGACGCCGCCGAGGCCGCGCGCATCGGCATCGCCCTCCTCGGCGCGCTGCGCACGGCCCACGCGGCGGGCGTCCTGCACCGGGACATCAAACCGGCCAACGTCCTGTTGCAGACGGCCACCGACGAGGACGGCTCCGAGCGGGTCGTACTGACCGACTTCGGCATCGCCCAGGTCGCCGGTGCTACGACGCTCACCGAGAGCGGCGCGTTCGTCGGCTCGCCCGAGTACACCGCGCCGGAGCGGATGTCCGGCGTGCGGACCGGCCCCGAGTCCGACCTGTGGTCGCTGGGGGCGCTGCTGTGCACGGTGCTGAGTGGTGAATCGCCGTTCCACCGCGACTCGTTGGGCGGCATCCTGCACGCGGTCGTCATCGACGAGATCCGCCCGCCCGAACAGGCCCGGCCGCTGCTGCCCGTCGTACGGGGACTGCTCGAACGCGATCCGGAACGGCGGCTGGAGGCGGCCGGGGCGGAGCGGATGCTGCGGGCCTTCCTGGACACCGGGCGGACACCGAAGGCGTCGACGGGGCGGCATCCGAAGGCGACATCCGGCCAGGCGGCGAAGCCGGCGCCCGGGTACACACCGACTCAACGAGACGTCCCGCGCCGGGACTTGGCGCCCCCGCCCGCGCCGTCACCGTCCCCGCCGACCCCTTCCTCCACGGCCGGGCAGCCCCCTCGGCGTTCCACGCGCGGGGTGCTCATGGCCGCGTTGCTGGTCGCGGCGATGGCGGGGGCCGGGGTGTCGGCGGCGGCGCTGCTGATGCGGGGGGACGACGGGGACGGGGGCAACGGGGGTGCCCTGCCGGTGAGTTCGGCGCCGCTGACCTCCACGAGCGCCGGTACTCCGTCACCTTCCCCCACGCCCACGCCTTCAGACACGCCCAACACCCCTACCGCGCCCTCCGGTTACCGCGTCGCCCACGACCCCGACGGCTTCTCCCTGGCCGTACCGGAGGACTTCGTGCGGGTGCCGCAGGGTGAGCGCATCTTCTACATGTCGCCGGGCCAGACCTTCCGGCTCGGCATCAAGATGTCCGACCCCGAACAGGGCGGCCCGCTCGCGGTGATGAAGAGCGCGGCGGCCGACGGGGCGGCCACGAACCCCGGTTACCACGACGGCAGGGTCACCGACACCACGCACTACGGACACCCCGCCGCGCTCTGGGAGTTCAGCTGGAACGGCTTCAGCACGGCGGAGGGACCCCGGCACACCTACGACATGTGCTGGGAGGAGAACGGCCGGATGTACGACGTGTGGGTGTCGGCGCCGGTCGGGAAGGTGCGGGAGGCGAAGGAGTACTTCGACGTCGCGCTGGACACGTTCGTACGCGCATAAACGGGAGATAAGCCGCGACCTCGGTCACGGCTCTGTGACCGGAAAGCGCCAGAGGTGGATGTGGTGGTGTCCGGCGAGATATGGATGGAGGCATGAGCAGCAACGGGGGAGCCAGGCACGGGGCCGACGAGCCGACGAGTTTCGCCCTGCAACCGCCGAACCCGCGCATGGCCGTGCCGATGCCGGTGCCGCACCCGAACAACCCTTACGCGACGCCTGGTTCACCGCCCGCCCCGCAGCCGGACCCCGGCACCGGACGGCTCATAGCCGGGCGGTACCGGCTGCTCGGCAAGCTCGGGCACGGCGGGATGGGCACGGTGTGGCGGGCCAAGGACGAGACGATGGACCGCGAGGTCGCCGTGAAGGAGCCGCGCGTCCCGGACCATCTTCCCGAACGCGAACGCTCCAACGCCTTCGAGCGGATGCGCCGCGAGGCCCGCGCGGCGGCTCGGCTCGACCACCCGGCTGTCGTGAACGTGCATGACGTGGCGGTGGTCGACGGCCAGCCGTGGATCGTGATGGAACTGGTGACCGGCCGTTCGCTGGGCGACGCGTTGCAGGAGGGCACCCTCGACGCGCGCGACGCGGCCCGGATCGGCCTCCAGGTGCTCGGAGCCCTCGAAGCAGCGCACGCGGCGGGCGTCCTGCACCGGGACGTGAAACCGGACAACGTCCTGCTGGGCCGCCACGACCGCGTCGTCCTGACCGACTTCGGCATCGCCCAGATCGAGGGCGAGACCAACCTGACCGACACCGGCGGTTTCGTCGGTTCGCCCGAATACATCGCGCCGGAACGGGTGTTGGGCCAGCGCCCCGGCCCCGCCTCCGACCTGTGGTCCCTCGGCGTGGTCCTGTACGCGGCGACGGAGGGCGTCTCGCCGTTCCGCCGCAGCAACACCCCCGCCACCCTCCAGTCGGTCCTCAACTCCGCGCCCGCGCCGCCGACTTCGGCTCCCGGCCCGCTCGCCGACCTCATCACCGCCCTCCTCGCCAAGGACGCGGCGAGCCGCCCGAACGCGGCCCAGGTGCGCGCCGCGCTGGAGTCGGTGGCCAACCCTCCCGCGCCGGTGCCCACGCAGGAGGTGCGGTACGTCGAACGCCCCAGCGCGACAAGGGGACTTCGGCCGGGCCGTAAGACGTGGTTCGGGCTCGGTGCGGTGGTCGTCGCGGCGGCGGTGGGGGCGTATCTGCTGATCGCGAATCCGTTCGCCGGCTCGCGGACGCTCCCGCAGGGCTGGAAGAAGCACCACGAG
This sequence comes from Streptomyces sp. N50, assembly GCF_033335955.1. GTDB lineage: Bacteria > Actinomycetota > Actinomycetes > Streptomycetales > Streptomycetaceae > Streptomyces. The sequence continues at coordinate 5,602,091 of NZ_CP137549.1, forward strand.
ACGGACGTGGCGGCGACGCTCGCGGTTCCCGCCAAGTACACACGCGAGGGGCCCGACCGTAAGACCGACAAGGGCCACTGGGTCACGTACACGGACCTGAGCGGGACCATCCAGATCGGTCTGCTCCTTGAGCGGAAGTCCGAGGACAGCCTCCACGCGATCAAGGACTCGGCCGCCGCCCAGATGTACGACGACAACGGAGACTTCAAGGAGAGCGGCAGCTCCGAACTCGACATGGCGAAGGCCAGGAAGACCAGCCCGCAGCCGACCGGTACCTATCGGGGCAGGGCCGCCGCCACGAACACGATCGCCTACGACACCGATGACAGCCAGGACGCCCTTCCCTGGGAGGTGCAGATCCTCTACTACAAGACCACCGCCGGCAACATGTACCGGCTCACGATCAGCTATCCCGGCGACGGCGACTTCACGGCCCGCGGCCGCGAGGTGGCGAAGGGAGCGATCGCGAACCTGGACGTCGACACGCTGTGAGCGACGGTACGGACGCCGACCTCGCGGTCCTGAGCGTGCGCGCGCTCGGCGACCGCGGTCTGCCGGCCGATGTGATCGGCGTGTACGCCGCCCGCCGCCGCTACTCCGCCGTGGAACTGGAGCAGTTGGGCCTCCGGGACGACGGCACGGACTTCGACCTCTTCGGGCTGCGGGACCGGCTGGAGAGTGTCGTGTGGGTGAGCGACGAGGAGTTCGCGGCGCACGGACTCGACGCGGCGGAGATCGCGGACCTGCGGCAGTGGGCCCTGGAGTGGGAGTCCGACCTCGGGCTGCGGCTCGCGGAGGAGTACGACGACGGCCCGGACGGCGAGGGCGGATAGCTACGAACTCCCCATCGACACCCGGTACTTCCCGGGCGTCACCTCGAACTCCCCGCCGATACCCGGTACTTCCCCGGCGTCACCCCGAACTCCCGGCTGAACGCGTGCGACAGGGCGTACGGGCTGCCGTACCCCGCCTCCCGCGCCACCGTCGCCAGCGAGGCGTCCGTGTCCCGCAGCCGCGTCGCCGCCAACGTCAGCCGCCACCACGTCAGATACGCCATCGGCGCCCGCCCCACCAGCGCGGTGAACCGGCGGGCCAGCGTCGCCCGGGACACGCCCGCCGCCGCGGCCAGCCGGTCGTTGGTCCAGGGGGCGGCCGGGTCCGAGTGCAGGGCCCGTAGCGCGGCCGTGGTCACCGGATCGCTCAGCACCGACGGCCAACTGCCCGTCTCCGCATCGGACATCCACGCCCGCACCATGTAAATGAGCAGAAGATCCAGCAGACTCGGCAGCGCCAGACAGGCCCCCGGCCGCCGTTCGTCGAGTTCGTTCGCCAACAGGTCCACGGCCGACCGCAGTTCGGGATGGCGGCCGACCCGGTTCGGCAGATGGACCACCTCCGGCAGCTCCGCCATCAGCGGATGCGTCCGGCTCCGGTCCAGCCGGTACTTCCCGCACAGCAACTCGACCGCACGCCCGTCCCCGCCGTCCCCGTCCGGCCGCCGCATCTCCTCGAACGGCACCGCACGCGCCGTGTCCCCGGGCGAGTCCGCCAGCACGTGTCCCGCCCCGTGCGGCAGAAGTACGACGTCCCCGGCGCCCAGCGTCACCGGCTCACCACCCGTGTCGGGCACCAGCCAGCAGCCGCCCGCCAGCACGACATGGAACCCGGCACCCTCGTACGGCGCGAGCCGCGTGCACCAACTACCGCTCACCCGCAGCCGGTTGGAGGAGGGCCGCCCGGTCCGCACGGCGGAGATCGCGTCGCTCACCACGTCCATGGGGTCAGGTTACGCCGGGGGAGCAGTGGTGAGCCGCCCGCGCATCAGTATGAGTCATTCACGCATTGAGACGCTCACTCGCCCTCCCTACGCTTGTCCTCATGACCGAGGACAACACACAGACCCTGACCATCGGTGACGTCGAAGTCGTCCGCGTCGTCGAGTGGGCGCGGCCCTACGCCCCCGCCCGCACGCTCGTCCCGGACCTGCCGCCCGGCGTCTGGGAGGAGCACCGCGAGACACTCGCCCCCGACCACTGGGACCCCGAGACCGACCGCGCCGTCGTGGCGCTCCAGACCTGGGTGGTGCGCAGCGCCGGGCGGACCGTGCTCGTGGACACCGGGGTCGGCAACGGGCGGGAACGGCCCGGAAATCCGCTGTTCCACATGAGCCGGGGCGACCTCCCGGGGCGGCTGGCGCGGGCCGGTGTACGGCCGGAGGACGTCGACGTCGTCGTCAACACACACATCCACGGCGACCACGTCGGCTGGAACACCCATGACGTGGACGGGAGTTGGGAGCCGCTGTTCCCCAACGCGCGCTACCTCCTCCCCGCCGCCGACGACTTCCACTTCGGGCCGGACAACAACTACGGCGGTGCGGTACGGCCCGACGACCGCCTGATCTACGAGGACAGCGTGGCGCCCGTGCACCGCGCCGGGCTGGCGACCCTGTGGGACGGCACGGACGGCACGGACGGCACATACCGCGTCGACGAGCACCTGACGTTGGAGTCCGCACCCGGGCACACCCCGGGTTCGTCCGTGCTCCGGGTCGCCTCCGGAGGTGAACGGGCCGTGTTCGTCGGGGACTTGCTGCACAGCCCCGTTCAGATTCCGCATCCGGAGTGCAGCAGTTGCTTCTGCCTCGATCCCCGACGGGCCGCGGACAGCCGTCGGCGCGTGCTCGAACGCGCTGCGGACGAGGGGGAGTTGGTGATCCCGGCCCACTTCGGCGGTACCGGTGTCGCAGAGGTGCGGCGAGTGGGCGACACGCTGACGCTCGCGAAGTAGGACGCGCGTCGACAAGGCCGTATCCGGCGCGGTACTGATGGGGCATGAGCGAAGTCGGCGAACAGGTGCGCGACGGACGTCTGGTCGGCGGTCGCTACCGGCTGCTCGAACGGATCGGCTCCGGCGGCATGGGCACCGTGTGGCGGGCGTTCGACGAACTCGTGGACCGTGAAGTCGCCGTCAAGCAGCCGCGGTTGCCCGGCGACCCGGAGGACGAGGAGTTCCAGCGCGCCGCCCACCGGCTCTACCGCGAGGCCCGCGCGGCCGCCCGGGTCGACCATCCCTCCGCCGTCGTCATCCACGACGTCGTCATGGAGATGGAAGAAGGACAGGGCGAACTCCCGTGGATCGTCATGGAGTTGGTGCGCGGCGAGTCCCTGCACGAACGGCTCAGGCGCGGCCCCCTCACCCCCGCCGACGCCGCCCGCATCGGCCGCGCCGTCCTCGGCGCCCTGTGCGCCGCCCACGCCGTCGGCATAGTGCACCGGGACGTGAAACCCGCCAACGTCCTCCTGGGCCCGCACGACCGCGTCGTCCTCACCGACTTCGGCATCGCCCACATCCAGGGCGAGGAATCCCTCACCGCCAGTGGGGAGTTCGTAGGGTCACTCGAATTCATCGCCCCCGAGCGCATGTCGGGCACGGGCGCAGGCCCGGCCTCCGACCTGTGGTCCCTGGGCGTCCTGCTGTACGCGGCCGTCGAGGGGGCATCTCCCTTCCGCCGTACGACCGTTGAGTCCACCCTCGGCGCGATCCTCGCCGGCGATCCGCCCGAGCCGACCCGCGCGGGGCCTCTCGGGCCGCTGATCCTGCGGATGCTGGAGCGGGAGCCCGAGGCGCGGCCGGGGGCGGAGGAGGTCGGCGCGGTCCTGGACGCGGTGGCCGAGGGGAAGGACGTACCGGAGCCGCCGATCGCCCTCCAGGACGCGGTGCCCGACGTGGAGCCCGTAGGCACCGCCACCGCCAACGAGGCTGTCCCGCAAGCCGAGTTGGAGCCCGCACCCGCACCCGCACCCGCACCCGCTCTCGCCCCCGCACCCGAGCCCAAGTCCCGCCGCCCCCGCCGCGCGCTTCTCGTCGCGCTCGGGGTGCTCCTCCTGGCAGGGCTGGTCTTCGGCACGTTCGTCGAGAGCGTCCTCGACAAGGACTCCTGGACAGCTCACCGGAGGGAGGGCATAGGTGCGGTCCTCTCCCTCCCGTCCCAGTACCGGCTGCTCCGGACGCAGACGGCGTCCGGCAGCCGTACCGTCACCTACGGCACCGGCGCCCTCCGCGTCAGCCTCACCGCATGGGACCAGGCCGTCGGCACGCCCCTCGCCGAAGCCCGGTCCTGGGCCGAGGCCACGTCCGACCCCCACTACACCCGCACCAGCTTCCGCGGAAACAAGGACGCGATCCTGGCCGACACCACCTACGACCAGTCCGGCGTCCCCACCCGCGCCCTGGCCCTGATCATCCGCACCGCGGACGGCCGTATGTACGAACTGCGCGTGGACATGCCCAAGGGCACCCCGGTGGAGAAGAAGGGCACCGCGCTCTTCAAGGGCGCTCGCGCCCGCCTCACTCTCACGGAAAAGTGATCCGGCGGCGGTCCGGTGGCGATCCGGGGGTGATCATCCCCGTACAACGCCCTGATCAGGGCATTCGTTGCCAGTGATCACTGGCGTGATGTGAGCACTGGGTGAATCCCGATTACCGACGGGTACCCAAACCTCCCCTCGCGGCATACCCTGCCGCACATGACGGACTCGCAGGCCCCGGAAAAGACCGGTACGGAAACGACGACCGGCACGAACCCCCTCGCGCCGGCCCCCACGGGCGCGCGTACCGCCGCCGATGTGGTCACCCCGGAGCTGGTCGCCCAGCTCACGAAGGGTGTGGTCGGCTCCGGCCGGACCGCCAACCACTCGCCGTTCACCGGCGAGAAGCTCGCCGATCTGCCCGAGTCCACCCCCGAGGACGTGGCGAAGGCCTTCGACACGGCCCGCGCCGCGCAGGCGCTGTGGGCGCAGACGCCGGTACGGCAGCGCGCGGCGGTCCTGCTCCGCTTCCACGACCTGGTCCTCGCCCGCCAGGCCGAGGTCCTCGACCTGATCCAGCTGGAGACCGGCAAGGCGCGGCTGCACGCGCACGAGGAGGTGCAGGCCGTCGCGGTAGCGGCCCGCCACTACGGCCGCAAGGCCCCCGCCTACCTCAAGCCGAAGCGGCACACCGGCGCGGTCCCGACCCTCACCAAGGTCACCGAACTCCGGCACCCGCGCGGGGTAGTTGGCCAGATCGCCCCCTGGAACTACCCGTTCGAACTCTCCGTCGGCGACGCGCTCCCGGCCTTCGCGGCGGGCAACGCGGTCGTCATGAAGCCCGACACCGAGACCTGCCTGACCGCCCTCTGGGCCCGCGACCTCCTCATCGAGGCGGGTCTGCCGGCCGACGTCTTCCAGGTCGTCCTCGGCGAGGGCCCGGTCGTCGGCCCCGAGGTCGTCAAGCACGCCGACTACGTCTCCTTCACCGGCTCCACCCGCACCGGCCGCGAGGTCGCACAGGCCGCCGCCGCCCGGCTGATCGGCGTCTCCCTCGAACTCGGCGGAAAGAACGCCATGGTGGTCCTGGAGGACGCCGACATCGAGAAGGCGGCGGCGGGCGCGGTCCGCGCGTGCTTCTCCTCCGCGGGCCAACTCTGCGTCTCCATCGAGCGGTTGTACGTCCACGAGTCGATCGCCGACACCTTCCTTGACCGCTTCGCCGCCCGCACCAAGGCGATGCGCCTCGGCACGTCCCTCGCGTACGGCGCGGACATGGGATCGCTGGCGGGGAACGCCAGTTGGAGTCGGTCACCCGGCACGTGGACGAGGCGGTCGCCAAGGGCGCGAAGGTACTGGCCGGCGGAGTGGCCCGCCCGGACATCGGCCCGTACTTCTTCGAGCCCACCATCCTCGACGGCGTCGAGGCCCCCATGGCCGTCTGCGCCGAGGAGACCTTCGGCCCGGTCGTCTCCGTCTACCGCTTCAAGACGGAGGACGAGGTGGTCGAGGAGGCCAACTCCACGCCGTACGGCCTCAATTCCTCCGTCTGGACGAAGAGCGCCACCCGCGGCCGAGCCATCGCCGCCCGCCTCCACACCGGCACGGTCAACGTCAACGAGGGCTACGCCTCCGCCTACGGCAGCGTTCAGTCCCCCATGGGCGGCATGAAGGACTCCGGCCTCGGCCGCCGCCACGGCTCCGAGGGCATCCTCAAGTACACCGAGGCCCAAACGATCGCCCAGCAGCGGTTGTTGCCGATGGCCCCGTCGCTGGGGATGACCGACGAGGCGTACGCGCAGTTCATGAGCCGCAGTCTCCGGCTGATGAAGGCATTCCGGCTGAGGTAGGTCTTTTGCTTTTAGGGGCGCGGGGAACTGCGCGACCAGCCACAGACGGCCCGCACGCGAAACTCAAAGAGGAGAACCCGTGCCCCAGGACACCTACGACTACGACGTCATAGTCGTCGGCTCAGGCTTCGGCGGTTCGGTAACCGCCCTACGCCTCACGGAAAAGGGCTACAGCGTCGGCGTATTGGAAGCAGGCCGCCGCTTCACCCCCTCAACGCTCCCCAAAACCTCCTGGGACCTCAAGAACTACCTCTGGGCCCCCAAGCTCAACATGTACGGCATCCAACGCATCCACCTCCTCGGCAACGTCATGGTCCTCGCCGGCGCAGGCGTCGGCGGCGGCTCCCTGAACTACGCCAACACCCTCTACGTCCCCCCGAAGCCGTTCTTCGAGGACCCCCAGTGGCGTGACATCACCGACTGGGAAGAGGAGTTGACCCCGTACTACGACCAGGCCCGCCGCATGCTCGGCGTACGCCTCAACCCGACGATGACCCCGTCGGACGTCCACCTGAAGGCCGCCGCCCAGCGCATGGGCGTGGGAGACACCTTCCACATGGCCCCCGTCGGCGTCTTCTTCGGCGACGGCAAGGACGCCGGGGGAACGGCGAAGGCCCGCCCCGGCGAAGAGGCCGCCGACCCCTACTTCGGCGGCGCGGGCCCCACCCGCAAGGCCTGCACCGAGTGCGGCGAGTGCATGACCGGCTGCCGCCACGGCGCCAAGAACACCCTGAACGAGAACTACCTCTACCTCGCCGAGAAGGCGGGCGCGAAGGTCCACCCGATGACGACGGTCGTGTCGGTCACGGACGACTCCCAGGGCGGCTACGCGATAGCCACGCTCCCGACCGACGCGCGCCGGAAGTCCGATGGCCGCACCTTCAAGGCCCGCCGAGTAGTCCTCGCCGCCGGCACCTACGGCACCCAGACCCTCCTGCACCGCATGAAGGCGGGAGGGCAACTGCCGTACCTCTCCGAGAAGTTGGGCGAGCTGACCCGCACCAACTCCGAGGCGCTGGTCGGCGCGCAGACGAACAACCGCCGCTACCGCAAGGCGACCGGCACCCGGCAGGTCGACTTCACGCGCGGAGTCGCCATCACGTCCTCGATCCACCCCGACGAGAACACCCACATCGAACCGGTCCGCTACGGCAAGGGCTCCAACTCGATGGGCGGCCTCTCCATCCTCCAAGTCCCGTACGCGGAGGGCTCGTCGAGGGCGCTGGGCTGGCTGGCGAACGCGGCCAGGCACCCTCTCCTGGTCCTGCGTTCGCTCTCCAACCGCCGCTGGTCGGAGCGGACCATCATCGGCCTGGTGATGCAGTCGCTGGACAACTCCCTGACGACGTACCTGAAACCGGACGGCGTGGGGAAAGGGCTGTTGACGGCCCGTCAGGGACACGGCGCCCCCAACCCCAAGCAGATAAAGGCGGCTTCGGAGGGCGCGGCCGCGATCGCCGCCGAGATCAACGGCTTCGCGGGCTCGAACGTCGGTGAACTCATGGGCACCCCGCTCACCGCCCACTTCCTCGGCGGCTGCCCCATCGGCGCCTCCCGCGAGACCGGCGTGATCGACCCGTACCACCGCCTCTACGGCCACGCCGGCATCTCGGTCGTCGACGGTTCGGCGGTCTCCGCGAACCTCGGCGTCAACCCGTCCCTCACCATCACGGCACAGGCCGAGCGCGCGATGTCGTACTGGCCCAACAAGGGCGAGCCGGACCCGCGCCCGGAACAAGGGCTGTCGTACGAACGCCTGAAGCCGGTGGAGCCGCGTCGACCGGCCGTCCCCGAGGGCGCGTTCGGGGCGCTGAAGCTGCCGTTCCTGGGGATGCCGACGGTGCCACCGAAGTCGTAGACGACCAGCGGTACTTGACGTAGCGGCCGGTACGGACAGAAGGACCTGCGCCCCCCTCCGAGCGCAGGTCCTTCCTCGTGCGGCGAGCTACGTGTTACGCGCTCGCGCCGCTCTTGCGCCGACGGACCATGACCACCGCGGCGGCACCCGCGACGACGGCGGCGCCGCCGACGAGGCCGATCACCGGGAGCGCGGAACTGGAGCCGGTCTCGGCGAGGTTGCCGGTCGGGAGGTCGGAGACCTGGCCCTGCGGCTTCTTCACCGAGGTGTCCTTGTCACCGGTGCTCGGGGTGGCGGTGCCCGGGTCGGTGTTCGAGGAGCCGGCCTTCAGGACCTCGAAGTCGTACTGCGCCCAGCCCTCGGCGATGCAGTCCTGGCCCTTGACGTTGTCGAGGTAGGCGCCGGAACCGAAGGAGTAGGCGTCGCCGGCCGGGGCCTTCGCGCTGATGCTGACGCGCAGGTCGACGGTCTCGCTCTTCCCGGACTTCAGCTCGTCGACGTAGAAGAAGTAGTCACCGGCCCACTCGTCGTTCCCGATGCGGTCCCACTTGCCGGTCTCGGGGTTCTTGAACTCCAGGTCCACGTACGGGCTCAGGAACTTCGACTCGTCGAGCTCGTAGTTCTCGACCTCGGCGTAGAAGGCGACGCCGTCGACCGTGGTCTTCGACTTGTTGGTGACTGTCAGCTTGAAGCCGTGGAAGCCGTCGCCCGCGACGATCTTGCCCGGCAGGCCCTTGATGTCCGCGGACACCTTGGCGGTGGAGAAGTCCTCGTCCAGGTCCTCGCAGAACGGCACGTCCGGGTCGGTCGGCTCCCCGGTCGGCTCGGCCGAGGTGGAGGGCGTGGCCGAGGTGGAGGCGCTGTCGCTCGCCGAGGGCGAGGTCGAGTCGCTCGGCAGGGTGCTGCCGGTCGGCGACGCGGAGTCGGAGTCGGACGGCGTCGGGGAGACCGAGTCGGACGGCGAAGCGGAGACGGACTCGCTCGCGCTGTCGCTCGGGCTCGGCGACGCGGAGTCCTCCGCGAACGCGGCGGGCGCGGAGAGCAGGGCGAGCGGAGCGATGACGGCCGTCGCGGCCGCCGCGACCATGGCACGGCGCAGCTTCATGAAGTCCTCAAGAAGTCCGGTGTGCTGCGGCAGCGCAGCACGCTGGGCGGAGGGCGCCGCGTGTGGGGCGCGGGTGTGGCCCTTGGTTATGCAGGTGAGACCCGGGAAACCTGAGAACGGTTGTGCCCATCCTCACAGGATTCTTATGTGGGCTGTGTCACACCCGAGTTCTTCTTGTGAACAGGCTTTCGGAACGTCTAGAACTTGGGGACGTGTCTGACAAGCCTGCCGAGGAACCGTCCTCGACCCCGGAGATCCCCGACGATGTCTGGGAACAGTTCGCCCGTGACACGGAGCGCGAGATCCGCGCCTCCGCCCCGAAGGAGCCGTCCGCCCGCGCCCGTGAGGTGACCGAGCGGCTGAAGCAGAACGAGAGCAAGGCGAAGGGCAAGGGCAAGAAGGGCAAGCGCCAGGAGCCCGAGGGCTGGCGGACCGGTCCCGCCTGGCAGGAGATGAACGGGCGGGCCCGGCGCAGGCGCCGCGTGTGGGCCGTTCTCGGCGTCCCGCTCGCGATAGCCGCCGTCGTGGTCGCGATGAAACCGTCGCTCATCCCCGGCGACCCCTTCCACAAGGGCGGCAAGGACAGCCCGGACACCGCCGCGGTCTCCCCGCTCGCGCCGGAGACTGCCGCCCCGACCGCCGCGCCCTCCGCCGTGGACCCCGAAACCCCCACCCTGGACCGGCCGTTCGCCGGTTCACCCGCCCTGAACTGGGCCGACGGCGCGGCCGGCATCGTCCTGCCGCAGGCGAAGGCGGTGGGCGCGTTCTCCAAGGACCAGGTCCAAGTCGCCCTGAAACAGGCCGAGACGTTCCTCGTCGACGCCAACCTCGACCCGAAGACGATCGCCGGCGCCCGCCCGGCCGCCGCGCTCGCGGTGCTCGACCCGAAGCAGCCGAACCTGCTCACCCGGCTGAACACGTCCCTGAGCACCCCGGCCAAGACCCACGACCCGCTGCAGATGTTCAGCCGCTTCGACCCCAAGCAGGTACGGCTCGTCGGCGACGTGGTGAAGACCCGCGGCCGGATCACCTTCAAGGCGGGCGAGCACTCCGGCGTCGCGATCCACGCCGACTACACCTTCGTCTACCCGGTCGTCCGCACCGACGGCTCCGTCGAGGTCACCCGCACCATCGTCCGCCGCGTGCTCGACCTCGAACTCCTCGACCCCGCCCACTACCAGGTCACCACCGGCAAGCTCAGCGTCGACAACTACGACGCGGAGTTCGGCAACACCGCCTGCGAGGTCTACGACGGCTACTTCCACCCGGACTTCCCCTCGGCGGAGCCCACGGGAGCGGCGCCGACCGGCCCGACGACGGACCCGTACGACCGGAGCAAGGCCATCGGGGAGGGCGGCGAGGAGAAGACGTGCGGGACGGTGTCACGCACCTGACGGCCGTGCGCCGACGGGCAGTTGAGGAGAGCTGAGGGGAGCTGAGGAGAGCTCAGGGGAGCTGAGGGGAGCTCAGGACAAGCGAAGGGCCCCGCGGGACGGAGCCGCGGGGCCCTTCTCCGTCAGCACCGACGTCAGGGCAGCGCCGGTGCCTGGGAGCGGCGCCGGGGGGTTGCGCCGCTTGTCTCAAGTGCCCTGGGTCGGCGCCCCGGCGCACACGGGGCGCACGCTTGGTCTCGACCTTTGGCGGGGTGTTGCCGACGGGACAGTGCACTGCAATGCGGTTGTCTGCATGGGGACTTGGGGCTGGGGGAAGCCTCAGGGCCCTCTACGCATCGTGCTGGATGGACGCGGCCTCCGCAACCGTTCGATCCGGCTTTGTGCATTTTTGCAGTTTCCGCCGGGCGGCCCCGGGCGTCCCCGGAGCCGACCGTTCTCTTGGGTGACCGGGCTGCTGTCCCCTGCCGTCCGGTCACGACCCTGGAGCGAGGTCCCACGACGCACGGCACGATCCGTACGTCTCATCGCCCCAGCCGAGCCACGCGTGGTTCTTTCGGGCCCGCCCCTGGCTGGCGCGGACACCACCCCAACGAAGCGGTTCGCGAGGCGGTCACGCGCCGTACGGGTGAGAGCGGGCCCGAACTCAGATGCGACGGGCCTCAGATACGACCCCGGGACAGTTCGAGCAGCGTCATCGCGAGGGCGGTACCGGGCTTGCCGAGCGCGTCGCTGTAGTGCCGGAGGATCTCGTTCTCCCGGGTCAGGCTCACCCGTCGTCCGCCGGACGCGATCCGCGTTTCCTGGACGACGGCGGAGACGGCGACCCGTTCCTGGATCAGCCCGATGATCCGGTCGTCGAGGGCGTCGATGCGGGCGCGGGCGTCGGTGATCGTCTGCTCGGGAGCGGTCGTCGGCGTGGTCGTGGTGGCGGTCATGTGGGGCTCCTTGTCGGAAGGCCGCCCCGGAGCGACACGACCCGGAGAACGACAGGCGCCCCGGGCCTTGTCGGCCCGGGGCGCCTGGAAAGTCGCTTGTCAGTAACTCAAGCAGCTCGACCATGGCAGCCGGCGGGCCGGTTGCCATAGGTAAAGAGGAAGGTCGGGTGCGTGAGCATGGGGGCGAGTATGGCACAGAACGGTTTGGGGGTTCCGGGCGCCCATGAGGCTCGCCGAGCCGGGCGTAGTGGGGCGCCCTTTCAGCCCACCGATTCGGGCGGTGGGTGGGCAGGCATCCGGGGGTCTGGGGGCGGAGCCCCTGGGACGACCAGGTGCCCCACCCGAGCCCCGTTAGAATCGGTACCCCAGACCCCCGCCCCACCGCCGGAAGGCCCCGCCCCCGTGTCAGCAGCGACCCCCGCCCCCGACACCGTCCTGGTCGTCGACTTCGGCGCGCAGTACGCCCAGCTCATCGCCCGCCGCGTCCGCGAGGCCCGGGTCTACAGCGAGATCGTGCCGAGCACCATGCCGGTAGCGGAGATGCTCGCCAAGAACCCGGCGGCGATCATCCTCTCCGGCGGCCCCTCGTCGGTGTACGCGGAGGGCGCCCCCCGCCTCGACCGCGAACTCTTCGACGCCGGCGTCCCCGTCTTCGGCATGTGCTACGGCTTCCAGCTGATGGCCACGACCCTCGGCGGCACCGTCGACAACACCGGCGCCCGCGAGTACGGCCGTACGGAACTGCACGTCTCCAAGGCGTCCTCCACCCTCTTCGAGGGCACCCCGGTCGAGCAGTCGGTGTGGATGTCGCACGGCGACGCCTGCTCCGCCGCCCCCGAGGGCTTCACGGTCACCGCGTCCACGGACGTCGTCCCGGTCGCCGCCTTCGAGGACGACGAGAAGAAGCTCTACGGCGTCCAGTACCACCCCGAGGTCATGCACTCCACGCACGGCCAGCAGGTCCTGGAGCACTTCCTCTACCGGGGCGCGGGCCTCACCCCGAACTGGACGACCGGCAACGTCATCGACGAGCAGGTCGCCGCGATCCGCGAGCAGGTCGGCGACAAGCGCGCCATCTGCGGTCTGTCCGGCGGCGTCGACTCCGCCGTAGCGGCCGCCCTGGTCGCGCGCGCCATCGGCGACCAGCTGACCTGCGTCTACGTCGACCACGGTCTGATGCGCAAGGGCGAGACCGAGCAGGTCGAGAAGGACTTCGTGGCCGCGACCGGAGTCAAGCTCGTCGTCGTGGACGCGGAGGAGCGCTTCCTCACCGCGCTCGCCGGGGTCTCCGACCCGGAGCAGAAGCGGAAGATCATCGGCCGCGAGTTCATCCGCGTCTTCGAGCAGGCGCAGGCCGAGATCATCGCCGACGCGGGCCCCGAGGTCGCGTTCCTGGTGCAGGGCACGCTCTACCCGGACGTCGTCGAGTCCGGCGGCGGCACCGGCACGGCCAACATCAAGTCCCACCACAACGTGGGCGGCCTGCCCGAGGACCTGGAATTCCAGCTCATCGAGCCGCTGCGCAAGCTGTTCAAGGACGAGGTCCGGATGGTCGGCCAGGAGCTGGGTCTCCCGGACGAGATCGTCCAGCGCCAGCCCTTCCCGGGCCCCGGCCTCGGCATCCGCATCGTCGGCGAGGTCACCAAGGACCGCCTCGACCTCCTCCGCGACGCCGACGCGATCGCCCGCGAGGAACTGACCGCGGCCGGCCTCGACCGCGACATCTGGCAGTGCCCGGTGGTCCTCCTCGCGGACGTCCGCAGCGTCGGCGTCCAGGGCGACGGCCGCACCTACGGCCACCCGATCGTCCTGCGCCCGGTCTCCTCCGAGGACGCGATGACCGCCGACTGGTCCCGCCTGCCGTACGACGTCCTCGCGAAGATCTCCACCCGCATCACGAACGAGGTCGCCGACGTCAACCGGGTCGTCCTCGACATCACGTCGAAGCCGCCGGGCACCATCGAGTGGGAGTAGGCCTCTCCTGAGGCTCAGGTCCGCTTGAGGGTGCGCACCGGCGCCCCGGGCGTCCAGATCTGGACGACCAGGTACTTCTCGTCCTCGACGTAGGTCCGCACGACCTCCGTCACCTCGGTGCGGAAGAGGTGGAACGGCTCCGGCGGTTCCACCTCTTCGCTGTACGCCCCCTTCACCCCGGGGTCGGTGACCTCCACCGCCCGCCCGCCGACCCGTACATCCCCGCCGCCCATCTCCGTACCCGCCCCGGGTTCGCCTGCAGCGCGAACCGCGGATCCCGCCGCAGATCCAGCGCCTTGAACGAGTCGGGCATCATCCCGAGCCACAACTCCCCGTCCAGGAACCGCACTTCGATCCCGCTCGTCCGCGGCGACCCGTCCTTGCGCAGGGTCGCGAGGATGTGGTGCGTGAAGGCACGGAAGCGCTTCTCCACGGTCGCGGCGAGCTCGGGTTCGGCGGCGGCGAATACCGCCCAGTTCGATGTCATACGGTCACTGTCCCGCCGATACCCGACATCCACTGTCCGGATTGGCGGACGCCGTGCACGCTTGGTGCCGCATCTTTACAGAACACCACTGCCCTTTTCGCCTCACTGACGGTAACTTCCGCCGGTAACCAGGAACCCAGTGCTGGAGGACCGATGCACGGGCCGACGCCGCCCTCCCCCCTGCCCACCGACCGGCTGCGGTTCGCCATGCCGCCGATGCACGAGTCGGTCGAGGACGAACGCCGGCACCGCAAGGAACGGCTCGCGGGCGCCCTGCGCCTGTTCGGCCGGTACGGCTTCGAGGACGGGGTCTCGGGGCACATCACCGCCCGCGACCCGGAGTTCACCGACTGCTTCTGGGTCAACCCCTTCGGGATGCCCTTCCGGCACGTCACCGTGAGCGATCTGGTGCTGGCCAACTCGGACGGCCAGGTGCTCCAGGGCCGCCACCACGTCAACCAGGCCGCGTTCACCGTGCACTCGCAGGTCCACGCCGCCCGCCCGGACGTCGTCGCGGTCGCCCACTGCCACTCCGTGCACGGCCGCGCGCTCTCCGCCCTCGGCGACTTCCTCGACCCGATCAGCCAGGAGAGCTGCGCCTTCTACGAGGACCACGCGCTCTACGACGCCTACAGCGGTGTCTCCGTCGACGCCGAGGAGGGCAAGCGGATCGCCGCCGGCCTCGGCTCGCGCAAGGCGCTGGTGCTGCGCAACCACGGCCTGCTCACCGTGGGCGACTCGGTGGACGCGGCGGCCTGGTGGTTCCTGTCCATGGAACGCTCCTGCCAGGTCCAGCTCCTCGCGAAGGCGGCCGGCCGCCCTCTCCTCATCGACCACAAACTCGCCGTCGCCACCCGCGAACAGACCGGCGGCGACCTCGTCGCGTGGATCAACTACCAGCCCCTGTGGCAGGACATCAGCCGCAGCGAACCGGACCTCCTCAGCTGAGGCCCCTAACGGAAACCCCGCAGCACCGCCGCCTTGGTCATCGTGAACTCCTCGTCCGTGAGCACCCCTTCCCGGTGCAGCTCCCCCAACTCCCGCAACCTGCGCAGGAGTACGTCGTGATGGTCGGCCGGAGGCGGGACGGCGGCCGCCCGCCGGGGCCGGTCCGCGAACTCGCCGTCGCCGCCCTCGTGTTCCCGTGCCGACGGATGCGGCAGCCGCGCGGTCACCGCCGTCGCGACCAGCGCCGTGAGCAGGTCGCGGCGGGTGCTGCCCCACAGATCGAGGGCGTACGGGTCCTTCTCCGGCGGCAGTTTCGAGAACACCGTCTCGCGGGTCACGAACCGCATGAACCCGTCCTCGTACCCGGAGTTGGGCAGCCACTCCACCTGGACGAGGTCGCCCACGGCGACTATGCGCGGTCCGGTCGCCCGCTTGACGCGCTCCGAGGTGTCGGCCCAGTCGATGCGCACCTGGGCGCCGTCGAACGACACCGTGCCGTCGGACGAACGCACCGACACCGGGACCGGCGGGCCGGGCAGGAGATAGGCCTTGGTGGGCTCCTTGGGGATCTGGTCGAGGAGCAGCCCGTGCCGGATCTCCTCCGCCACGTACTCGGCCACCCCGGACCGGTCGATGTCCACCATCAGCCGGTACGGATCCGCCGCGTCCGGCAGCCGCCCGCCGGTCGCCTGGAGCAGCGGGTCGGCGCCCTCCCGCAGTCTCAGCCGCAGCCGGCCACGCTTGCGCTCGGGTTCGTAGACGACCCCCGCGACGGCTTCGAGGGGCACGGCGATCTCCCCGTACGTCTGCCGGAACAGTGGCACGGAGCGGTGAAGTCCCGGCGTGATACGGACCGTTGTGCCGTCGAAGGCCCAGGTCCCGTCGCGCTGGATGATCTCGGCCATGGGGAAATTCTCGCAGCCGGGTCAACACGGCGGCGCTCACTTCACCCGCGCTGACCAGACCTGCCGGACGCGGGCCGTGTCCCGTAGGGCACAATCCGCTGTTGTCGTACGGGAGTTGCAAGGCGGTGGCCAAAGGCTTCGGAGCCGGCCGCCGAACGTGAGGGCCCGGGGTCGCGGGCCGCGGGGCATGGGGAAGGCAGGCGTCGGACGTGGCGGTGCAGGAGGCGAGACAGGGCGGCGAGCACGTCGGTGCCCACGGAGGCGGCTGCACCTGCGGGGACTGCCCGCACGGAGCACGCGAGGGGCACCGGCGCGCGGTCGCCGCGTTCCTCGTCAAGCGGGACGGCTTCGCCGCCGGGGAAGGGCTGCCCGCGGCGGTGGCCCACTCCGTGTCCGCCTCCCGGCAGTGGGTCTCGGACGAACTGACCCAGTCCGCCGACGTCGTCGCCGAACGCGGCCGCGCCGAGGGCGGCGCCTGGCTGGCCCGCCTCTGGCACCGCACGGCCTTCGCGGTGTGGAGCGCCTTCGTCGTACTGCTCCTGGTGCAGGCGCTCACCGCGATCGGCGCGGGCTGGACGGCCGCCCGCACGGCGGGGCTGCTGGCCGCGCTCGTGGTCGCCGGCGCGCTGACCGCGGCCTCCTGGTTCCACCGGGCGCGCGGCGGGGCGCTGGCCCCGGTCATCGGTGAGGACAACCGGCTGTCGACCTCCCGTGCCGTGGCCGTGTCCTGGGTGCTGTTCGTGGCGTACGCGGTGCTGGTCCTGGCCGGCCGGCTCGCCGCCGCCTCCGACCACGCCGAACGCGACGCCCTCATCTCCGGCCTCGAACTCGCCCGCGGCGCCGGTGTGGTGACCGTCCTCGCCGTGGTCTGCGCGATCGCCGTCCTCGTCCGCCGGGTCGTCGGCCTGCGCGTGCTGGGCCAGCGCCTCCAGAAACTCCCCGCCGACCGCCCCCGCGCCGCCGACCTCCTCACCGACGACGCGGGCCGCGGCACCTTCGCCGACATCCAGTACGTCGCGATCAGCGCCGTCGCCCTCGTCTTCGTGGCCGTACGCCTCGCCCGCCGCCCCGACCAACTGCCCGATCTGCCCTGGGGCTTGGCGGTGGTGGTGCTGATCTCGGCGGCGACGTACCTGGCCGGCAAGTACGCGGAGGGCGGCCGCCCGGTCATCCTCTCGGTGGTCCGTTCCCGCGAGGCGGGCGACCTCGACGCACCCATCCGCACCGGCGACGACATCGAGATCCGGGGCGCGGGCTTCGTACCCCCGGGCGCCCAGACCGCCGACCGCCTCTCCCGCATGGTCGTCCGCATCGGCCCGGTCAACGTCCACGTCCCGCTGGTCCCGGTCACCGGCGGCTTCTCCAACCCGACGGACACCCTCCTGACCGTCCCGGTCCCGGTCGATGTCGAGCCCGGGCGCGTGGAGGTACAGGTCGTGACGGCGGCGGGCGTGGAGACCAACTCCTGCGTCGTCGACGTGACGGACTGACACCTGCGGCGGGTCGCCCACCGTACGAGCCGTGCCAAAGTCGCGAAAACTGGTTGAAGCATGATTGAGCGGGTCCCCCTATTCGTACGTATGGTCTGTTGAGGGGTCACGGCACAGCGGGCGAGAGGCGGCTAAGGGCGATGACTCACGGCACTCGAATGGATACGCAAACCCCGTACCTCGACGGCGACCGGAGCTGGCGGGACACCGCCACCCGATACGCCCTGCTCCCACTGCGCGTCTTCCTCGGCGTCACCTTCATCTACGCCGGCCTGGACAAACTCACCGACAGTGCCTTCATGAAGTCCTCCGGCGCCGGCTCGATCGGCGAGACGATGCGCGCGGTCCGCGACTCGTCGGCCATCCCGGCCCTGGTCGACCTGGCCCTGAAGAGCCCCGTCGGCTTCGGCTACGCCATCGCCTTCGGTGAACTCGCCGTCGGCATCGGCACGTTGATCGGCTTGCTGGCCCGCCTCGCCGCGCTCGGCGGCGCGCTGATCTCGCTCAGCCTGTGGCTGACCATCAGCTGGGCCAACGACCCGTACTACTACGGCAACGACCTCGCCTACCTGATGGCCTGGCTGCCCCTCGTCCTCGCCGGCGCCTCCATGTTCTCCCTGGACTCGATGATCCGCGGCAGGCGAAGGCAACGGGCGGGCGGCTACCGGTAGCTCCCCGGACCGGGCGGGCTGTCGGGCCCGCCCGTAGACGATCTTCAGCCGGATATGTCCGGACCGGGGTCGGCCGTGTTCCTGCGGCCGGCCCCTCGGCGTCTGCGGACCGCGCCGTTGATGCCCGCCACCACGCCGGCCAGCACCAGGCCGACCGTGACCAGCGGGATCACCGTGAACCACTCGGTCACCCACAGCCCGCCCGCGTCCCCGGCGTAGACCACGCCCGCGGCGGCGAGGAAGAGACCGGCGACCAGTTTTCCTGGCTGGAACTCATGACGCAGCACGGCTGACCTCCGCCTGTCCGACGCCGACCTGGAGGTCCAGGTCCAGCGTGCCGGTGCTCTTGACGCCCGTCGCCGGGTTCAGCGTGACCTGCTTGTGCTTGCCCGGCTCCACGTCCACGTCCTTCTTGTCGTCACCGGGCAACTGGATGTCCCCGACGCGTACGTCCACACTCAGGTTCACCGTCACGTTCGACGGGACGATGACCTTCAGCTGCCCGACGCCCACCTCGGCGTCCGTCGAGACCGTCTGCCCCTTGGCCAGCCGCAGCCGGGTCAGGTCGAGCGTGCCCACCCCGTTCCCCAGGTCGTACTTCTGCTGTACCTCCGCCACCGCCGCGGGCTGCCAGGTGAGGTGTTCCCAGTGCGTGGTGAGGTCCTTGGGCAGGGCCGCCGAGGCGGCGAGCAGGCCGGCCGTGACGATCGCGAGGAACACCGAGCCCGCCCCCGTACGCCCGAGGAACGCGCTGACCGCGATCCCCAGGCCGAAGACGACGAGCGCGCAGGCCAGACCCGCCTGGAGGCTGGTGCCGAGCGTCTGGTCGTCCCACTTCGCGGCGGTGCCGAGGCCCCCCGCGAGCAGCGCGAGCAGGAACACCCAGCCGCCGATCCAGCGCGGGCCGCGTGTTTTCGGCGGCGCCGGGCGCGGGACCCGCTGGTCCGCGGGCCAGTGCGGGTACGAGGGAGCGAGTCTGACGTCGATCACGTCCGCGATGTCACGGTCGCGGGAGTCGCCGGGGCCCCACAGATATCCGGTGCCACCGACGTGTGTGCCGTCCTTGACGATCGGATCACGCCACCAGGAGGGGTAGGCGATGGCCACCGGCGGCGCCTGGGCCTCCGGCGGGGCGTCGGCGACGGCCTGCGCGGCGAGCGGGTCGGGGTCGGGGGCGCCGCGCTGCTGCGACCAGTACCCCGCGCCCGCCAGCAGGAGGGAGAGGACGACGGCGAAGGTCAGCACACTGGCGTTGTTCAGCATCGACAGGAACACGCCGCAGCCGACCAGCGCGAAGAGCACGGCGGCCAGGGCCTGGCCGTCCACGCGGCCGGTGAAGAGCTTGCGGACCTCGTTCTCCTCCTCGTCGTCGTACGGGACGAAGAGCCATGCGAAGCCGTAGAAGATGAGGCCGATGCCGCCCGTCGCCGAGAGCACGGCGAGCGTGATGCGGAAGATCACCGGGTCCATGTCGCACTGCCGCCCGAGCCCCGCGCACACCCCCGCGAGCACCTTGGACCGCCGGTCCCGCCTGAACCGGTGCGGAGCCGCGGCCGCGGTGCCGCCGCCGGGCACGGCACCCGGCGAGGAGGCGGCACCCGCGCCGGGCACGGCGTCCTGCGGCCCGCCGCCCGCTCGCGGACGTGGGCCGGAGCCGGGCCCGGGGCCCGCCGCGGCGCGCTCGTGATCTGTCATGCGTCCATGCTGCCCGCCGCGAGCCGCCGATGGCAGTCGGGACGACCCTGGCCGAACCCTGAAATCGGCCCTGACCCGGACCGGGGGAGTGTTCGAGGGGCTGAGGCTGTGGTGCGCGCCGGTGGGCTGTGCAGTGAGCTGTTCGCCGGGCGGGCGCGGTTGCCGCGGGTGACCGGATGCCCGTCGGGCTCCTGTGCCGTGCCGTCGTGACTGACACTGCGATCGGCTCGTGTGCCGGTGGCGTTCGGATCTCCCGCAGCCGTCACCGACCTGCGGACCGCGGTGACGGGTTGCTGCCGGGCTCAGGTGTCACGGCGCCCGGTGCCGCGACCGGTTCGTGTGCCGGTGGTGCTCAGATCCCCGCAGCCGCAGCCGCAGCCGCAGCCGCAGCCGCAGCCGCAGCCGCAGCCGCAGCCGGAGCCGGCAACGGCCACCGACCCACGGACCGCCGTCACCCGCTTCACCTCCCGGCAACCCGTCAGAACCCCCGCCGCACGCCGTTTTCGCGGACAGACCGTGCCGGATTCGAAGATCAGGGGAGTCTCGGGGGTCGACCCTGATGCCCTGAACGGCGGGGCGTGTGAACATCGGTGGCATGCCGGAAGCCGCAGCATTGCCCGTCGAGGACCCGCGGCCGCCGCGCAAGCTCTACCGCAGCAGTGACGGTCGCTGGCTCGGTGGTGTGGCGCGGGGGCTCGCCGGGCATCTCGGGCTGCCGGTGATCTGGGTGCGGCTGGTGTTCGTGGGGCTGTTCCTCGCGGACGGACTCGGCGCGCTGCTGTACGCCTCGTTCTGGTTCTTCGTGCCGCTCGGCGTCGGCGGCGTCGCCGGTCAGCGGCCCCCGTCGCTCGTCTCCACCGAGACCTCGCCGGACGGCCGCCGAAGGCTCGTCGCCCGCAAGCCGGACAAGGGCCAGATCGTCGCCCTCCTCCTCATGGTCGTCGTGGCGCTGGTCTTCGTCGGCAATGTGAACCTGGGCAATGGCGCCAAGGCCTATCTCTTCCCGACCGTCCTCGTCGGCGCGGGCGTCGCCCTCGTCTGGCGCCAGGCGGACAACGCCCGCCGGGCCCGCTGGGCCGAGGTCGGCAGCCGCCGCCGTACGCTCAGCCTGCTGCGCGCGGGCGGCGGCGTCCTGCTCGTCACCGCCGGCGCCACCGCGATCTTCGTGCTCCAAGGCTCTGCCGACCACCTCGGCTCCGTCCTCCAGGCGGCCCTCGCGGTGCTCGTCGGCATCACCCTGCTCGCCGGCCCGTACCTCGTGCGGATGACCCAGGACCTCTCCGAGGAGCGCCTGATGCGCATCCGCGCCCAGGAGCGCGCCGAGGTCGCCGCCCATGTCCACGACTCCGTGCTGCACACCCTGACCCTGATCCAGCGCAACGCGGAGAGCCCGAACGAAGTGCGCCGCCTGGCCCGTGCCCAGGAGCGCGACCTGCGCGCCTGGCTCTACAAACCGGAGGGCACCGGAAAGGACGAGGCCGACGAACCCGACACCCTCGCCGAGGCGGTGCGCCGCAGCGCGGCCGAGGTCGAGGACAAGCACGGCGTCCCCATCGAGGTCGTCGTCGTCGGCGACTGCCCCCTCGACGACAGGATCGGCGCCCAGATGCAGGCCGCGCGCGAAGCTATGGTCAACGCGGCCAAGTACGGTGGCGAGGGCGGCGCCGTACAGGTCTACGCCGAGGTGGAGGGGAAGACGGTCTTCGTGTCCGTCCGTGACCGCGGACCGGGCTTCGACCTCGACTCGATACCCGCCGACCGCATGGGTGTCAGAGAATCGATCATCGGCCGTATGGAGCGCCACGGCGGTACGGCCCGACTGCGCGCGGTGCCGGACGGCGGCACCGAGGTCGAGCTGGAGATGGAGAGGGCGGAGAAGACGTCATGAGCGACGCGACCGAGACGAACGAACCGGCGGAGCCGACCGGCGGGAGCGCGGGCGGGCGTCACGTGCGCGTGGTCCTCGTCGACGACCACCGCATGTTCCGTACGGGGGTCCAGGCCGAGATCGGCCGCACCGACGAGACCGGTGTCGAGGTGGTCGGCGAGGCCGCCGACGTCGACCAGGCCGTCACGGTGATCACCGCGACCCGCCCCGAGGTGGTCCTCCTCGACGTCCACCTCCCGGGTGGCGGCGGGGTCGAAGTCCTGCGCCGCTGCGCCCCGTTGATGAGCGACGCCGAGCAGCCCGTCCGCTTCCTCGCCCTGTCCGTGTCGGACGCGGCGGAGGACGTGATCGGGGTGATCCGCGGCGGTGCGCGCGGCTACGTCACCAAGACGATCACCGGCACGGACCTCGTCAACTCCATCTTCCGGGTCCAGGAGGGCGACGCGGTCTTCTCGCCCCGCCTGGCCGGCTTCGTCCTCGACGCCTTCGCGTCGACCGACGCCCCGCCGGTCGACGAGGACCTCGACCGCCTCACCCAGCGCGAGCGCGAGGTGCTCCGCCTCATCGCGCGCGGCTACGCCTACAAGGAGATCGCCAAGCAGCTGTTCATCTCGGTGAAGACGGTCGAGTCCCATGTCTCGGCGGTCCTGCGGAAGCTCCAGCTGTCGAACCGGCACGAGCTGACCCGGTGGGCGACGGCGCGGCGACTGGTCTGACCCGTAAGGGCCATATCCCGTAAGGGAGTTCACCTGGACCCCTGGGGGATACCCCGGGGATTCACACCACCCGTGTCGCCCCCGCGAACGGCATCTCGTCGATCGGCGCCAGTCGCACCGGCGCCGTCGGGTTCGGGGCGTGGATCATCTGGCCGTCGCCGACGTAGATGCCGACGTGACTGATGCCGGAGTAGAAGAACACCAGGTCGCCGGGGCGCAGTTCGGACCGGGAGACCCGCTGGCCCGCGTTGATCTGGGCGTAGGTCGTGCGGGGCAGCGAGACCCCGGCGGAGCTGTACGCGGCCTGGACGAGGCCCGAGCAGTCGAAGGCGTTGGGGCCGGTCGCGCCCCAGACGTAGGGGCTGCCGAGCTTCTGGTAGGCGTAGGAAACGGCCGCCGCCGCACGGGAGTTGGGGGCGTCGGCCCGAGCGGCGGAGGAGCCGGGAGCGGCCAGCGCGCCCCTGGCCGTCGTAGAGGAGCGTGACGCGCGGCCGGAGCCACCCGCCTCGCCGACCTGCGCCCGCTGCTGCGGGGCAGGGTGGACAGGAGCCGGCGGGCCTGGTCCAGCTTGCCGTTGATCGTCTTCTTCTGCCTGCCCAGCTCCGCCTGCCGGGACTTCAGCGAGGTCAGCTCGATGTGCGCCGCGCCGCGCAACTGCTCGATCTCGCGCAGCTGTTGGCGGACGAGTTCCACGGCGGCCGTCTGCCGGTGGCCCACCCGGTCGGCGAACTCGGCGCCGTCCAGATACCGTTCGGGGTTGTCGGAGAGCATGAGCTGCACCGCCGGGTCGATCCCGCCGCTGCGGTACTGCGCGGCGGCGACGTAACCCAGCGAGTCCCGGGCCGAGTTGAGCTTCTCCGTCTTGCGTGCCGCCTCGTCCCGCAGGGTGTTCAGCCGCTTCTCGGCCGCGTCCGCCTTCTCCTTCGCGCCGTCGTACTTCTCGGTCGCGACCTCCGCCTCCTGGTACAGCTTGTCCACCTTGGTCTTGACCTGCGTCGGTGTCAGCTGTGGCTCGGCGTGCGAGGTCCCGTCGAAGCCGGTCGCCGTCGCCGCGCCCGCGAGGGCGATCGTCGCCGCCGTCCGGGCTGTGTTGCCGCTGAGCGAGCGCTGTCGGGGCTTGCGGTGCGCTGCCACGTGGACTGCACGTCCTTTCGTACGACCGCCGGGGGAGCGGGCGATTGCGCGTCCGGCGGCGGCCTGCACAGGGGGAGCGGGCCGCCGCCGGACAGTCTTCGGCGGTGGTGGCCGACTGCCGCCCCTGGTCCGGGCGGCGGTGGGGAGCCGGTCACCTGGTGGAGGACGCTAAACCTGATGGTGACGGCCCGGTAACGCATGTCCACAACTGGCATGAGGTGATCGGCGATTGACCGCAAGTGACGGTGATCCCGGTCCGGGGCCGCCGCCTTCGCGCGGAGCGCTGACCGAAGCGGCGGTTCCGACGCGGGGCGGGACGGCACGGTGCTATGGGCCGCATATATGCAAGGGCCGGGAAGCGGTAACGAGGGGCGGTGTCGGACGGTCCCCGAGGCCCTGATTAGGCTCCGGACCCATGGACGTACTCATCCATCTCTTCGTCGGCCTGCACATCATCGGCATCGCCGCGCTGCTCGGCGGTTTCCTCACCCAGATGAAGGCGATGGGCCAGGGCACGGCCCGCTTCGTCCCCGGCATGCTGCACGGCGCGCTGACCATGCTGGTCACCGGCGCGATCCTGGTCGGCCTCAACCAGGCCGACGATCAGCACGTCAACAACATCAAGATCGGCATCAAGCTCGCGCTGCTGATCGTGATCCTCGGCCTCGTCTATGTGAAGCGCGACGAGGAGACGGTCGACAAGAGCCAGTTCGCGCTGGTGGGCGGGCTGACCATGGTGAACATCTTCATCGCGGTCCTGTGGACGTGACCCCGGACGTGCCGGCGAGGTAGAACCGGACCGTCCCCGCGGCGACCACCAGCCAGGCCGCCACCGCGATCCACAGCACCACCTCCCCGGGCGTCCGCAGCCAGGAGACGCCCACGGCGGTGCCTACGGAGAGTATGGTCGCCGCCGTCATCCCCAAGGGGAACACCGTCGACCAGCGCCGCACGTCGAAACGCAGCCGCGGCCATGCGACCTCGGCGCCCACCAGGACCACGCACCAGGCCACGTCGAGCACCAGCAGCGTGACGGTCACGGCCCGCAGGACGCCCCGGTCGTCGGAGTTCCACAGATACAGGCGCGCGCTGTCGGCGGCGATCAGCTTCGACCCGGCCAGCGCCGAGACGGCCAGCGCGCCGCCGACGATCCAGTGGTCCCCGGCCCCGGTGATCACCTGCCGCCACTCGAAACGGGCGAGCGCGAACCCGTAGAGGATCAGCCCGAACCAGAACAGCACCAGCGCCGTGTGCGCGAGCCAGGCCACCGACTCGGCCGCGGCGACCGTCGCCCCCAGGACGGCCAGCGACTGGGTGGCCACACAGCCGAGGAACACGGTCCCGGGCATCCGCCCCTGCCAGTTCCGTACGACCCGCACGAGCAGCCAGGGCCACAGCACCGCCGCCAGCGCCAGCAGCGCCTCGGCCGCTGTCTGCCAGCCCGCCGCCGAGAACCGCGTCCCCAGTACGGCGGTCGCGGCCGTGGCGGTCAGCGCGCCGGGCGTCCCCGCTTCCGTGAGCCACCGCCGCCGGTCCCACAGCAGCCGTACGGCGAAGTCCGCGGCCAGCCCCAGCCAGAAGGCGCACGCCACCGCGAAGGCGATGCGGGACAGCACCTCGTATCCCGTGACCCGCAGGCCGACCGACACGATCGCGGTGGCCATCACGACGGCCCCGGCCGCCGGCGGACGCTGCGCCCACCAGGCGCGGAAGCGGGAGATACCGGTATCGGACATGGCCCGATGCTAGGGAGTGGCCCCGGTGCCGACGGCGGGCCACGCGCGCGTGGAGCTCAAAAACACCTGCACGCGTGTGTGCGTGCCGAGAACCCGCTCAGGCCGGCCGCACCACGCTGTGGACGGTCGCCGCGCCGTCGTGGTGGACCGGCTCCTCGCGGACGTAGGCGCCGGGCTTCGGGGCGTGGATCATCGTGCCGTCGCCTACGTAGACACCGACGTGGGTGATGTCTTCGTGGAAGAAGACCAGGTCACCGGGTTGCGCGTCGGCCAGGGAGACCGTCGTGCCGGCGTTCGCCTGGTCGGTGATCACGCGCGGGAGGGTCACTCCGGCGGCCTTCCAGGCGGCCTGGGTGAGGCCCGAGGAGTCGTACGAGCCGGGTCCGGCGGCGCCCCAGACGTACGGCTTGCCGACCTGGGCGCGGGCGAAGGCGACGGCCTGCTGCCGCGCGAGTGCCGTCGCCTCCTGGTGCTTCCGCGCGGTCGGCCGCGCCAGCAGCTCGCGTGCCGTGGAGAGCTTCTTCTGGACGGTGGCCTTGGCCGTCCTCAGGTCGCTCTGCGTGTCGGCGGGCGTGGGGAGGCTCTCGGGCGTCTCGTGGCGAACCGCGTTCTTCTGGCGGCTGGTCAGCCGGCTCATCAGCTGGGCCTGCTCGAAGTAGTCCTGCGGGGTGTCCGGGAGCAGGAACGCCGAGGCGTCCGGAGCGGAGGCCCTGGTGCGGTACTGCGCGGCGGTGAACGAACCCAGCCGCTCCCGCGCGGAGTTGAGCGTCCGCGCGAGCTTGGGCACGTCCTCCGGGCCGGTGTCGACGCGCCCGCGCTGCCTGGCCGCCCTCTCCCTGGTCGCGTTGTACGTCTCGGTCCCCGACTCCGCCTGCCGGTAGAGGTCGTCGACCTTCCGCTCGACCTCTCCGAGGCTCCGGTCGCCGTCGTCGGCGGCGGGGGTCCATATGCCTGCGATGCGCGAACCCGCGGAACGCGGCTTGCGGTGCGACGACGCCAAAGGAGACGACTCCTTCCAGATGATGCCTACGGTCCGTGCCCGGAACGGGAGTTGGACCGACGCACCCCAGGTCGGCGGGGTCGTACGGCTTGATCGAACGCTAACCAATTCGTGTGGCTTGTGTGAAGGTTGATGGCCGATATGCCCGGTACGCGTCCGTGAGCTTGGCCATGCGCGGGATCGGTCGTCGCTGGTCGTGATCGACCGGTTCTGATCCGTGAATTTTCCCCAGTTTTCGGGGTGGCAGCCGGTTGTCAGTGGGGCGCCCTAAACTCGGAAGGCGATGAGCAGCCTCTTTGACGACAGCTTCCTGGCGGATCTCCAGGGCCCCCGTGCCCACGAGGGAGAGCCCCCGCCCCCGCCCGAGGACGAGCACGGACCGGAGCCGATTCCGGACGACCTGTTCGGCGGGAAGTTCGACGTGCCCGCGAGCAGAGACGCCCACTACCGGGACGGCGCCCCACGCCCGGTGGCCGACCCGGCGGCGCTCCTGGACGGGCTGAACGAGAACCAGCGCGCGGCCGTCGTCCACTCCGACACCCCGCTGCTCATCGTGGCCGGCGCCGGCTCCGGCAAGACCCGCGTGCTCACCCACCGCATCGCCTACCTGCTGGGTGAGCGGAACGTACACCCCGGGCAGATCCTCGCGATCACCTTCACGAACAAGGCCGCGGGCGAGATGAAGGAGCGCGTCGAGCAGCTCGTCGGCCCGCGCGCCAACGCGATGTGGGTGATGACCTTCCACAGCGCGTGCGTCCGCATCCTGCGCCGCGAGTCGAAGAAGCTCGGCTTCACGTCCTCGTTCTCGATCTACGACGCCGCCGACTCCAAGCGCCTCATGGCCCTGGTCTGCCGCGACCTGGACCTCGACCCGAAGCGCTTCCCCCCGAAGTCCTTCAGCGCCAAGATCTCGAACCTGAAGAACGAGCTGATCGACGAAGAGGACTTCGCCGCCCAGGCGGCCGACGGTTTCGAGAAGACCGTCGCCCAGGCCTACGCGATGTACCAGTCGCGGCTGCGCGAGGCCAACGCCCTCGACTTCGACGACCTGATCATGACGACGGTCAACCTGCTGCGCGCCTTCCCGGACGTCGCCGAGCACTACCGCCGCCGCTTCCGCCACGTCATGGTCGACGAGTACCAGGACACCAACCACGCGCAGTACGCGCTGGTGCGCGAGCTGGTCGGCACCTCCGAGCACCCGGTCGACGTCCCTCCCAGTGAACACGACCTCCCGCCCGCCGAGTTGTGTGTCGTGGGTGACGCCGACCAGTCGATCTACGCCTTCCGCGGGGCGACGATCCGCAACATCCTCCAGTTCGAGGAGGACTACCCGAACGCGACGACGATCCTCCTGGAGCAGAACTACCGCTCCACACAGACGATCCTGAGCGCGGCCAACGCGGTCATCGAGCGCAACGAGTCCCGCCGCCCCAAGAACCTGTGGACCAACGCGGGCGCGGGCGCGCAGATCACCGGCTATGTCGCGGACACGGAGCACGACGAGGCGCAGTTCGTCGCCGAGGAGATAGACCGTCTCACCGACGCGGGCGACGCGAAGGCCTCAGACGTCGCCGTCTTCTACCGGACGAACGCCCAGTCCCGTGTCTTCGAGGAGATCTTCATCCGCGTCGGCCTGCCCTACAAGGTCGTCGGCGGCGTCCGCTTCTACGAGCGCAAGGAGGTCCGGGACGTCCTGGCCTACCTCCGCGTCCTGGCCAACCCGGAGGACGCGGTCCCGCTGCGCCGCATCCTCAACGTCCCCAAGCGCGGCATCGGCGAGCGCGCCGAGGCGATGATCGACGCCCTCTCGCAGCGCGAGAAGATCAGCTTCCCGCAGGCGTTGAAGCGCGTCGACGAGGCCTACGGCATGGCCGCGCGGTCGACGAACGCGGTCAAGAAGTTCAACACGCTGATGGAGGACCTCCGGACGATCGTCGAGTCCGGCGCGGGCCCGGCGACGGTCCTGGAGGCGATCCTCGAACGCACCGGCTACCTCGCCGAGTTGCAGGCCTCCACCGACCCGCAGGACGAGACCCGCATCGAGAACCTCCAGGAACTGGCCGCCGTAGCCCTGGAGTTTGAGCAGGAGAACAGTGGCGGGGACGGGGAGAGCGAGACGCCCGTCGGGCTCGCCGCGTTCCTGGAGCGGGTGGCGCTAGTCGCCGACTCCGACCAGATCCCGGACGAGGACGAGGACGGTTCCGGAGTCATCACGCTGATGACCCTGCACACCGCCAAGGGACTTGAGTTCCCGGTCGTCTTCCTCACCGGCATGGAGGACGGCGTCTTCCCGCACATGCGCGCCCTCGGCCAGGCCAAGGAGCTGGAGGAGGAACGCCGTCTCGCGTACGTGGGCATCACGCGCGCGCGGGAACGCCTGTATCTCACCCGCTCGTCGCTGCGCAGCGCGTGGGGCCAGCCGTCGTACAACCCGCCCTCCCGCTTCCTGGAGGAGATCCCGGCGGCGCACGTGGAGTGGAAGCGGACCGGCGCGATGGCGGCTCCGCCGTCGACGGGTCCGGCCTCGGGCATCGCGTCCTCGCTGTCCTCGTCCCGCTCGCGCTCGTCGGCGTCGGGCGCCTCGGGCTTCGCCACCCGCAGGACCTCGGAGAAGCCGGTCGTGGCGCTGGCCGTCGGCGACCGGGTCACGCACGACCAGTTCGGGCTCGGCACGGTGGTCGGCGTGAAGGGCACGGGGTCGAACGCGGAGGCGACGGTCGACTTCGGGGAGCCCAAGCCGAAGCGGCTGCTGCTGCGGTACGCGCCGGTGGAAAAGCTGTAGCGCGTAAGGGAGTTGCCCTTGAGGGGCCCCTTGGGGGCTTAAGGGGGGCTGCCCGTAAGGGAGTTGGGGCGGCGGCTTACGTCGGGTCGAGCCCGTGGCTGCGGAGCCACGGGAGCGGGTCGATCGCCGCCCCGCCCGCCGGGCGTACCTCGAAGTGCAGGTGCGGGCCGGTGGAGTTGCCGGAGTTCCCGGAGTACGCGATCGAGTCGCCGGCCTTCACCGTCGTACCGGAGGCGACCCGGTAGCTGGAGAGGTGGCAGTACCAGGTCTGCGTGCCGTCCTTCTCGGTGAGGATCAGCATGTTGCCGTAGGCGCTGTTCCACTTCGTGGAGACGACGCCGTCGGTCGCGGCCATCACGTTCGTGCCGTACGAGACGGGGAAGTCGATGCCCGTGTGCACGGACATCCAGTTGACGCCGGCCTGGCCGAAGTAGGCGCTGAGGCCCTTCTGCGTCACCGGCAGCACGTACTTGGGGCGCAGCCGCTCCTTGCGGGCCGCCTCCGCCGCAGCCTTCTTCTTCTCGGCCTCCTGCTGGGCCTTGAGGTCGATACGTTCCTGCGTACGGCTGGCCCGGTCGGCGAAGTCGTCGGCACCGGCCGACAGGCTCTTGATCTGGGCGTCCAGCTTGTTGTTCGCGACGGACGGCTTGACCGAGGTCGCGTCCGAGGCGGAGGCCGTCGTGTCGCTGCCGCCGGTGAACGTGCCGACGGACGCGGCGGCGATCCCGGCGACCCCCATCACACACGCGGACGGTACGGCGATGGTCATCAGCGCGGACCGCTTCGGGGGCGTCCGGCGGCGGGAACGGCTCCCGTTGCGGGCCGCGGCGCGCGAACCGGCCGGGGCCGCGGACGGGGTGAACTCCTCCTGGTCGTCGAGGAGTTCGGGCTGTGACGAGGACCCGTCCGGTTCCGGCTCGGCCTCGTCGAGGACGGGCAGCTCGCCGGTGGCGGTCAACTCGCCGGTCAACTCGCCGTCTTCCGGGGCGGGTTCGTCGTACGTGCCCTCGTGCGTCCCGTCGTACGACGCCTGTTCAAAGGTGGTGGTCGCGTCGGCGGCGGTGCCGTCGGCGTTCCACTGCGTGGCGTCGTAGGTACCGGTGTCGAAGGTCTGCGTGCCCCATTGCCACTGCTGGGTCTGGTCGGCGGGGGTGGCGGCATGCGCCGAAGTGTCGGGCTGGAGCCAGGCGTTCGCGTCCCACTGGCCGCTGACATCGGGGGCACCGGTCTGCGGCGGGATGGCGGACAGCTGCTGGTAGTCGGCCGACCAGGCGGTGGTCTCGTAGGCGCCCGTGTCGTAGGCGGCGTGGTGCTGGGCCGCGTACGGGTCGTAGTTCAGGGTGTGTTGGGCACCCGTGGACCAGGCGGAGGAGTCGTAGGCGCCGGTGGCGTGCGACCCGGTGTCCTGCCCGTGGCCATGGCCGTTGCCCGGCATGTCGCCGAAGAGGGGGTCCGTCGCGAAGGTCGCGGTGGCCTGGGCGGCCGCGCCCGGGTGGAAATCCGTGGCGGTGTGGTCGCCGTACGTGGTGAAGTCACCGTACTGGGCGTCCTGCCCGCCGTACGACGCGTAGTGCGCCGAGGTGGCATCGGAAGCCGGAGCCGGGGTGGTCATGGTCCCCGACGGGTGACGATCGTTCACCAACTTCTCTATTCGCCTCGACAACAGGGGCTGCCAGAGCAGTGCGGTGGACTGTACCCGGCAGTATGCGGGCGCGACAATCTTCGTCAGGTTTCGCGTCAGCAGGAAACGGGCATTCGACCGTGTTTCGGGGGACGGCGGGCACGGGTTTGGCCGTGGGTTCGAATAGCGTTCGATCTTCGGGGTGCTGTGTGCCCGCTGTCGGTATCCGGTCAGGCCACTGTCAGGCCGCCGGTGCGGGGGTTCGCGTGGGCGCCGGTGCGGTTCGCGGCCGGGGCTTCCGGCAGCGGGGTGTCGAGGGCCTGGCGGATGCCGGTCGCGACAGCCGGGTGGACCGGCAGGGCGAGGTGGCCGATGCCGCTGACCTGGACGTTCTGGGCGATCAGGTCGGGATGGTCGACGCAGGCCGTCTCCAGCGGCTCCATCAGGTGGTCGAGGTCGCTCCAGAAACTGACGAAGTGCGTACGGCAGCCGGGCGCGGGGCGGGCCAGCTCCTCGATCACCGGCGAGCCGGGCCGCATCTGCCGGACGATCGGGTGGGCGTTGGCCAGCGGGACGACGGCCGTGCCGGAGTGCGGTGTGCCGAGCGTCACGAGCGTGCGGACCCGCAGGTCGCCGCCGAGCCGCTGCACGTAGTAGCGCGCGATCAGCCCGCCGAGGCTGTGCCCGACGATGTCGACCTCCCGGCTGCCGGTGCGCTCGCAGATCTCCTCGATGTGCCGTCCGAGCAGCTCGGCGGCGGTGCGGATGTCGCAGGTCAGCGGCGAGTAGTTGAGGGACTCGACCTGGCGGTGGCCGTGCTGGGCCAGGGAGCGGCGCAGCAGCACGAAGACCGAGCGGTTGTCGATGAACCCGTGCAGCAGCACCACCGGCGGCTTCGCCTCGGTCGGCAGCTGTGTCGCGTCCTCGGGGGAGGGCGGCTCGGGCAGGGGTTCCCGGTGTTCCTGGGTGATGCCGGAGGGATAGAGGAGGAGGTGGCCCGCGAGGATCACGATCTCCAGGGCGGTCGCTTTCAGGAGGGTCATCGAGAGGCCCGCCAGCCTGCTGGGCAGGAGGCGCTGACAGAGGGGGAGAAAGGGCACTGAAGCCCCGGTGACCTTCATGGCCGACCTCCTGTCGGCACACGGAACGACAGCTCCGTCCCCCGTGTGCCCTCGTGGGAGGCCACGGCGAGGGTCACCGGCGGTGCCCGAGGGATACGCGTGGGGTGAGTGCGGCGCACGGCGTGACCGACGCCGTCGATGTACCGAGGAGCCCTGTCGGTCTGGCGACGAGGCTTCCCGCTGTCGTGCCGTACCTGCCCTGCGTGCCCTACGTGCCTGCGCCGATGCGCCGTACCACCGGGCCGCGCGGCCTGCGGCGCGGTGGTACGGCGACCTCGTTGCGGCTCCCGGTGCGCTTGTTCCCGCTGGAACGCTGCGCGGCGAACGTGTCCCATCGTGTGATTTCCCCCTCGGTATCCGCCGCGAAACTGCCGGTTGCGGGATGCTGGAGATAACGTTCGTTCACTTCCCGCACTGATGCGGGTACCGCGGTACCCGTGGGTAGGGATGAACGCAGTCGCTTCATGGAGGCAGTGATGGGTGTGGCAGCCGGTCCGATCCGCGTGGTGGTGGCCAAGCCGGGGCTCGACGGCCACGATCGCGGGGCCAAGGTGATCGCGCGGGCGCTGCGCGACGCCGGTATGGAGGTCATCTACACCGGCCTCCACCAGACCCCCGAGCAGATCGTCGACACCGCGATCCAGGAGGACGCCGACGCGATCGGCCTCTCCATCCTCTCCGGCGCCCACAACACCCTCTTCGCCGCGGTCATCGACCTCCTCAAGCAGCGCGAGGCGGAGGACATCCTCGTCTTCGGCGGCGGCATCATCCCGGAGGCGGACATCGCCCCCCTCAAGGAGAAGGGCGTCGCGGAGATCTTCACACCCGGGGCGACGACGCAGGCGATCGTGGACTGGGTGCGGGAGAACGTGCGGCAGCCGGCGGGGGCGTAGGGCCTTCGGCGGACGGGGGTTCGCTTTTCAGTGCGGGCCGGCATTGTCAGCCCGTCCGGCGATTGAGGACGAGGCTGTTCAGGCCGAAGGGGGGTTTGGGGGCACAGCCCCCAAGCTTCTACGGCGCCTCCGGCTCCCCTGGTTTCTACGGCGCCCCCAGTTCCTCCGTCATCGCCGCGCGCAACCGCAACGTCGTGACCAGCCGCTGAAACGCCTCCGCCCAATAACCCCCCGCACCCGGCGCCGCGTCCTCCGTCTCGTCCGGCACCGCCAGCAACCCGTCCAGCCGACCCGCCTCGCCCGGATCGAGACACCGCTCGGCCAGCCCCATCACCCCACTGAAACTCCACGGGTAACTCCCCGCGTCCCGAGCGATGTTGAGCGCGTCCACGACAGCCCGCCCAAGCGGCGCGGCCCACGGCACCGCACACACCCCGAGCAGCTGAAACGCCTCGGACAGCCCCTGCGCCGCGATGAACCCGGCGACCCAGTCGGCCCGTTCGCCCCCGCCCAGCGTGCTGAGCAGCTTGGCGCGCTCGGCCAGGGACACCGCCCCCGGCCCGCCCGCCTCCGGTGCCGACGGGGTCCCCAGCAGCACCCGGGCCCACTCGGCGTTCCGCTGCCGTACCGCCGCCCGGCACCACGCGGCGTGCAGCTCGCTCCGCCAGTCGTCCGCCACCGGAAGCGCCACGATCTCCGCGGGCGTACGTCCGCCGAGCCGCCGCTCCCAGGTCCCGAGCGGAGTCGCCTCCACCAACTGGCCGAGCCACCACGAGCGTTCACCCCGACCCGCCGGAGCCTTGGCGACCACCCCGTCCCGCTCCATCCCCGAGTCGCACTCGTGCGGTGCCTCGACCACCAGGCCTGGTTCCTCGCGCGTGCGGTCGA
This sequence comes from Streptomyces sp. N50, assembly GCF_033335955.1. GTDB lineage: Bacteria > Actinomycetota > Actinomycetes > Streptomycetales > Streptomycetaceae > Streptomyces. The sequence goes on from NZ_CP137549.1 coordinate 5,635,495, forward strand.
CGGCCACGCAGGCCGACGCCCGTACCGCCATCCGCGCGGCGAGCGCCGAGTCCGGGAGTGCCGACAGCAACTCCGCCGCCGTGGCACGGACGTTGCGGCTCCGGTCGGCCAACGCCTGCTCCAGGAACGGCTCGTCCTCGGCGGAGAGCCTCATCCGCAGCGAGTCGAGGAACATCAGCCGGTCCTCGGCCCGCTCCGTCGCCCAGGTCGTGACGAGCAACTCCCGTGCGGCGGGCGGCCGGTGCGCCCGTATCGCCGCGAGCAGGGCGACCCGCTCGGCGAACAGCCCCTCCTGCCACAGCAGTTGGACCTGGTCCGGGGCGTCGAGGTCCGGCAGGGCCGTGCCGCCGCCCGGTGTCGCGCGCAGGGCGAACCGCCAGTCCGGGTTCAGCCGGGCCAGCCACAACGCGCGCGGGCCAGCGAACTCCAGCGCCGCCGGCCGCAGATCCGTACGCCCCCGGGCCGCGTCCAGCAGCGCGGGCAAGGCCTGGACGGGGGCGGCGAACCCGCGCGCGTTGGCCGCCGTCAGCCACTGGGGCAGCAGCTCCATGAGATCCGGCGAGGTGCCCCTACGGCCCCCACCACCCGTACCGGGACGGTCGGTCAGCAGCATCGCCAGCCTGCGCGCCGCCGCGGCGGGCAGCGCCGGACGCGCGTCGGGCGCGGCCGGTTCCGGGCGCTCGGCCGCCCGCGTCGGAGTCAGCCCCGCCCGCCGCCGTACGGTCTCCACGGCCGCCGCGTCCAGCAGGGCCACGGGTGCGTCCTGGCCCGGCGCGCACCCCGGAGGTGTACGGCGGTCCGTGCCGAGCAGCGCGGCGGTGACGAGCTCTTCCCAGTCGCCCGCCGGGGGCGCCGGAGCGGGGGTGCTGTTCATGCGGTGCCTTCCATCGAGTCGGTGAGTGGGCTCAGCACAGGGACACCGGCTCTCCCGCGCCCTCCGGCCAGGCCGTCAACGGGGTGAAGCCGCGGTGGCCCAACTCGCCGAAGACCTTCACCGGGGCGCCGCCGGAGAGGGCGACGAGCCGCCACAGGCCGGGGCGGGAACGGGCGGTGGGGGTGAGCGGGAGTGCCAAATCCGTGTCGGCGTCCGCCAGTTGCCAGGAGTCGCCGTCCGGGGTGGGGACGACGCGGTCCAGTGTCACCGGGACGGAATCCAGCCACGGGTCGTGCCGTAGGGCCTCCCCGTAGTGGACGGCGGCCTGAGCTGTCGGCACCCCTTGCGGTCGGGCCGTCGTAGGCGAAGGGGCCGCGAACTGCTCACCCAGGGCCGCCCGGAGCTGTCCGGCGCCCGGGAACGCGGACACCTCCGCGTCCAGGGCGAGTCCCATGGGCAGTGCCAACTCGGGGGCGCGGCCGGCGGCGCCGTAAGAGAGGAGTAGGGAGGTGCGGCCCGAGTCCGTGCCGTGCAGCCAGATTCTTCGGGTCGTCAGTTTCGGGTCCGTCGTGTCGTACTGGGCGAGGACCAGCCAGTGGTCGCGCAGGGGCGGGCCGTCCGGGGAGGAAGGCAGGCCGATGCGGGAGCGGACCGTGGCCGCCAGGTCGTCGGGCAGGTGCTCGCGGCGCAGCCAGGCCTGGTCGAGGAGGTGGAGCAGGGCGCTCTCCTCCAGCAGGCGGACCGGCCAGCCGGGGCCCGAGGACGGGATCGCCCCCAACTCCCTCGCGCGCGCGGCCAGTCCGGGGGCCTGGGCGTCGACCATGCGGGCCGCTGTCTCCTCCCACAGCCCGTACCCCGCCTGCTCCGCCGAGGCCAGGCCGGCGCGCAGCAGGTCCGTCAGCCGCTGCTCCAGCTCGCCCGCGCCGGCGGTGATCCGCTCGGCCCGGCGCTCCGCCCGGCGCCGCGCCGCCTCCGGATCAGCGGCGGCCGGGGAAGCGGACGCCCCCGCCGCCCGCTTCTCCTCCGTCCGCTTCCGCCGCCCCGCCAGCCACTCCTCGGCCCAGCCCGGCGCCTGCCCCGACGGGACCGCGCCGTCCTCGCCCGCCCACAACAGCAGCAGTCCCAGCGCGTGCTTGCACGGGAACTTGCGGCTCGGGCAACTGCACTTGTACGCCGGCCCCGCGGTGTCCGCGATGTCGACGACCGTCTGATACGGCTTGCTGCCACTGCCCTTGCACAGCCCCCACACCGTCCCCTCGTCAGAACTGCCCGCCTCGGACCACGGCCCCGCCGCCCCGAGCTTGCTTCCCGCTTTGCGTGACGCTGCGTCAGGCGCCAGTGCCAGCACCTGATCAGCCGTCCAGCGCACCCCCTGCTGAGTCATGTCATCGAAGGTAGATCCCGGCACTGACAATCGGTCCGCGAGCGGGCGGTGGGCGGTCTGCGAGCGGGCGGTGGGCGGGCTGGCGGGGCGCTGGGGTGCAGGCGGGCCGCAGGTGGGCCGCGGGCGGGCCGCGGGTGGTTGTGCGGGCGGTCCCGCGACCGGCTTCGTGAACGCGTTTTCGCAGGTCGGAACGCGTTGTCAGTGGGGTCGTGCAAGGTGGACACCAGATCCGAACCGGCCGAGCTGGAGGGGGCCTCAGCCATGACTGTGTCCGTAGGAACCACGCCTGAGCAGGCGAACGAGAAGCCGTCGGACGAGGCGTTGCGGCCGCATGCCGAGGACGCCTTCGCCGGTGAACTCGCCGCGCTGGCCGCGCAGGACGACCGGCCGCGTCCGGTCCGCTGGAAGATGTCGCCGTGGGCGGTCGCCACGTACCTTCTCGGCGGCACGCTGCCGGACGGCACGGTGATCACGCCGAAGTACGTCGGCCCGCGCCGCATCGTCGAGGTTGCCGTCACCACCCTCGCCACCGACCGCGCCCTGCTTCTGCTCGGCGTGCCCGGCACCGCGAAGACCTGGGTGTCCGAGCACCTCGCGGCGGCGGTCAGCGGTGACTCGACCCTGATCGTGCAGGGCACCGCCGGCACTCCGGAGGAGGCGATCCGCTACGGCTGGAACTACGCGCAGCTGCTGGCCAACGGCCCGAGCCGGGACGCCCTCGTGCCCAGCCCCGTCATGCGGGCCATGGCGGAGGGGATGACCGCGCGGGTCGAGGAGCTGACCCGGATCCCGGCCGACGTACAGGACTCGCTCATCACGATCCTGTCGGAAAAGACGCTGCCGATACCGGAGTTGGGGCAGGAGGTGCAGGCCGTCCGCGGCTTCAATCTCATCGCCACGGCCAACGACCGCGACCGTGGAGTCAACGACCTCTCCAGCGCGCTGCGCCGCCGTTTCAACACGGTGGTGCTGCCGCTGCCGGAGAGCGCGGATGCCGAGGTCGAGATCGTCGCCCGTCGCGTCGACCAGATCGGCCGCTCCCTCGACCTGCCCGCCGTGCCCGAGGGCGTCGACGAGATCCGCCGCGTGGTGACCGTCTTCCGCGAACTGCGCGACGGGATCACCGCGGACGGGCGGACGAAGCTCAAGTCGCCCAGCGGCACGCTGTCGACGGCCGAGGCGATCTCCGTCGTCACCAACGGCCTTGCCCTGGCAGCCCACTTCGGTGACGGACTGCTGCGGCCCAGCGATGTCGCCGCGGGCATCCTCGGCGCCGTCGTCCGCGATCCGGCGGCCGACCGGGTCATCTGGCAGGAGTACCTGGAGGCGGTCGTCCGCGAGCGCGACGGCTGGAAGGACTTCTACCGGGCCTGCCGGGAGGTGAGCGCGTGAGCGGCTTCAGGGGGCTGGTCGACGACGACTCCGTGTGGAGTCCGATCCGGAGGGGAGGGGGACGTAGTGGCAGGAGTTGAGGGGGGCCGGGGTGCCGGGCCGCTGTTGCTCGGGGTGCGGCATCACGGGCCCGGTTCGGCGCGGGCCGTGCGGGCGGCGCTGGACGCGGCTCAGCCGCGGGTGGTCCTGATCGAAGGGCCGCCGGAGGCCGACGCGTTGATCCCGCTGGCCGCCGACGAGGACATGCGGCCGCCGGTCGCGCTCCTCGGCCACGCCGTGGACGAGCCGGGCCGCTCGGCCTTCTGGCCGCTGGCCGAGTTCTCCCCGGAATGGGTCGCCATCCGCTGGGCCCTGGAGCACGAGGTCCCGGCCCGCTTCATCGACCTCCCGGCCACGCACACGCTGGCGTGGGGAAAGGACGACGCCGAGGGCGAGTCGACGGGGAAGGAACAGCCGGCCCCGACCGCCGAGACGCCGGCTGCCGAGACACCGACTGCCGAGACACCGCCCAGCGGATCCCCTTCTGCCTCAGATCCCTCCGGCCCGGACCCCTCCGGCCCGGATCCTTCCGCCTCGACCCCCTCCGCCCCGGGCGCCTCCGAACCCGGCGCCTCCGACCCCGGCACCGACATCCGCGTCGATCCCCTCGCCGTCCTTGCCGAGGCCGCTGGTTACGACGATCCCGAGCGCTGGTGGGAGGACGTCGTCGAGCACCGGGGTGTGGGGGAGCGGGACGCGTTCGCGCCGTTCACCGCGCTTGAGGAGGCGATGGGGGCGCTGCGCGAGACGTACGGGGTCGGCGGGCACGAGCGGGATCTGGTGCGTGAGGCGTATATGCGGCTCCAAGTGCGGGCGGCGCAGCGGGAGTTCGAGGACGACGTGGCCGTGGTGTGCGGGGCCTGGCACGTGCCCGCGCTGCGGCAGAAGGCGTCCGTCGCGGCGGACCGCGCGCTGCTGAAGGGGCTGCCCAAGGTCAAGGCCGATCTGACCTGGGTGCCGTGGACGCACCGCCGGCTGTCGCGGGCCAGCGGGTACGGCGCGGGGATCGACTCGCCGGGCTGGTACGGCCATCTGTTCGGCGCCCCGGACCGGCCGGTCGAGCGGTGGATGACCAAGGTCGCGGGACTGTTCCGGGAGGAGGACCGGATCGTCTCCCCGGCCCATGTCATCGAGGCCGTACGGCTGGCGGAGACGCTTGCCGTGATGCGCGGGCGGCCGTTGCCGGGGCTTGGAGAGACCACCGACGCCGTGCGGGCGGTGATGTGCGAGGGCTCGGACATCCCGCTGGCGCTGGTGCACGACCGGCTCGTCGTCGGGGATGTGCTGGGCGAGGTGCCGCCGGGTGCGCCCGCCGTGCCGTTGCAGCGCGACCTCGACCGTTCGCAGCGCAGGCTGCGGATCAAACCGGAGGCGCTGGAGCGGGAGTTGGAGCTCGACCTGCGCAAGGAGACCGACGCCGGGCGCAGCAGGCTTCTGCACCGGCTGCGGCTGTTGCGCATCGAGTGGGGCGAGCCGACCGTGTCGCGGGGGAGCACGGGTACGTTCCGGGAGACCTGGCGGCTGCGCTGGGAGCCGGAGTTGGCGGTGCGGGTCGCCGAGGCCGGAGTCTGGGGGACCACCGTGCTCGCGGCGGCGACCGCCAAGGCGGAGGCGGACGCCGTCGGGGCGCAGAGCCTCGCCGACGTCACCGCCCTCGCCGAGCACTGCCTGCTGGCCGAACTGCCGGACGCGCTCCCGGTGGTGATGAAGGTCCTCGCCGACCGCGCGGCCCTCGACACCGACGTCGGCCATCTCGCCCAGGCGCTGCCCGCGCTGGTCCGTTCGCTGCGCTACGGCGACGTACGCGGCACCGACACCGGCGCGCTGACGGAGGTCGCGGCGGGCCTCGCCGAGCGCGTCTTCGTCGGGCTGCCCCCGGCCTGCGCGGCCCTTGACGCGGACGCCGCCGAGGAGATGCGGCGGCATGTGGACGCGGTGCACGGGGCGGTGGCGCTGTTGGGCGACGCCTCTGGACCCGGGCATGGTGACACCTCTGCGCCTGGGCAGGGCGACGGACCTGGTTCCGGACCTGGCCCCGGCCCCGGGCACGGTGGCCTGCGGGACCGTTGGCGCGCCGTCCTCCGCACGCTCTCCGCGCGGGACACCGTCCCCGGCGTCATCCGAGGCCGAGCCGTACGACTCCTGCTGGACGAAGGGGAGTTGGGGCCGGACGAGGCGGCCCGGCTGATGGGGCTCGTGCTCTCGCCAGGGACACCGCCCGCCGACGCGGCCGCGTGGATCGAGGGGTTCGTCGGCGGCGGGGGCGGGCTGCTCCTCGTGCACGACGAGCGCTTGCTCGGGCTGGTGGACGCGTGGCTGACCGGAGTGCCGGCGGAGGCGTTCACGGACGTACTGCCTTTGCTGCGGCGAACGTTCTCGTCGTACGAGTCCGGAGTGCGCCGGACACTCGGGGAGTTGGTGCGGCGCGGGCCGGGGAAGCAGGTGGGTACGGCGGCGACGGCGGCCGGGATACCCGGGTTCGGGGCGGAGTTGGACGCGGGGCGCGCGGACGCGGTGGTGCCGGTGCTGCGGCTGCTGTTGGGGCTGGACGACAACGAGCTTGTGGGGGTGGCGGGATGACGGGCAACAACAGGCAGAGCACGCGGAGGCCGGGGGAGAGGGGTCAACTGGCGCGTGCCGGTGGGGGCGTGGACCGGCCGGTGACGGCCGTGCGGGTCGTGCCGCTGTGGGAAGGGCTGCGTACGGGGGTGCGCGGATGAGTACGGGGACCACCGGGGGACCGAGACGGTCGCGGACAGCGAGGTCGCGGATCCTGGCCGGTCCGGCCAGCTCGGCCAGGAGCGGTTGCGGCGGTGGCGGCTGGTGCTCGGGGGTGATGCCGCCGACGGCACCGGGTGCGAGCTGTCCGGGCACGACGCCGCGATGGACGGGGCGCTCGCCGCGCTGTACGGCAGGCAGGACAAGGGGCGGGCGGCGAAGGACCGTTCGGCGGGGCTCGGGGCGTCGGCGCCGTCCGTCGCGCGCTGGCTCGGGGACATCCGGACGTACTTCCCGTCCTCCGTCGTCCAGGTCATGCAGCGCGACGCCATCGACCGGCTCGGGCTGTCCGCGCTGCTCCTCGAACCGGAGATGCTGGAGGCGGTCGAGGCCGACGTGCATCTCGTCGGCACGCTGCTCTCCCTCAACAAGGCGATGCCGGAGACCACGAAGGAGACGGCGCGGGCGGTCGTCCGCAAGGTCGTCCAGGACCTGGAGAAGCGGCTCGCCTCCCGCACCCGGGCCACCCTCACCGGCGCGCTCGACCGCAGCGCCCGTATCAACCGGCCGCGCCACCACGACATCGACTGGAACCGCACGATCGCGGCCAACCTCAAGCACTACCTGCCGGAGTACCGGACGATCGTGCCGGAGCGGCTGATCGGATACGGGCGGGCGTCCCAGTCCGTGAAGAAGGAGGTCATCCTCTGCATCGACCAGTCCGGTTCGATGGCGGCGTCGGTCGTCTACGCCTCCGTGTTCGGGGCGGTGCTCGCGTCGATGCGGTCGATCAACACCCGGCTCGTCGTCTTCGACACGGCGGTCGTCGACCTCACCGACCAGCTCGACGACCCGGTGGACGTGCTCTTCGGGACCCAGCTCGGCGGCGGTACGGACATCAACAGGGCGCTCGCGTACTGCCAGTCGCAGATCACCCGGCCCGCGGAGACGGTGGTCGTGCTGATCAGCGACCTCTATGAGGGGGGCATCCGGAACGAGATGCTGAAGCGGGTGGCGGCGATGAAGGCGTCGGGGGTGCAGTTCGTGACCCTGCTCGCGCTCTCCGACGAGGGCACGCCCGCCTACGACCGCGAACACGCCTCCGCGCTGGCCGCGTTGGGCGCGCCGGCCTTCGCCTGTACGCCCGACCTGTTCCCGGAGGTGATGGCGGCGGCGATCGAGAAGCGGCCGTTGCCGATACCGGACACCGCGTGACGAACTGGCGTGTGCGGTAGGGGGCTTGTGCGTCCAGGGGACACCCGTGCGAGGATCGTCGCCTCATGAACTGGCCCGCCGCACTGTCCGGTGCCGCCCTGCGCGTGACGCGTACGGCGGTTGGGCGGCGTGTGCGTCGACGGGTGCTCCAAGTCGCCCTGCTGGTCGGCGGGTTGTTCGTGCTCGGCGTTGTCTTCGGGGGGCAGGCGCAGGCGGCGGAGGGCGGTTCGGTCCCGGCGCGGCCGGTGCGTCTGGGCCAGCCGCAGCCGGTGCGTCTGGGCAAGCCCGGGATTCCGGTGGTGACTTCGGTGGTGAAGTCGGTTCCGGTGCTGGTTCCGGAGACCACGGCTCAGGTCGTACAGCCGGTCGCCGATGTCGTGAAGACGGTGACCGAGGTGTTGGCCAAGGTCCAGGTGCCGCCGCTTTCGTCGCTGCCGACTCCGCCCTCGTTGCCCGCCGAGCCGACTCTTCCGGTGCAGACGCTTCCGGCACAGTCGACACCGGTGCCGGTCCCCGCCACCCCACAGCCCTCGCACGGCGGCGGAAGCGACGTGGGCGTGGCCACCACGGCTCACAGGCACGCCTCGGAGCCCGTGGCGGTCTCCACCCACGTGGCCAGCAGCGCCACGTACGGGCCGAACGTCGGGGCCGTGGGCCGCGCAGCCGCCGTACGTCCCGCCCTGTCCCCTTCCGCCGGACGCGCCCCCGCTCAGCACCAGGCACCCGTCGGCGACCCCGACGGCGCGCAGCGCAATCAGCCGGGTGTGGACAACGGCGGCTCGCGGCACTGTGACGCGTGTGCCGTGACCTTGGGCTTCCGCGTGCCCGTGCGGATCGTGCCCGGTGTCGTCGTGGGCGCGGACGCGGCGGAGACCCGGGACAGGTACCGGGACGTTCCCGTCTTCCCAGGCTAGGCAGGGCCCTTCCGGCAGTTGAGCTGCCCGGAATGTCGCCATGCCCCCCTTTCCGGAACGCCTGAGGAACCGACGTACGCATGAGCAGCAACACGAGTACAAGCACGAGTACGAGCACGAACATCGACATCGCCCCGGCCGAACTGCGACGACGTCTCGTCGACGCCCACGTTTCCGTCCCGAGAGGCTCCCGGGTCAGGGCCGCCGCGGCCATCCAGGGTGCGCGGGCCGCACGCAATGTCTGCGCCCGGACCGTTCGGCACTGGGAGTGACGACTCCGTGAGGCAGTGACCCCGGACGGCCGAATGCCGTCGGTCTGTCCGGAGTCCGTCTCGCGGTATGGGGCCTCGCCGGGCCAACCCCAACCCGGCGAGGCCCCGCCCGAACCACCAGCCCGGGCCGGCCCCCGAACCACCCGCCCGAACGACCTGCCCGTACGTCCCGCCCGCGGCACTCCGTGTCACGGAATCCGGCATCATGTGACAGGTATCACCGCTCAGGTGTGACCCTCGATTTAGGGGCCCCCTGCAAGCAGCGATAACCTGCGAGACGGACATGCCGCGCGCTCGGTCACCGTGTGCGCCTCCCTTGTGACAGCGGACGTCACGTTGCCCTTCGCGGCACGCCCACGCATCCAACGAACCGCGATATCACTGAGGACGGAAGCGCGTGGACCTGTTCGAGTATCAGGCGAGGGACCTCTTCGCCAAGCACGATGTACCGGTGCTGGCCGGTGAAGTCATCGACACGCCTGAGGCGGCCCGCGCAGCCACCGAGCGGCTCGGTGGCAAGTCCGTCGTCAAGGCCCAGGTGAAGGTCGGCGGGCGTGGCAAGGCCGGTGGCGTGAAGCTCGCCGCCACCCCGGACGAGGCCGTCGCGCGTGCGACGGACATCCTCGGCATGGACATCAAGGGCCACACGGTCCACAAGGTGATGATCGCCGAGACCGCGCCCGAGATCGTCGAGGAGTACTACGTCTCGTACCTCCTCGACCGCACCAACCGCACCTTCCTCGCCATGGCGTCCGTCCAGGGCGGCGTGGAGATCGAGGTCGTCGCGGAGGAGAACCCCGAGGCCCTCGCGAAGGTCCCGGTCAACGCCAACGAGGGCGTGAGCATCGAGAAGGCCCGCGAGATCGTGGCGCAGGCCAAGTTCCCGGCCGACGTCGCGGAGCAGGTCGCCGAGATCCTGGTGACGCTGTGGGACACCTTCGTCAAGGAGGACGCCCTCCTGGTCGAGGTCAACCCGCTCGCGAAGGTCGCCGACGGCCGCGTCATCGCGCTCGACGGCAAGGTCTCCCTCGACGAGAACGCCGAGTTCCGCCAGGCGGACCACGCGGCGCTCGAGGACAAGGACTCGGCGAACCCCCTTGAGGCGGCCGCCAAGGCCAAGAACCTCAACTACGTCAAGCTCGACGGCGAGGTCGGCATCATCGGCAACGGCGCGGGTCTCGTCATGAGCACCCTCGACGTCGTCGCGTACGCCGGTGAGAACCACGGTGGCGTGAAGCCGGCCAACTTCCTCGACATCGGCGGCGGCGCGTCCGCGGCTGTGATGGCGAACGGCCTGGAGATCATCCTGGGCGACCCCGACGTCAAGTCGGTCTTCGTCAACGTCTTCGGCGGCATCACCGCGTGCGACGAGGTCGCCAACGGCATCGTCCAGGCGCTGCAGCTGCTCGCGGACAAGGGCGAGGAAGTCACCAAGCCCCTCGTCGTCCGCCTCGACGGCAACAACGCCGAGCTGGGTCGCAAGATCCTCTCCGACGCCAACCACCCGCTGGTCCAGCGCGTGGACACCATGGACGGCGCGGCCGACAAGGCCGCCGAGCTCGCGGCTGCGAAGTAAGGGACGAGGGACAAAACAGCCATGGCTATCTTCCTCACCAAGGACAGCAAGGTCATCGTCCAGGGCATGACCGGCTCCACGGGCATGAAGCACACCAAGCTCATGCTGGCCGACGGCACGAACATCGTCGGTGGCGTGAACCCCCGTAAGGCGGGCACGTCCGTCGACGTCGACGGCACCGAGATCCCGGTCTTCGGCACGGTCGCCGAGGCGATCGAGAAGACGGGCGCGAACGTGTCCGTCCTCTTCGTACCGCCGGCCTTCTCCAAGGCCGCGGTCGTCGAGGCCATCGACGCCGAGATCCCGCTCGCGGTCGTCATCACCGAGGGCATCGCCGTGCACGACTCGGCCGCGTTCTACGCGTACGCGGTCGCGAAGGGCAACAAGACCCGGATCATCGGCCCGAACTGCCCCGGTCTCATCACCCCGGGTCAGTCCAACGCCGGCATCATCCCGGGCGACATCACCAAGCCGGGCCGTATCGGCCTGGTCTCGAAGTCCGGCACGCTGACGTACCAGATGATGTACGAGCTGCGTGACATCGGCTTCTCGTCCGCGGTGGGCATCGGTGGCGACCCCGTCATCGGCACCACCCACATCGACGCGCTGGCCGCCTTCGAGGCCGACCCCGACACCGACCTCATCGTCATGATCGGTGAGATCGGTGGCGACGCGGAGGAGCGGGCGGCGGACTTCATCGCGAAGAACGTGACGAAGCCGGTCGTCGGTTACGTCGCGGGCTTCACCGCGCCCGAGGGCAAGACGATGGGCCACGCCGGTGCCATCGTCTCCGGTTCCTCCGGTACGGCCGCCGCGAAGAAGGAGGCCCTCGAGGCCGCCGGCGTCAAGGTCGGCAAGACCCCGACCGAGACGGCGAAGCTCGCCCGCGAGATCCTGGCCGGCTGAGTTACCTGGCTCCACGTCGATGGGCCCGTTCCCCTGGGTGGGGGCGGGCCCATCGACGCGTCATGGGGTACCGGGTCCGGTCGTCGGGCGGCTGCGGGCACGTCGTGGCTGGTCGCGCAGTTCCCCGCGCCCCTAAAAGACGGGCCTGCTGAAAGGGGTGGCGCGTTCTGGGGTGCCGGGTTCGGTTGTCGGGCGGTTGTGGGTGTGTCGTGGTTGGTCGCGCAGTTCCCCGCGCCCCTAAAAAGCACGGGCCGGCCTGCGTTTTTAAGCGACGCAGTTCCGCGCGCTCCTTAAAAACGCAGGCCGGCTGAATCGGGGCCGTCTTTTAGGGGCGCGGGGAACTGCGCGACCAGCCCCCACCGGCCCGCGGTCGACGGACTACCGACTCAGCGGTGCCAACCTCTCCGGGCCGCTCGTCATCCCGCTCCGCAACCGGTCCCGAAGAGCAACCTCCTCCTCGGACAAGGAACCCTGCACCACCCGCGCCGGCACCCCCTCCACCCGTTCCCCCACCGGCACCGGCGCCTCATAACGCGTGGGCGCAACCCGCACGGTGAACGTCGTCGCCCCGATGATCGCGACGGTGAACGCGATCGCCGCCCGGGTCCAGAACACGGTCCGGCGTTCGCCCACGAACCGAACCGTCGGCGGCTTGGCCGCGTGCAACCGCCCCGTGGAGGCGAGTTCGGTCATCCGCCGATGCAACTCGGTCGGGTCGGACAACTCCGGCAACCGCGCGGCAAGCGCCTCGCGCGCGTGCAGCAGCCGGTTCGCCGCCGCAGGCGTGCTCGCCTCCGTCTCCGCCGCCGTCTCCGCGAGCCCGAGCCCGACCCCGTCGTAGAGAAGAAGCGTGCGGCGGTACGACGGCGGGAGCTTGAGGAGGGCGGTCAGCAGGGCGCGGTCGGCGGCGTCCGGCGGCGGGGGTTCCGGGTGGCGGTATCTGGGGCGGAACCGGTGCCAGGGGGAGAGCGCGTGCTCGTACGCCACCGCGCGCACCCAGCCGGCCGGGTCACGGTCGACCGCCACCTCGGGCCAGCGCTGCCACGCGACCTGGAACGCCCGCTCCACGGACTCCCGCGCCAACTCGCGCCGCCCGGTCAGCAGATAGGCCTGCCGTACGAGAGCGGGGGCGCAGAACGCGTAGAGCGCGTCGAAGGCCTGAGCGGGTGTCAGGGGCGCGCGGGACGGTTCCTCGACCGGTACGGGGACGGGGACGGGGACGGGGGAGGAGGCAGGGACGAGGACGGGGTCGATGACGGCGGTGTCGCCCACCACCTCGACCTCGACCACCTCGATCTCGGCCTCGGCCACCTTTACCTCGGCCACCATTACCTCGGCCACCGCGACCTCGATCACCTCGGCCTTGGTCACCTCGACCACCTCAACCCCGACCGTCTCGACCGTCCTCACCGTCTCGACCGCCGAAGGCTTCGTCGCCGTCTCCTCTTCACCCAGGCTGGTGAGCAATTTCGCGTACGCCTCCCGTTTCCGGCCACGTGGTGTCGTACGGCCGGTCTCCCACGAGCGCACCGTCTCGCGGCTGACGCCCACCCGCTCGGCGACCTGAGCCTGCGTCAGCGAGCCCGCCTCGCGCAGGCGTCGGCGTTCCTTGGGCGGAGGGAGCGGGGTTGCAGGGCTCTGCGTCACCGGACGCCCCTTCGTACGAAAAAGTACATAAACGTATATTGAGCGACACTTCCGAGGTTCGCCTGTTACGACGAGAAAGCGCGTGTCGTTGGGAGCATGGCGGGCGTGATGCCGATGACCCACCGCCGAGCGCTGTTGTCGCCCCTGCTCACCCGGATGCGCGACCGATCCCCCGGACTGGCCGCCAGCCTGTTGGGTGGCGCGGTCGCGGCGGGGCTCGGGCTCGGCTCGTTCGCGGTGCTCGTGATGGTGCTGTGGATCAGCTCGCCGTACCCCGACAGCGGACCCGGCGGCGCCCTGCACATGGCCGCCGCCCTGTGGCTCCTCGCGCACGGCGTCGAACTCGTCCGCGCCGACACGCTCTCCGGGGTCCCCGCCCCCGTGGGCGTCACCCCGCTGCTCCTCCTCGCCCTGCCCCTGTGGCTGCTGCACCGCGCGGCCCGGCACGCGGTGCTGGGCGGGAGCGACGGCGAGGACGACTCCGATGCCCCGCCTCTGATCGCCGCCCGCACCGCCTGGACCGGCGTCGCCCTCGGCTACCTCGCCGTGGGCACCGCCGCCGCCCTCTACGCGTCCGGCGGCGAACTCTCCCCCTCCTGGAGCTGGACCGCGGTCTGCCTGCCGCTGCTCGCGGCGGGCGCGGCCGGTTCCGGCGTGTGGACGGCGTACGGCCGCCCGCGCGAACCCGTGCTGAGCGTGCTGATCCACCTGCCGGCCGGGCTACGACGGCTCGTCCTCGGCCCGGAGGCCCGTGAGTCGAGGGCTCGCATCGGCACCGCGGTGCGCGCCGCGGGACTTGGTGCGGCAGTGCTCGTCGGGGGCGGCGCGCTGCTGCTCGGCGCGTCCCTGGTCTGGCACGGCGGTGCCGCCCGGACGTCGTTCCTCCAGTTGACGGAGGGGATGTCGGGCCGGTTCGCCGTCCTGCTGCTCTGCCTCGCGCTGATCCCGAACGCGGCGGTGTGGTCCGCGTCCTACGGCCTCGGCCCCGGCTTCGCCCTCGGCGTCCACCACACGGTCGCCCCCCTCTCCTCGGCCCCGGCCCCCCTCCTCCCGCCCTTCCCCCTCCTCGCGGCGGTCCCGGACGCGGGCACCGGAACCCCGCTGAACTGGCTCGCCGGGCTGGTGCCGGTCGCGGCCGCGGTGATGGTGGGGTGGTTCGTGGCCCGGGTCGCGGTCGGTGGCACCGCGCGTCAACAGGGCGATGGCACGGGCGAGTTGACGGAGGAGCAGAAGCGGAGGGCGGCCGGCGCCGGACTCCGCCAACAGCCGCCGCACGCCCCCTCCGCGCACACCCCCTCCGCGCACGCCCCCTCCTCCAACACCCCCTCCGCACAGGCCCCTTGGGCGCAGGGCCGCACCGCCGCCACCGCCCTGCTCGCCGCCGCGCTCTGCGCCGTAGCGCTGGCTCTGCTCGCGGAGTTGTCAGGGGGGCCGCTCGGGAGTGCCGCGCTGGCGCGGTTCGGGCCGGTGTGGTGGCAGACCGGGGGAGCGGCGCTGGCGTGGATCGCGGCGGTGGCGGTGCCTACGGCGCTGGGACTGCGGGCGTGGCGGCTGCGGGAACGGCGGGTACCCACGCCGACGATCGGGAAGCCGCGGGAAGCCGAGGTCGCCCCCGTCCCTGCCCCCACCCCCGTCGCGGGCGACCCGGTGCCCTGGTTCCGGAGGCCGCTCGCGGTCGGCCGGGGTTGGTTCACCCGCAAGCCGAAGAAGCCGGAGCAGACGAAGAGGCCGGAGCAGCCGGTCCCCGTACCGGTTCCGGCGCAGGCGCCCGTCGATCAGCCGTACATCGCCTACGACCACGACTCGACGTTCGACCCGTACGACTTCCTGCCCGTCGACGTGCCGTCGGAGCCGGCGCCCACCCCCTGGTACGACGACGCCTCCCGCGAGGCCCGCTGGGCGGCCTTGAGGGAGGCGTCCACGCCACCGGAACCTGCCGAACCCGCGGAACACACGGACGAGCCGGAACCGCCGGTGGCGAACTGACCGGCGCCGCCCATGAGTCGGGTCAGTCGGCGGTCCCGAGGAACCCCCGCAGCTCCTTCGGCAGCAGCTGGTTGCAGGACTGCTTGGCCTCGTTCGTGAGGGCGTCGTTCGCGCAGGTGTAGTAGTCCTTGTAGACCAGCTGCGCGACGAACATCGCGGCCACCAGGGCGATCGCCAGGGACGCGGTGACCAGGCCGCTGATCGCCGCCGTCGTCTGCGGGCGGCCCTGCGTGTCGGGCACCGCCGGGGTGTCCGGGTTCGGAGTGGGGGACTTGGCGCGCAGGGCGCTGCCGCCCCAGTAGAGGGCCAGTGCGCCGAGCAGCAGGGCCACGTACGGCCAGCCGAAGAGGGCGAAGAAGAAGGCCCACATACCGCTCAGCAGGGCGTAACGGGCGCGGCGCTGGGCCGGGTCCGTCGGGTCCCAGCGCATGCCGCCCTGGCCGGGGCCGCCGTTGCCCGGGCCCTCGGGGCCGCCCTGTCCGGTGGGGCCGCTGGGCCGGTCGCCGAAGTTGCCCGAGGAACGCCCCGGCTGCCGGTCGCTCCACTGACTGCCCCACGGCGAGTGACCGCCGTCACCCTGCGGGGAGTCGCCGTCCTCGCCGGACTCGGGGCGCCGCGGCTGCCAGGGCCGGTCCGGGGTGCCCTCGGGCGGCGGCGCGAAGGGATTGTCGTCCTGCCCCGCACCGCTCTTCCCCTCCGAGGGCGCGTCGGGCGGCGACGAGGGCCGCTCCCGGAGCAGCACCGACTGCGGCGGGAACGTGAGAAGTCGCAGACTGCGGTCCGGCATCAAATGAGCGTCTTCCCCTTGTAGATGTGCTTGCTTGTGGATGTGCTTGGTGGATACGTCTCTCCGACATGACCGGGTAGTACGTGAACGCCTCGCACGACAACGGCGTTCCCGGACCCGCTCTCCCCAGACGCTACCTTCCGGCCACGCCCCCGTCCCGTGGGGGCTGTCCGGTGTGCCGGTATCGTTGCTGACGGTCGGCCGCTTCGTAGACTTCCCCGTATCCCAGGGCGCGAAGCATTCGTATGAACGCACGAGTCGACCTGACGACACGCTCCCCCGAGAAAGGGCCCCCGCCGTGGCCGCCAAGCCCGTGGCCAAGCGCCTCGTCGTGCTGGTCTCCGGATCCGGTACGAATCTGCAGGCGCTCCTCGACGCTATCGAGACCGCCGGCACCGAGGCGTACGGAGCCGAGATCGTGGCTGTGGGCGCGGACCGCGAGGGCATCGAGGGCCTCGCCCGTGCCGAGCGGGCCGGACTGCCCACCTACGTGTGCAGGGTGAAGGACTTCGGGACGCGTGAGGAGTGGGACGCGGCCCTCGCCGAGGCCACCGCCGCCCACGAGCCCGATCTGATCGTGTCGGCCGGGTTCATGAAGATCGTGGGCAAGGAGTTCCTGGCCCGCTTCGGCGGCCGGGTCGTGAACACGCACCCCGCCCTGCTGCCCAGTTTTCCGGGAGCCCACGGCGTACGGGACGCGCTCGCGTACGGCGCCCGGGTCACCGGCTGCACCGTCCACTTCGTCGACGACGGCGTCGACACCGGGCCGATCATCGCTCAGGGCGTGGTCGAGATCCGGGACGAGGACGACGAGAGCGCTCTGCACGAGCGCATCAAGGAAGTCGAGCGCACGCTGCTCGTCGATGTCGTGGGGCGGCTCGCCCGCAACGGCTATCGCATTGAGGGACGAAAGGTAGTTATCCAGTGACCGCCGAGAACATCGAGAGCGGCAAGCGGGCCATCCGTCGCGCGCTCGTCAGCGTCTACGACAAGACCGGCCTGGAGGAGCTGGCCCGCGGCCTGCACGAGGCGGGCGTGGAGCTCGTCTCCACGGGTTCCACCGCCGCCCGTATCGCCGCAGCCGGTGTCCCCGTCACCAAGGTCGAGGAGCTGACCGGCTTCCCCGAGTGCCTGGACGGCCGGGTCAAGACCCTGCACCCCAAGGTGCACGCCGGCATCCTCGCCGACCTGCGCCTGGAGAGCCACCGCCGGCAGCTCGACGAGCTGGGCGTGGCCCCCTTCGACCTGGTGGTCGTCAACCTGTACCCGTTCCGGGAGACGGTCGCCTCCGGCGCGTCCGCCGACGAGTGCGTCGAGCAGATCGACATCGGCGGCCCGTCGATGGTCCGCGCCGCCGCCAAGAACCACCCGTCGGTCGCGGTCGTCACCAGCCCCGCGCGCTACGCCGACGTCCTGAACGCCGTACAGAACGGCGGCTTCGACCTCACCACCCGCAAGCGGCTCGCGGCGGAGGCCTTCCAGCACACGGCGTCGTACGACGTGGCGGTGGCGAGCTGGTTCGCGAGCGAGTACGCGCCCGTGGACGAGTCGCGGTTCCCGGACTTCCTGGGCGCCACCTGGGAGCGCGAGAACACCCTGCGCTACGGCGAGAACCCGCACCAGCCCGCCGCCCTCTACGTCGACGGCAGCGGTGGCGGTCTCGCGCAGGCCGAGCAGCTGCACGGCAAGGAGATGTCGTACAACAACTACACGGACACGGACGCCGCCCGCCGTGCCGCGTACGACTACGACGAGCCCTGTGTCGCGATCATCAAGCACGCCAACCCGTGCGGTATCGCGATCGGTTCGGATGTCGCCGAGGCGCACCGCAAGGCGCACGCGTGTGACCCGCTGTCGGCGTTCGGCGGGGTGATCGCGGTCAACCGTCCGGTGACGAAGGAGCTGGCCGAGCAGGTCGCGCCGATCTTCACCGAGGTCATCGTCGCGCCCGACTACGAGGAGGGCGCGCTGGAGATCCTCGCCCAGCGCAAGAACCTCCGGGTGCTGAAGACCCCGGCCGGTCCGTCGAACGCGGTCGAGGTCAAGCCGATCGACGGGGGCGTGCTGCTCCAGGTCACCGACCGGCTCCAGGCCGACGGCGACGACCCGGCCAACTGGACGCTGGCGACGGGCGACGCGCTCTCCGCGGCCGACCTCGCCGACCTCGCCTTCGCGTGGAAGGCCTGCCGCGCGGTGAAGTCCAACGCGATCCTGCTGGCCAAGGACGGTGCCTCGGTCGGCGTCGGCATGGGCCAGGTCAACCGCGTCGACTCCGCGAAGCTCGCCGTCGAGCGGGCGGGCGAGGAGCGGGCGCGGGGTTCGTTCGCGGCCTCGGACGCGTTCTTCCCGTTCCCGGACGGGCTGGAGGTCCTGACCGAGGCGGGCGTCAAGGCCGTTGTCCAGCCCGGCGGTTCGCTCCGCGACGAGCTGACGATCGAGGCCGCGAAGAAGGCGGGCGTCACGATGTACTTCACGGGGACGCGGCACTTCTTCCACTGACGGGTCGCGCGCACGCCAGAAGTCAGGAGTACGGGGCTCCCGCACAGGTCGACCTGTGCGGGAGCCCCGTCGCTTGTGCGGTGGATCAGGTGAGCCAGACCGAGCAGGACGCGGACGTCACCCACTTGTGGGAGCGGATGTTGTTGTCCACGACGAAGCCGTTGCTGAAGTAGTTGTCGGTCAGGTTGTCCGCGAAGTACTCGTTCGGGGACAGGCAGGTGTAACCGCCGCCGTAGCCGGCCAGGTACCAGAACTGGACGACGTCGTTGCCGCCGGTGTACCCGGCGTTCATGACGGACGAGGCCCGGTCCCAGACACCGGTGAAGCCGCCGCCGGCCGCGTTCCAGTCGCTGTCGTTGCCGGCCGTCACTCCCAGGAGCGTGCCCTGGCAGTCCAGGCCGTCCCAGGCGTAGACGTTGCCGTTGCGGCCCGGCCACTTGTTGTTGCAGCCGGTGGCCTGGGCGCCGGTGTCGGACGCCTGGGCCGCCGTGGCAGGCACCCCGAGCCCCAGCACGGTCAGGCCGATGACGGCCGCCGCGATGCCGAGTTTGCGCATGGTGGATCCCCCTTTTTTCGTGTGGGTAGGTGGTGCGGGTGCGCGTCAGGCGCGTTGCGGCACGATCCGCACCGCGCGGTCGTACGCCTGCCGCTCAAGGCGCCGGTAGGTGTCCAGCGCCTCGCCGTAGCGGCCGGGCAGCCGGTCGACGTAGTACGTCTCCCGGGATGCGGCCACGGTCTTCAGGGAGGTCGCGCGGGCGCACGTGGCGTCGGCGGCCGCGGTCCTCCGTTCGGTCGCGAACGCCTTGTCCGCGCCGGTGGTGCCCAGGCGGGCGGTGTTCTCCCGCACCGCGTCCCGGGCGGCCTGGGGGTCGGGATAGGAGAGCCCGGCCCGCTTCATGCACCGCGACCAGGCGCTCACGGCGCTGGTCAACTGCCGGTCGCGCAGCAGCTGTTGGCTGTACAGGGCGGGCAGGCCGGTCGCGGTCTTCGAGGCGCGGAACCAGTCCCCGGGGTCGCCGTACAGCGCCTTCTCGGCCACCTTCGTGCAGCCGCCGAGCCGGGTGCGGACCTCCTGACGGCCGCCGGGGAGTTGAGCGGAGAGAACCTGTACGTCGCTGCCGCCACCGTCGAGCGCTCTGTCGAAGTCGGCCCGGCGCGCGGTGGACAGGCTCTGGCGGTAGGCGGCGATGGGGTTGTGCAGGCGCAGCTGGTCCTGCCGCGCCTCGATGCGCCCGCCGTATCCGTACTCCTCGGCCCACGCCACGTCGTCCTGGACGTACCGCACCGGCATGCTCTCGCGCTGGGTCAGCGTGCGGTCCTCCCAGTACGCGAACCCGTGGCTGTTCATGCACCGCCTGGTCAGGCGCTGTTGGGCGTCGCCGATCCGGAGTTCCTGCTGCCAGGTCAGCGGCTGCGGACCACTCCGGCCGGCCGCCGCGGTGGCCGCCCCCGGGCTGCCGGAGTCCGGGCCGTGACCGCATCCGGTCACGACGGCTCCCGTCACCGCCAGGGCCGCACACAGTGCGGCAGCGAACGCACGCTTCATGACCTGCCCCCGTGTTTCCCAGTGCCGCCCCGTCCTGAGCGGCACTCACACCGTGGGGCACGCAGGCCGCGCGGGGTACCTCGGAACTCTCAGGGTCACGTTCCGGCGGGAGGCGTGTACTCCTTGAGGTAGTGCGCGACACGGGCGGCGTAGGCACGGTTCTTCGGGGGAACGCCGCCCGTGTCGTTCACCTTCTTGTACGACGTCCGGTAGGCGGCGGCGATCAGCACGCGCCGGTCTCCGGGCAGCGAGCTCTTCAGCCCGCTGTCGATGAAGCACAGGTAGCGGCCCATGGCCGGGATCGACTGGGCCGGGGTCAGGGGCGGGGCCGGGGTCGCCGAGGCCGGGATGCCGTCGGCGCGGATCCACCAGCGCAGGACGGCCGGTGTCCAGCGGGCGATGCCGTACTCGCCGCCGCCCGGCACGGACGGGTCGGAGAGGTCCGGGTCGAAGTTGCTCTCGGTCTTCAGCATCGCCGCGACGAGGGCCGGGGTGACCTCGGGCAGGGCGCACTGGTGGGCGGCGTCGACGATCATCCGGCGGTACTGGACCGGGATTCCTTTGTCCGTGCGGAGTTCGGAGGCGCCGTAGACGGAGGCCGAGCTCTTCGCGTCCGGGGTCGTGCCCGTGCCGGCCCAGTGGCTGATGCCGTACCCGGCGGCGGCGACGGCCACCGTGGCGAGCACCGAGCCGACGGTCACGGCGGTCCGGCGGCGCTGCGACAGCAGGCTTCGCGGCAGCCGGGGCGGGGTGCCGGTGCCGGCCGCCGACTCGACGCGGCGCAGCAGGGCGGCCGTGTCGACGCGGTCGGCGTGGGTGCGGGTGAGGCAGGCGCGGACGATCTCCCGCCAGGCGTCGGGGAGTTCGGGGGAGAGGCGTAACTCGTCGGTGCCGGAGGCGTAGGCGGCGGCCGCGTCCCGGCGGGCGGCCGGGGTGGTGCCGGGGAGCGGGAAGGAGTCGGCGAGGACCAGGTGGGACAGGACACCGAAGGCCCAGACGTCGGCGGAGGGACGGATGCGGCGGCCGCGTTCGTCGATCTCCGACCAGAGGACTTCGGGGGGTGTGTAGTCCGGGGTGGAGAATGCCGGGGTGTAGGCGTGCGTGCCTTCCAACTCCGCCGCCATGTTGAAGTCCGCGAGCCGGGCCGAACCGTCCTTCATCAGCAGGACGTTGGCCGGTTTCAGGTCACCGTGCACCCAGCCCGCGCGGTGCAGCTGGGCCAGCCCCTCGCAGATCTGCGCGAGGAGGAGGGGCCCGGCGTCGGGGCGCGGGGTGCCGGACAGCAGGGACGCCAGTGACCGTTCGGCCTTCTCCAGTACGAGCACGGTGGCGCCGTCGAGGGCGGGGCGGGACGGGTCGTCGACGGTGAGGGTGTCGTACATCCGGATCAGTCGGGGTCTCTTCAGGCGCCGGTGCAACTCGACCTCGCGCTCGACGAGTTCGCGCAGATGGGCGAGTTGGCGAGGGGTGCCGGTGCCGGTCGGCAGGAATTTCAGGGCGGCGGTACGGGGGAGGTCCTCGCCGACGACATCGGCGGTGCGGCGGGCCTCGTAGACGCTGCCGAACGCGCCCGTGGCGATCGGTGCCCGCACCTCCCACACGCCGACGCGGTAGCCCCGGGGGACGTCGACGGCGTACGGCTCGCTCACCGCGCCAACCGGCCTAACCGGTCCGTCGGTGCGGCGGCGAGGACGAGCAGGTCGTGCTCCCGGACGAGGTCGAAGCGGAGTGCCAGCGACACCAGGGACTCCTTCTTGCCGTTGAGGCGCGGGCCCTGGTCGGCTTCGTCGGGGCCGGGCTTCAGGCGCAGCTTCACGGCCAGGTAGTCGATGTTCCACTGGACCGAAGTGCGGGACGCGGCGGGCCAGTTGGGGCGCAGCCGGTCGACGACCTGGTCGACGGTCGGCAGCGGGGCGTGCGGGTCGCCGCGCAGGCGGGGTTCGCACAGGGCGGCGAGGACCGCGAAGTAGCGCTTGGTGCGGTCGACGGAGAACGCGGGCGCGGTGGTCCCGCCGACAGCGTTGTCGCCACCGGCCTCGGCGTGCAGGTAGTCGTGGCGGGGTGCCCACACCTCGATGGGCAGCAGGTCACCGGCGGCGGGCAGCACGATGCGCGAGAACTCGAAGGGAACGGGGGCGTCCAGCCGCCCCGGCCCCACCTTGATGTGCTCGCCCGCCCCTTCCGGGTTCTCGACGACGTACGTCTGCTCCCGGCTGAGGTTGCTGAGCGTCCAGAACGCGCCCTGGGCGCCGATCTCACCCGCCCGGCGCGAGACGCCCTCGTGCGCGATCGGCAGGTCGGCGCCGCACCCGGCACGTCCGAAGGTGATCCGCTCACCGGGGGCGAGCCGGTGCTGGGTGCGGTTGCGCTCGGTGCGGTTGCGCTCGTCCTCCGAGGTGGGCGGAGGTACCACGACGATGCTGTACAAGGTGCGTCTCCCCGTGCCCGACAGCTACCGCTGTCAGGGTAGGGCGACGTACCCGGCCGGTGTCCCCCTTCTGCGGGCGAGACCCGGGGTGTGGCGCTTATTGGCGCGAACTGTTCAGTGGGGTGGGGTGGGGGAGGGGGGCGGAGTCGGTGTCGGGGGTGAAGTCGGGCTCGGGCGGCGGGAGTTCGCACCACACCGTCTTGCCCTCGGGCCCCTGTTCCACGCCCCACCGCGTCGCGAGCGCGTCGAGCAGCACGAGCCCGCGACCGCTCTCGTCGTCGGGCCCGGCCTCCCGTACGACGAGCCAGACGTACGGTTCCGGGTCCGTGACGGCGATGCGGGTACGGCCGTCGGTGTGGGTCACTGTCAGGGTCACCGGGGTGCCCTCGCCCAGGTGCTTGATCACGTTGGTCAGCAACTCGCTGACACAGAGCTGGACTTCGGGACACGGGACGCCGAGGTGTTCGCGTACGGCACGGCGGGCCTCCGGCACGATGTGGGGGGCGGCGAGGAGTTCGAGGACGAGCGGAGTCACCGGGCGGCCGCCTTGCGGAGGGCGGCGGTGAGGGCGCGTGCGGTGTCGAGGTTGCAGTTGCCGAGTTCGACGAGTGGGGGGCCGTAGGTCTGGACGACGGAGGCCAGGTCGAGGCCGAGGGAGGGGAGGGTGATCCCGTGTGCCTTCAACGCGGCCTGGAGTTCGGCCACTTCGGTGTTGGCCTCGTGGGTATAGGGGCTGCTCATTGCCGTACGCCTCTCTCTGTGACGAATTGCTCACACAGTGGCGTGGAATCTCGTACCGTGACAGTGGTTTGGGTTGCACCCGGGAACTGGCAAAAGGCGGTGGTGAGTTGTGCCCCCTCGTAAGGACACCGACGCGTCGGCGAATGTGCCGTCCTTCTATGGCGCGGAGTTGCGCTTCAAGAGGGAACAGGCGGGCCTGACGCTCGAACAGTTGGCGGAGGGAAGCTTTCGGGGTATCCCGTTCCTGAGCCTCATCGAGCGGGGTGAGCGGCGCATGCCGTTGGATCTCGCGAAGCACGTCGACAAGAAACTCGGCACGGACGGCTTTTTCGAGCGGCGTTGTGAAGATGCCCGGAAGGCGAAGCGGTCGGGGCATGCGGAGTACTTCGCGGATGTCGCGGAGATGGAGGAGCACGCGGAGTCGATTGAGGACTGGGCCCCGGCGCTGCTTCCAGGGTTGTTGCAGACGGAGGCGTATGCACTGAAGGTTGTCCGGACCGGTAGTCCGTGGCTCCCACCCAAGACCGTCGACAATCAGGTAGCGGCTCGCATGGCGCGCGC
Source organism: Streptomyces sp. N50 (assembly GCF_033335955.1). Taxonomy (GTDB): domain Bacteria; phylum Actinomycetota; class Actinomycetes; order Streptomycetales; family Streptomycetaceae; genus Streptomyces. Next base: position 5,658,980 of record NZ_CP137549.1, read on the forward strand.
GAAGCTCTGGCAACGGGAGGAACGTCCAGCGTTCTGGGCCATCGTGCGCGAGGAGTTGATCCGCAAGCCGCTCCTGCCGAGCGAGGAGATGGCAACGCAGCTGGAGCACATCGCCGACGTGATCCGCTCCAATCAGGGTGTTTTGCAGATCCTGCCGGAAACGACGGTGGCCTACCCGTTGATGATGGGGATGATCCGGGTCATGACCTTCCCGGACGCGCCACCGGTGGTGTACACGGAGGGTCTGCACAGTGGCCAAGTGATCGACTATCCAGCCCTCGTGAAGGACTACCGCAGGTCGTACGATCTGCTCAGGGCCGCGGCGCTGCCGCCGGATACGTCCCTGGACATGATCGAGCAAGCGGCGGAGGACCACAGAAATGGCAAGCACAGGGCCTGACTTGAGCATCGCCCTCTGGCGCGCGAGCAGCTACAGCAACAGCAGCGGGGGCGAATGCGTCGAGGTCCGCGATGATCTCCCCGGTGTCGTCCCCGTCCGGGACTCCAAGGTCCCGGACGGGTCGGCGCTCCTCATCCCCGCCGGCGCCTGGACGCCCTTCGTGGACTGGACCCGCACTGCCTAGCCGTCCACCTCGGAGGATCACCGAAATGGCAAGCGCAGGGCCTGATTTGAGCATCGCCCTCTGGCGCAAGAGCAGCTACAGCAACGGCACCGGTGGTGACTGCGTCGAGGTCCGCGACGATCTCCCCGGCCTCGTCCCCGTGCGGGATTCCAAGGTCCCGCACTGTCCGGCGCTGTTCATCCCCGCTCCGGCGTGGGTGTCCTTCGTCGACTGGGCCGGTACTGCCTAGCCGTCCACCTTGGAGGATCACGGAAATGGCAAGCACAGGGCCTGACTTGAGCACCGCCGCCTGGCGTAGGAGCAGTTACAGCAACAGCAGCGGCGGTGACTGCGTCGAGGTCCGCGACGATCTCCCCGGTGTGGTCCCCGTCCGGGACTCCAAGGCCCCGGACGGACCGGCGCTCCTCATCCCCGCTCCCGCGTGGGCGCCCTTCGTCGACTGGGCCGGGACTGTCTAGGACGGGTGTCAGTCCCGCGGTGCGACGCGGATACGGTTCCCGTCGGGATCGGCTGCGACGAAGGTCAGTCCGAAGCCCGCGTCGTGAGGCTCACGGAGGATCGTGACGCCCTTGGCCTGCCACTGCTTGAAGATCGCGTCGATCTCGTCGGGTCCGCTGTTGATGGCCAGGCACACCTCACTGGTGCGGGGGACGTCCGGGGACAGATCCTCGAACTGGCCGGACCACAGGGCGAGGTCGGCGCCCGGCCCGAGGTCGAAGGTGATGTATCCCGGCGTCTCGAACGAGGGGCTCAGGCCGAGCAGGTCGCCGTAGAAGCGCGCCGCGGCGGGAGCGTCGTTCACGTAGACGATGGACACGACGGATGCGGTCATGGTTCTGCCTTCTTCCAGGTCCCGGTAGGTACTCGGTGGGTACGCGTCCAGCAGCCTGACCGGGATATGCGCCGTACCGTGTCGCAATTCCTGAAAAACTCGGCGGGTGACCCCGGACCGCTTCTTCTCCCTGATGCTGCTCCTCGGATCGAGGGACGCGGTGACCACACAGGAACTCGCCTCGGCGCTCGGGGTGTCCCTTCGGACCATCACCCGGGACCTGAACTGGCTCCGCGACGCCGGACTGCCGGTGACCGCGCAACGGGGCCGCCTCGGAGGCGTGACCATGCTGCCCGGGGCCGGGCCCGACCTCACGCGGCTCACGCCGGGCGAGCGTGATCAGCTGTCGCTCACCGGGCTGGACGAGAAGCAGCGCGCGGAGCTCGACGCGTCGGCCGAGAGCCGGCGCGCGCTCGCCAAGATCATGGCCGCACCGTCACGTCGGGGTCAGGAGCTGCTGCCGCTCACCGACGTGGTGCACGTGGACAGCCGCCCCTGGCTCCAGGCACGGGCCTTGGGCCCGACCCCGACCCCGGCTTCGCTGATCGGCCCGGTGCGGCGAGGCCGCCGGCTGCGGATCGCGTACGACAGCCCGCGCGCGTCAGGCCCACGCGAGTCATGCCCGCGCGACCTCGTCGTGGATCCCTACGGGCTGTTGGCCAAGGCCGGCATCTGGTACCTCGTCGCCGACCGCGCCCGCGTGCCGCGGATGTACCGGCTCGAACGGATCACGGCGTGGACAGAAGTCGACCGGCCACGACGGATCCGCGAGGGCCAGACCCTGGCCACCGTCGCCGCGGCGCTCATGGACCAGTGGGAACACGAGCACGCGACAGAGGTCAGCGCCACCATCGACCGGACCCAGATCGTGCGAGCGCAACGGATCTTTGGCCAACGACTCGTCCGGGACGACCATGAAGGACACGACCATGAAGAACACGACCGTGAAGAATCCGCCACGGGCCCGGGCGTCAGGGTGACGATCCGCTTCCTACGGCTGGAGGACGTGCGGGCACTGCTGCCGTTCGGGAGCGCCATCACCGTGCACGGCCCCGCCGAAGCCAGGGCTCACCTCCACCACCTCGCCACCGACCTCGCCCACCATTACGCGCGGGAAGAGCCGGAGCAACGCCCCGGGGCCGCGCCACCACGTGGTGACACGGCCCCGGGGAAAGCCACAACCCGGCGAGTCGGCAGGGCTGTTCGGTGAATTACTGGGTGCGGATCACGATCGTGCCGCAGATCTTGTCCGCGAACGTCTGGCGCTTCGCGTCCCACGCCGGCCACAGGAAGCCGATGTAGCAGGCGATGCCGTCCACGAAGTGGGCGAGGCGGCGGACGAACGCCATGCCGACACCGATCGGCTGGCCGTCGCTCTCGCGGACCAGGCGGATGCCCAGCGCCTGCTTGCCGACGGTCTGGCCGGTGCGGCCCTCGCGGATCAGCTGCCAGATGAAGAGGCCGAGGAGGAGGATGCCGCCGATGCCCAGCAGTGCGCTGTTCTTGGTGGTGATGCCGACGAAGTACAGGATGTACGGCACGGCGAAGACGAGTCCGTCGACCAGCGTGCCGAGGAACCGCTGGCCCCAGTTCGCGTACGGCGGGGTCGCGCCGTAACCCGCCTGCTGGTAACCGGGGTAGGCCGGCTGGCCCTGCGGCTGGCCGTAGCCCTGCTGCGGCGGGACGCCCTGGGGCGCGCCCTGCGGGTACCCGTAGCCGGGCTGGCCCTGGGGCTGGCCGTAGCCCTGCTGGGGGTTCTGCTGCGGCTGCCCGTAGGGGTTGTTCGGGTCGTAACTCATGGCGGGTTTTCCTCCGTTGGCAATGCGGGGACGATGCGGATTGCGCGGAGGTACGTCACGAAATGAGCGGTTTGCCCCCCAACACCTACCGCAGTACTGCGGCGTTCATCGTTCTAGCCGAGGCTGGATTTTGTCCAGCGGCATTCCATAGGCGTTGTGTAAGTGCAACATCAGTGATCATGGCGATACACCCGGGGTGTACCCGGATTGGAACCCGGAGGGCGTCATCCGCGAGGATGGGTCCATGACCGCCCAGATTCTCGATGGCAAGGCCACCGCAGCCGCGATCAAGTCCGATCTGACCGCCCGCGTGGCGGCGCTGAAGGAGAAGGGCGTCACGCCCGGCCTCGGCACGATCCTGGTCGGGGACGACCCCGGCAGCCAGAAGTACGTCGCCGGCAAGCACCGGGACTGCGCCCAGGTGGGCATCGCGTCCATCCAGCGCGAGCTGCCCGCCACCGCCTCCCAGGAGGAGATCGAGGCGGTGGTGAAGGAGCTGAACGAAGACCCTTCCTGCACCGGGTACATCGTCCAACTCCCGCTCCCCAAGGGCATCGACGAGAACCGCATCCTCGAACTGATGGACCCGGACAAGGACGCCGACGGCCTCCACCCGATGAACCTCGGCCGCCTCGTCCTCAACGAGCCCGCCCCCCTGCCCTGCACCCCGAACGGCGTCCTCACCCTGCTGCGCCGCTACGGCGTGGAGATCAAGGGCGCGGAGGTCGTGGTCGTCGGACGCGGTGTCACCATCGGCCGCCCGATGCCGCTCCTCCTCACCCGGCGCAGCGAGAACGCCACCGTGACCCAGTGCCACACGGGTACCCGCGACCTCTCCTCGCACCTCAAGCGCGCCGACATCATCGTCGCCGCCGCCGGTTCCGCCCACCTGATCCGTCCCGAGGACGTGAAGCCGGGCGCCGCCGTCCTCGACGTGGGCGTCTCCCGCAACGCCGACGGCAAGATCGTGGGCGACGTCCACCCCGGCGTCGCCGAGGTGGCCGCCTGGATCTCCCCGAACCCCGGCGGAGTCGGCCCGATGACCCGCGCCCAGCTGCTCGTCAACGTGGTCGAGGCGGCGGAGCGCAGTGTCGCCTGACAACAACCCCGGCAAGACCGAGGACACCGAGGACACGCAGGGCGCCCAGGACACCGAGGGCACGGACGACATCGAGGTCACGGACCCGGTCAGCGCGCCCGACGCCGACGGGAAACCGCGCCGCGCCACCCGCCGCTTCCCCCTCTTCACCCGGGACACCGCCCGCCCCGAGGGCGGCGGCCGGGCCGCCCCGCGCGACGCCCCGGCCCCGGCCCGCCAGTGGCCGATCCTCGCCGTCCTCGGCACGGTCGGCCTCGGCCTCCTCCTGACCGCCTTCGACGTCTTCCGCTACGGCATCCTGCTGATCGGCGCCGCGCTGCTGGCCGGGGCGGTGCTGCGCTGGGTCATGCCGGACGTCGGCATGCTCGCCGTACGCTCCCGCTTCACCGACATCGTCACCTACGCCGTCCTCGGCCTCGCGATCGTCCTGCTGGCGCTGATGGCGCAGCCGAAGCCGTGGCTGACGATCCCGTACCTGAAGGACACGCTGCACTACACGGTCAACAGCAATTAGCGACCGGTAGCCGGTAACTGGCGCCCGGCGCCCCGCAGTTCGCCACACACGACGGCGGCCCGTCCCCTCCCCCGAGCAAGGACGCGCCGCCGTCTGCATTCACGGTGGCGTCCGGCGGGGGCGCGGCTCAATAGCTGTCAGCGCGCTGTGGCACGGAGGTGACCGTTTCGCTACGCGCTCCGCACCGCCCGGCGACGAGGGAACCGTTCCCCTTCCGGCGTCGTCATTTCGCTCGGAGCGGGCGCAAGGGGACACGGGGGACACCGGGGAGGTGCGATGGGCGGCTGGCAGCCGCTGCCGGACGAACTGCCGGCGGAGGTGCGGCACTTCGTGGAACAGCTGCGCCTCCTCAAGGACCGCACCGGCCTGAGCCTGGTGGCCCTCGGCGCCCGCACCGCGTACAGCAAGTCCTCCTGGCACCGCTATCTCAACGCCACCCAGCCCCCGCCCCGACAGGCCGTAGTCGCCCTGTGCCGGGTCGCCGGCGCCGACCCCGAACGCATCGGCGTGCGCTGGGAGTTGGCGGTCCAGGCCTGGCCCCGGCAGGTGCCGGTCCCCGAACGGGCGGACGGTGGTGACGAGTACCGGGACGACCCCACCCTTCCGTGGTGGGACACCCCGCCCGGGGAACCGGAGCGCGGGCCCGGCGGACGGTTGCTCCGGTACACGCTGGTGCTGTTGCTTCTCCTGCTCCTCACCGCTGTCGTGGGAGTCGTGGTCCTTGTGTCGATGTATTGACAAGTTTGCGGATATGCAACGAAGCCGACCAACAACCGCGTTAGCGTGGGCAATTCAGGGCAGAGGGGGGAAAGCAATGCCTCGTTGGAGGGCCTTGCCGGATGAACTCGATCCGCAGGTCAGGGAGTTCGCGAGCCAGTTGCGCAGGCTCGTCGACCGCAGCGGCCTGAGCATCGCGGCGGTGGCCGACCGCACGGGCTACAGCAAGACGTCCTGGGACCGTTACCTCAACGGCCGGCTCCTCGCGCCGAAGGGCGCGATCATCGCCCTGGCCGAGGTCACCGGCACCAATCCCGTTCATCTGACCACGATGTGGGAGCTCGCCGAGCGTTCCTGGAGCCGCTCGGAGATGCGGCACGACATGACCATGGAGGCGATCCGGGTCTCCCAGGCGCGCGCCGCCCTGGGGGAGTTCGGGGCGGCCCCGGCACCCGCGACACCCGCCGCACCCGCGAAGGGCGGCAAGCCGGCCCGCAAGGGTGGCGGCAGCGCCACCGCGACCCCGGGGATCGCGGGCCCGGCGGGAGTGTCCCCGACGGTGCCGCCACAGCCGGCGGCGCCCGGCGGCGACGTACGGGAAGGTCCTTCGAAGGTCGCCAACTCGTGGGGGATCGCGGGGTATTCGGGACCGAAGCAGTCCGGTGGCGGTAGTGGGAGCGGTGTCGGAGCGGCGGGCGTGACGCCCCGGCCCGAGACGCCGGTCCCGAACAGCGAACCGCCTCGCCCCACACCGGGTGCGGGCGGTGCCAAGCGGCGGGCACTGATGTTCGGCGCCGGGGTCCTCGGGGTGCTGGTCGTGATCGCGGCCGTGTTCCTGTTCACCAAGGGCAACGGCGACGGGGACAAGAAGGCCGCAGCCAAGCACAGCTCGGCCGCGCCGTCCGTCAGCACGAACCCCGACCTGCCCGCCGGAGTGAAGTGCGTGGGCGCCGGCTGCACCGGCAAGGACGCCGAGGCGATGGGCTGCACGACGGAGGCGGGCGCGGTGACCACCGCCAAGACCGCGACCGTCGGGACGACCGTCGTCGAGGTCCGCTACAGCAAGACCTGCGGTGCCGCCTGGGGCCGGATCACCACGGGTGTGGCGGGGGACTCGGTGCAGGTCAGCGCGGGGACCGCCAAGGAGACCGACAGCATTACCGCGTCCGGTGACGCCATCGCGTACACCCCGATGGTGGCCGTGAAGGACGCCGGCGAGGCGAAGGCGTGCGTGACGCTGGCGTCGGGGCAGAAGGGGTGCACGACGTAGTCCGCGCGTGCGGCGACCGCTTGTGGGGATTCTGTGTACGTACGGAATGACCGCTCCGGATCGGGGGCAGGCGGAAAGTACCCCCACGGGATTCCGGACCCCCGGTTCCCCCCACGGCGGTCGTCCGGTGTTCCACTCCCGAGCCGGACGGCCGCCTTTTGTGTGCCCGGACTGGCGTCTCCCATGCGCCCCCGGACCCGGCGCTGTGGGGTGGGCCACACGGACCCGGGAGTCCGGGATCGCGGATGCGCGATAGCCTGACCGGTGGATCTCTTGATGCCAAGAGATCGATCATTTGTACGTCCCGCACCCCGGGGCAGTGCCGCCCCACCGCCAGCTGTCATAACGGAGAACGCCATGACCCGCACTCCCGTGAACGTCACCGTCACCGGCGCGGCCGGCCAGATCGGTTACGCCCTGCTCTTCCGTATCGCCTCCGGCCAGCTGCTCGGCGCGGACGTGCCGGTCAAGCTGCGTCTCCTGGAGATCACCCCGGCGCTCAAGGCCGCCGAGGGCACGGCGATGGAGCTCGACGACTGCGCCTTCCCGCTCCTTCAGGGCATCGACATCACGGACGACCCGAACGTCGCCTTCGCCGGCGCGAACGTAGCCCTCCTCGTCGGCGCCCGCCCCCGCACCAAGGGCATGGAGCGCGGCGACCTGCTCTCCGCGAACGGCGGCATCTTCAAGCCGCAGGGCAAGGCCATCAACGACAACGCCGCGGACGACATCAAGGTCCTCGTCGTCGGCAACCCGGCCAACACGAACGCGCTCATCGCGCAGGCCGCCGCCCCGGACGTACCGGCCGACCGCTTCACCGCGATGACCCGCCTGGACCACAACCGCGCGCTGACCCAGCTCGCGAAGAAGACGGGCACCACGGTCGCCGACATCAAGCGGCTGACCATCTGGGGCAACCACTCGGCCACCCAGTACCCCGACATCTTCCACGCCACGGTCGCCGGCAAGAACGCCGCCGAGACCGTGAACGACGAGCAGTGGCTCGCCGACGACTTCATCCCGACCGTCGCCAAGCGCGGCGCCGCGATCATCGAGGCCCGCGGCGCGTCCTCGGCGGCCTCCGCCGCGAACGCCGCGATCGACCACGTCCACACCTGGGTCAACGGCACGGCGGACGGCGACTGGACCTCCATGGGTATCCCGTCGGACGGCTCCTACGGCGTCCCCGAGGGCCTCATCTCCTCCTTCCCGGTCACCACGAAGGACGGCGTCTACGAGATCGTCCAGGGCCTGGACATCAACGAGTTCTCCCGTGCCCGCATCGACGCGTCGGTGAAGGAGCTGGAGGAGGAGCGCGAGGCGGTCCGCTCGCTCGGCCTGATCTAGTCACCGGCCTCAGCCAGTCATCTGCGGGGAGTCACCCGCGGGGCCGTTGTCGACGGCTCTGTCACGGGCTTGCGCGGGCCCTGTTCCGGTTACGGCCGGAGCGGGGCCCGTTTCCTGTTTCCGCCGCTAACTTCGGAAGAGGTACGTGGTGGGTGATTCGGGGGGTTCGTGATGAGTGACTGGGATCGTTTCGCGGCCGAGCACGGTCCGAGCGAGGAGCGGGGGCAGGCGCCCTGGTCGGTGTGGTCCACGGCGGAGACGCAGACCTCGCTGACCGCGCCGGCGTGGGTGTCACCACCGGCTCCAACTCCCGTTCCCACGCCGGTTCTTGCGCCCGCTTCCGGCCGTCGCGCCTGGCGGCTGGTCCTCGCGGTGGCTCTAGCGGTGGTGCTGGGCGCGGGTGCCGGGGGAGGGGTCTGGTACGTCACGCACGGCCGCGCGAAGGCGGGTGCGGGTGAGAGTGCGGGCGTGACCCGGTCGGCGTCGGCGTACCGCACCGCCGAGGACCCCGCCGGCTACACGGTCGACATCCCCCGGGGCTGGACCCGTACCCAACGGCAGGGCGCGAAGGCCCCGGTGGTCACCTACGGCTCCCCGGACGGCACCCGCCGCCTCCAGATCTTCCGCGTCTCGGAGAACTCCCCGGCCGAGTCCCTCGACCTCGCCGAGAACGACCCCGGCTACGGCTTCGTCCGCCAGCCCGGTTACCAGGTCATCGACCGTGCCACTGGCCCCAGTTGGGCCGAACTCACCTATCGCTACGACGGTGGTCAGGGCGAGGGTGCGCGCCGGGTGATCGACCGTCGTTTCGAGGCGGCGGGCGGCTCGCTCTACGCGGTCCGCTCCAGCGGCCCCGAGTCCCTCGATCCCGCGCTGGTCAGGGGCCCGCTCACCGCGGCGGTGGATTCCTTCTGCCCGGCGGACGCGAACTGCCGGTAGGCGGGGGCGAGTTGCCGGTAGGTGGGGGCGAGTTACCGGTAGGCGAGGGGCGAGCTGTCGTCGGGCCGGGACGGGTTCCTACTCCAACCCCCGCTTCCCCGGCGCCCAGAACGGCTTCGTGAGGACGGAGCGCCGGTCCCAGCCCAACTCCCCTACGAGCACCTGCCGGACGTGCTGCACCGTACGGGCCTCCCCGGCGACGTACGCGATGCCGCCGGGCTCGGGCGCGAGGTTCCGCACCGCGTCCGGGAGTGAAGTCCCGCCCCTGGTCAGCCAGTTGAGGCGGTCGGAGTGGGACAGCGGCAGTCGGTCCGCCTCCGATTCCGTCTCCACGGCACCGGAGACCCGCGCCCCCTCGGGCAGCGCGGCCAGCATCGCGCCGAAGGCGACCGAGGCCGTCTCCTCGCCGACGAAGACGTGGTGGGAGGCGTCGGGGCGGAGGGTGAAGGTGCCCTCGGGCTTGCGCAGGCGCACCTGGTCGCCGATGCCGATGCTCTTCCCCCAGCGGGTCCCGGGTCCGTCCTCCGAGTGGTCCAGCACGCACAACTCGACGGCGCCGGACGGGTCGTAGCGCCAGATCGAGTATGTGCGCAGGGTCAGGCCGGTGACCAGGACGCGGACCTGCTGGCCGGGGCGGACGTCGAGGCCGGCGAGGGTGTCGCTCTCGACGCGGAGGCGGCGCATGCGGGCGGTGATGGGTTCGGCGGTGGTGACGGTGGCCCGGAGGGTGACCAGGTCGAGGACGGGGTTCAGGAGGGCGGACGGCACAGGGGGCTCCTCAACTGGGGTGCATGTGTGGGGAGTTGGAGATCAGGAGGGGCGGGCTGGACGCGATAGTACGCGTTTCTCGTCGGACGCGATAGTGCGTGTGGTGGTCCCGCGGTCGCGGTGGCCGACGATCACGACCGCGGTGGCCGCGAGGACGATCAGGGCGACCGTGCGCAGCGCCGGGGCCATGCCGTGGGCGAGGTCGGGGTGGGCGGCCAGGATCGTGCCGGTGACCGCCACGCCCAGGGCCGCGCCGAGTTCGCGGGCCGAGGTGCCCAGGCCGGAGCCGAGTCCCGCCTGGTGCGGCGGGAGCGAGGTGACGACGCCGACCGTGAGCGTGGGCATGGAGAGCCCGGTACCCGCCGAGATCACCAGCAGCCAGCAGGCGTACGTCCAGTACGGGGTGCCCGCGTCGGCGGTGGACGCGCCCAGCAGACCCAGGCCGATGAGGGCGAGACCGGTGCCGATGACCGGGCGGGGGCGGTGCGACCAGCGGACGGCGAGTTTCGGGACGAGGGCCATGCCGAGCGTCAGCGGCACGATCGCGACGCCGGTGACGGCGGCGCCGTAGCCCTTGATGCCTTGCAGGTACTGGGAGTTGACGTAGAAGAGGGAGAACAGGCCGAAGAAGCCGGTGGCCGTGCCGAGGGTGGCCGCGCGGAGGGTGGGGGAGGTGAAGACGCGCGGGTCGAGGAGCGGGGTGCGGGAGCGCAGGGCGTGGACGGTGAATGTGGCGATCAGTACGGCGGCCGCCGCGAAGGCCGTGATGATGCGCGGGGAGGTCCAGCCGTGGGCCGGGCCCTCGATGATGCCGAAGAGGAGCGCGACCAGGCCGGTGGTCAGGAGGGCGGTGCCGGTGGGGTCGAGGTTGCTGTGCGCGGAGCGTGCCGTGCGGGGTGTGGTGAGGGTGACCGCGAGGGCGAGCAGCGCGGCCAGCGGGACCATGGCCCCGAACAGGGCGCGCCAGGACAGGAATTGGCCGACCAGTCCGCCGCCGAGGTTGCCCGCGAGTCCGCCGAGGCCGAGCGCGAGGGTCCAACTGCCCATGGCGCGGGCCCTGTTCTCCGGGGCGGACAGGTGCACGAGGATCGACATCGTCGCGGGCGTGATGAGTGCCGCGCCCGCGCCGGACAGGCCGCGGCCCGCGATCAGCGTCGCCGGATTCTGGGCGAGCGCGCTGGTGGCGGCGCCCGCCGCGAACAGGGCGAGCCCGGCGAGCAGCGCGCCCTTGCGGCCGTGCCGGTCGCCGAGGGCTCCGGCCGGGATGAGGAGTCCGGCGAAGACGATGACGTACGCGTCGACCATCCACAGCAGTTCGGTGTGTGAAGGGTGCAGGGAGGACGAACTCAGCTGTGGGAGAAGGAGGTTGATGGCGGCGACCATGCTCTGCGCGACGAGGACGCAGGCGCAGAGGGTGAGGAGGGTGGAGCGCTTGAGGGCAGGCGGGGGCATGGCTCCTCCGGGGAGCTTCGGTGTGGTGTGGGGTGCCCTGTCACCGTAGGCTCGGCAGTGATCTGCTTTCCAGTGCAACCTTCGCAAGGGGAGAGTGCGTGTGCCGCAATCCGCGAGTTCCGGCAGCTCAGGGGGCTTGGATCTCAATCTGCTGGTCGCCCTGGACGTGCTGCTGGAGGAGCAGAGCGTGCAGCGCGCCGCGCGCCGGCTGCATCTCTCCGAACCGGCGATGAGCCGCACGCTCGGCCGGATCCGCAAGGCGCTCGGTGATCCCGTGCTGGTCCGGGCCGGGCGGCGGATGGTGCCCACCCCGCACGCGCTGGCGGTACGGGCGGAGGTGAGCGCGGTGGTGGAGCGGGCGCGTGCGCTGTTCGCTCCGGGCCGGGACACCGACCTCAGGACCGTCACCCGGACGTTCACGATCCTCGGCCACGACGCGATCGCCGCCCTGTACGGCGCGGCCCTGTTCGCGCGCGCCGCCCAGGAGGCGCCCGGCATCCGCATCCGATTTCTGTCCGAGAGCCATGTCGACGCGCCGTTCCTGCGGCAGGGGACCGCCGACCTGGAGGTGGGGGTCATCGACTCCACGGCGCCCGAGGTGTGTGTGGAGACCCTGTACGAGGACCGGATGGTAGGGATCGTCCGGGCCGGACATCCGCTGCTGGAGGGGGAGTTGACCCCGGAGCGGTTTGCCGGGTCGGGGTCTCATCTGCTCGTGTCGCGGCGCGGCAAGCTGCACGGTCCCGTCGATGCCGCGCTCGCCGAACTCGGCCTGGAACGGCGGGTGGTGGGCTCCGTCGGCACCCTGCCCGCCTCGATGTTCGTGCTGCGCGACACCGACCTGATCGGGCTGACCAGCTCCTGGGGCCTGCCGATGGCCGCCGCGTTCGGACTGGTCACCTTCGAGGTGCCCCTCGAACTCCCCCCGCTCCCGCTGGGGTTGGCCTGGCACCCGCGTCATGAGGCCGACCCGGCGCACGCCTGGCTGCGGGGTGTCGTGCGGGAGTTGGTGGGGGACTGGTCAGCCGCTGGAGCCTAGACCTGACGAGGCGCTACCAGCCGCTTCTCGAACCAGTGGTCCGCGTAGACATGGTCCACATACGCCGGAATCTCCGCGTACCCGCACGCCCGGTACATCGCCTGCGCCTCCGTGAGCGCCGCATGCGTGTCCAGCCGTACGACGGTGAACTCGTGCTCCACGGCGGCCAGTTCGAGCTCCGCGAGGACGCGGCGGGCGAGGCCGAGGCGGCGGGCGTCGGGGTGCACCCAGACGTGCCGGATCTCGCCGACGCCCGGCTCCAGGGTCCGCAGCGCCCCGCAGGCCACGGGCCGCCCCTCCTCGTACGCGACGAAGAACGCGCCCGCGTCCCCGGTGACCTCCTCCGGCCGTACGAGATCCGTCTTGTCGAAGCCCTCGGGGAAGCGGGCGTCGATGTCGGCGGCGTAGGCGTCCAGGCAGGCGCGGGCGTCCTCGGCTGCGCCGTCGACGAGGGTGACCGTGATGCCGGCGAGGCGGAGGAGGCGTCGGGTGGTCGCCAACGCGTGGGTGAGTTCGGCGCGTTGGGGTGCGGTGAGGGTGGCGAGGAGGCCGGCGGCGAGCGCGTTCGAACGGCGGTGCTGCTCCTTGACCTCGACGCGGCCGGCGTCGGTCAGCTCGATCAGGCGCAGCCGGGTGTCGTGCGGCGGCACGGTCAGCCGCACCAGGCCCTGCGCCTCCAGCGACTTCGCCATCCGGCTCAAGTAGCCCGCGTCCAGGGCGAGTCGGCCGCGCAGTTCGCGCAGCGAGACGCCGTTGCCGATCTCGAAGAGCAGCCGGGCCTCACCGAGGGGGCGGTTCTGGCCGAGGTAGTGGTCGTCGAGGGCGCCGATGCGGCGGGTGAAGTAGCGGTTGAAGCGCCGGAAGGCGGCGACGTCCTCCGCGGCCACCGGTGGCAGTGGCAGTGGCAGTGGCAGTGACGGTGCCTCTGCCGGTGCCTGTGCCGATGCGGGTGTGGGTGCCGAAGCGGGTGTCGATTCCGTGACTGGCTCCATGCTCTTTGACTTTAGTCAAAGGAATCGGGGGAGTCCACGGTCGCGATGCGGCTTTTGTCCCCCTGTTCAGTGACTCGGCCCACTTTCGGCCATGGATTGCGCATGCATACGGACGTCCCGGGCAGGCGCTGGCAGTCCCCGAGAGTGACAGTTAGGTGACGCTGGGGCGCTGAACAGGAACGGAAGGCAATACCGATCATGGCCGACAACACGGAACAGCAGGCGGGGAAGACCATTCACGCGGGTGGGGACTGGCTCGAAGCGGTCTCCGGCGCCACGCGGGAGATCATCGACCCCGCGGACGCGCTGCCGTTCGCCGTGGTCGCGGAGGGCGACGAGAAGGACACGGACATAGCCGTCGCCGCCGCCCGTGCCGCCTTCGACGGCGACGAGGGGGGCGCCGGTGAGGGGGCCTGGCCGCGCACGCCCGTCACCGAGCGCGCCGCCCTGCTGCGCCGCGTCGCCGACCTCCTCGTGCGCGACCGCGAGGAGCTCGGCCTGCTGGAGAGCCGGGACGCGGGCAAGACCGTGGAAGAGGGCCGGGTCGACATCGACTGTGTCGCCGACGCCTTCCGCTACTTCGCCGACCTCGTCGCAGGCGAGGCCCCCGGCCGGGTCGTCGACGCGGGCACGCCCGAGGTGCACAGCGTCGTCGTGCACGAGCCCGTCGGCGTCTGCGCGCTGATCACCCCCTGGAACTACCCGCTGCTCCAGGCGAGTTGGAAGATCGCGCCCGCCCTCGCGGCCGGCAACACCTTCGTCGTCAAGCCCAGCGAGATCACCCCGCTGACGACGATCGCCCTCATCGACCTGCTCGTCGAGGCCGGTCTGCCCGCCGGTGTCGCCAACATCGTCACCGGGCCCGGTCACTCGGTCGGCGCCCGGCTCGCCGAGCACCCCGACGTCGACCTCGTCTCCTTCACCGGCGGCCTCATCAGCGGCACGAAGGTGGCCCAGGCCGCCGCCGTGACCGTCAAGAAGGTCGCCCTCGAACTCGGCGGCAAGAACCCCAACGTCGTCTTCGCCGACGCCTGCGCCACCGAGGAGGGCTTCGACACCGCCGTCGACCAGGCCCTCAACGCGGCCTTCATCCACAGCGGCCAGGTCTGCTCCGCGGGTGCCCGCCTCATCGTCGAGGAAACCGTCCGCGAGCGCTTCGTCGCCGAACTCGCCCGCCGCGCCGAGAAGATCCGCCTCGGCCGCGGCACCGAGGACGGCGTCGAGTGCGGCCCGCTCGTCTCCGAACAGCAGCGAGCCAAGACCGAGTCGTACGTCGCCGCCGCACTCGCCGAGGGCGCGGTGCTGCGCTCCGGCGGCAAGCGCCCCGAGCCGGCCGCGACCCGGCCCGCCACCGGCTACTTCTACGAGCCGACCGTCCTCGACCAGTGCCACCGCGAGATGACCGTCGTACGCGAAGAGGTCTTCGGACCGGTCCTCACCGTCGAGACCTTCCGCACCGAGGACGAGGCGGTCGCGCTCGCCAACGACACCGAGTACGGCCTCGCGGGCGCCGTCTGGACCGCCGACGCGGGCCGCGCGCGCCGCGTCGCCGGACGGCTGCGGCACGGCACCGTCTGGATCAACGACTTCCACCCCTACCTCCCGCAGGCGGAGTGGGGCGGCTTCGGCAAGAGCGGTGTGGGCCGGGAACTCGGCCCCGCCGGACTCGCCGAGTACCGCGAGGCCAAGCACGTCTACCAGAACCTGGCGCCCAGGCCGGTCCGCTGGTTCGCAGGCTGATCCCGTCGTCCCGTCGACTTACCGACCCCGCTCACCACAGCCAACTTCAGGGGCGCGGGGAACTGCGCGACCAGCCACAACGCACCCGCACTCGAAAGACAGCCCCAGGCCCTCATTTGGAGTTACCCCCATGCCTGAGAACCCCCACGTATACGACTACGTCGTCATCGGCGGCGGCACCGCAGGATCCGTCATCGCCTCCCGCCTCACCGAGAACCCCGACGTCACGGTCGCCGTCATCGAAGGCGGCCCCAGCGACGTCGGCCGCGAGGACGTACTGACCCTGCGCCGCTGGATGGGCCTCCTCGGCGGCGAGCTGGACTACGACTACCCGACCACCGAACAGCCGCGCGGCAACTCCCACATCCGGCACAGCCGCGCCCGCGTCCTCGGCGGCTGCTCCTCACACAACACCCTCATCGCCTTCAAGCCGCTGCCGTCCGACTGGGACGAGTGGGAGGCGGCCGGGGCGAAGGGCTGGGGCGCGATATCGATGGAGGCGTACTACGCCCGCCTCCTCAACAACATCGTCCCGGTCGACGAGAAGGACCGGAACGCCATCGCCCGCGACTTCGTCGAGGCGGCCCAGGAGGCACTCGACGTCCCGCGCGTGGAGGGCTTCAACAAGGCCCCGTTCACGGACGGCGTCGGCTTCTTCGACCTCGCGTACCACCCGGAGAACAACAAGCGGTCGTCGGCGTCCGTCGCGTACCTCCACCCGGTGATGGACGAGCGCCCCAACCTCCGTATCTACCTTGAGACTTGGGCATACCGACTGGAGCTGAACGGCACCCGCGCCGAGGGCGTCCACGTCCGCACCAAGGACGGCGAGGAACTCCTCGTCCGCGCCCGCCGCGAGCTCGTCCTCTGTGCCGGCGCCGTCGACTCCCCGCGCCTGCTCCTGCACTCGGGCATCGGCCCCCGCAAGGACCTCGAAGCGCTGGGCATCCCCGTGGCCGTGGACCTCCCGGGCGTCGGCGAGAACCTCCTCGACCACCCCGAGTCGGTCATCGTCTGGGAGACCGACGGACCGATCCCGGAGAACTCCGCGATGGACTCCGACGCGGGCCTGTTCGTGCAGCGCGACCCCCAACACCCCGGCCCCGACCTGATGTTCCACTTCTACCAGGTCCCCTTCACGGACAACCCCGAGCGCCTCGGCTACGAACGCCCCGAGTTCGGCGTCTCCATGACCCCGAACATCCCCAAGCCCAAGAGCCGCGGCCGCCTGTACCTGGAGAGCGCCGACCCGGCGGTCAAACCCGCCCTGGACTTCCGGTACTTCACCGACGAGGACGACTACGACGGCCGCACCCTCGTCGACGGCATCCGCATCGCCCGCGAGATCGCGAAGACCGAACCCCTCGCCGGCTGGCTCAAGCGCGAGGTGTGCCCCGGCCCGGAGATCCTCGGCGACGCCGAACTCAGCGAGTACGCCCGCAAGGTCGCCCACACCGTCTACCACCCGGCCGGCACCTGCCGCATGGGCGCCGACACCGACGAACTGGCCGTGGTCGACCCCGAGTTGCGCATCCGCGGCCTGGACGGCATCCGCATCGCCGACGCCTCCGTCTTCCCGACCATGCCCGCCGTGAACCCGATGATCGGGGTGCTCATGGTCGGCGAGAGGGCTGTTGACCTGATCGGAGGTGGTGCGTGATGAGTACCCTCAGCACACCCAACGGCCTTGACGAGACCGGCAGTTCCGCGACCACTAGCACGGGTACGGGTACGGCCGGTGACCCCGTGTTCTCGGTGGACGGCCTCTGGAAGGTCTTCGGCCCGAAGGCCGACGAGATCCCCGCCGACCCCGAACTCACCGCCCTCGACGCCGCCGACCTGCGCACCCGCACCGGCTGTACCGCCGCCGTCCGCGACGTCTCCTTCGACGTCCGCAAGGGCGAGGTCTTCGTGGTGATGGGCCTCTCCGGCTCCGGCAAGTCCACCCTGGTCCGCTGCCTCACCCGCCTCATCGAACCCACCGCGGGCACCATCGCCATCGACGGCGAGGACGTCCGCGCCATGGACAAGTCCCGGCTGCGCGAACTCCGCCGCCACCGCGCCGCGATGGTCTTCCAGCACTTCGGCCTCCTCCCGCACCGCACGGTCCTCGACAACGTCGCCTACGGCCTGGAGATCCAGGGCGTCGGCAAGGCCGAGCGCCGCCGCCGTGCCGCCGAGGTCGTCACCAAGGTCGGCCTGGAGGGCATGGAGCAGCGCCGCCCCGGCCAGCTCTCCGGCGGCCAGCGCCAACGCGTGGGCCTGGCAAGGGCGTTGGCGGTGGACCCCCAAGTCCTCCTCTTCGACGAGCCGTTCAGCGCGCTCGACCCGCTGATCCGGCGCGACATGCAGGAGGAGGTCGTCCGGCTGCACCAGGAAGAGGGCCGCACGATGGTCTTCATCACCCACGACCTGAATGAGGCCCTGAAGCTCGGCGACCGCATCGCCCTGATGCGCGACGGCCGCATCGTCCAGCTCGGCACCCCCGAGGAGATCGTCGGCTCACCCGCCGACGACTACGTCCGCGAGTTCGTACGCGACGTTCCGCGCGCGGACGTCATGACGGTCCGTACGGCGATGCGGGCCGCGTCCGCGGAGGAGGCCGGCGGGGTCGGCGGCGCGGGCAGCGGTCCCGCCGTCGCGCCCGACGCCACCGTCTCCGAGGCCATCGAGGCGGTGGCGCGCGCCGGGGTCCCGGCGAGGGTCGTCGACCAGGGCCGCTGCGTCGGGATGGTGGACTCGGACGCGCTGCTCGGCGTGGTCGCGGGCACGGGGGACAGCGGTGGCGCAAGGGGCGGTGGCGGCGCAGGTTCCGGCACCGGCACCGGAGCCGGCAGTGCCGGCGGTGGCGCGGTTACTGGCGATGGCACCGGCACCGGCGTTGTCACCGGCACCGGCACTGGCGGTGGTGTCGGTACCGGCGACGGCCCCGGCCCCGGCGTCCGCAAGGAGCCCGCCGACACCGGCAAGGAGGCGGTCTGATGGCAACGGTCACCGCACCCGCCCCGCGCCTCGCCCTCCCCGGAATCCTCCGGCACCGGGCCGCGCACAAACTCCTCCTGCTCGCGCTCGCCGCCGCGATCCTCGTACCGCTCGCCAACGCGCACTGGGCGAGCGGCAGTTGGCCGCACGCGCTCACCGTCGACCTGTCCGGTCCGCTGGGCCGGGCCAACGACTGGATCATCGACAACCGCGACAGCTCCCCGCTGTTCCTCTACTTCTTCGGCTACATCAGCAACGCCGTCGTCCTCTCCGTACGAGCCGTCTACCTGGTGCTGCTCGCCGCGGGCTGGGCGGGCGTCACCGCGTTCGGCGCCCTCGTCGCCTGGCGGGTCGCGGGCGTACGGCTCGCGATCGGGACCGGCGTCGCCTTCCTCGCCTGCGGGCTGCTCGGCATGTGGGTGCCGACCATGCAGACCCTCGCCCTGATGGTGGTCGCGGTCCTCACCTCGGTCGTCGTGGGCGCGCTCCTCGGCCTGGCCGGCGGCCTCTCCGAACGCACGGACCGCGCGCTGCGCCCGGTCCTGGACACCATGCAGGTGCTCCCGGCCTTCGCCTACCTCCTCCCCGTCGTCCTCGTCTTCGGCATCGGCGTCCCCGCCGCCGTCCTCGCCACCGTCGTCTACGCCGCCCCGCCCATGGCCCGCCTCACCGCGCTCGGCCTGCGCGACGCCGACCCGGAGGTCCTGGAAGCCGTCGACTCCCTGGGCGCCACCGGACGCCAACGCCTGCTGACCGCACGGCTCCCGCTGGCCCGCAAGCAACTCCTCCTCGGCCTCAACCAGACGATCATGATGGCCCTCTCCATGGCCGTCATCGCCTCCGTCATCGGCGCCGGAGGCCTCGGCGACCGCGTCTACCAGGCCCTCGCCTCCGTCGACGTGGGCGCCGCCCTGGCCGCCGGCATCCCGATCGTGCTCCTGGCCGTCGTACTGGACCGCGTCACCGCGGCCGCGGGCGAACAGTCCGACGCGTCGGCGGGCGAGCCGGGGTCGAGCCTCCGCCCGTGGCTGTACGCGCTCGGCGCCACCGTGGTCGTGGCGGTCGCCGTCCGTCTCGCCGGCGCCCTGGACTGGCCCTCCGGCTGGACCCTGAACATCGCCGAACCGGTGAACCGCGTCGTCGACTGGATGACCGCCCACCTCTACTCCGGCGTCCCCTACCTCGGCGGCACCGCCGACTGGGCCGGCCACTTCACCACCTGGGTCCTGGACCCCGTACGCGACGGTCTGCAGTGGCTGCCTTGGTGGTCGGTGCTGCTGATCGTCGCCGCCCTCGCCTGGGTGATCGGCACCTGGCGCACCGCGCTCACCGCCGTCCTCGCCATGGCCGCGATCGGCGTGCTCGGCGTGTGGAAGCCGTCGCTGGACACGTTGTCGCAGGTGCTGGCCGCCGTGGCCGTCACCCTCGTCCTCGGCTTCGCGACCGGCATCGCCGCCGCCCGCAGCGACCGCTTCGAACGCGCCCTGCGCCCCGTCCTCGACGTCTGCCAGACGATGCCGCAGTTCGTGTACCTGATCCCGGTCGTCGCCCTCTTCGGTGTCGGCCGTGCCCCCGCCGTCGCGGCGGCGGTCGTCTACGCCCTCCCCGCCGTCGTCCGCATCACCACCCAGGGCCTGCGCCAGGTCGACCCGGCCGCCCTGGAGTCGGCCCGCTCGCTCGGCGCGACCAGCACCCAGCAGCTGCGGCAGATCCAACTCCCGCTCGCCCGCCCGGCGTTGCTCCTCGCCGTCAACCAGGGCGTGGTCCTCGTCCTCGCCGTCGTCATCATCGGCGGCCTGGTCGGCGGTGGCGCCCTCGGCTACGACGCCGTGTTCGGCCTGGCCCAGGGCGACCTGGCCACCGGACTCGTCGCCGGCGCCGCGATCGTCTGCCTCGGCCTGATGCTCGACCGGGTGACCCAACCGACGGAACGCCGCACCAAGAAGGGAGCGTGACATGCGAGTTCGTACGGCTTACTCAGTGGCCGCGGTGACATCCCTCGCCCTGCTCTCGGGCTGCGGCGCCGCCGACATGACCAAGCAGGCCTCGCCCTTCGCCAACGCGCAGGGCGCCAAGACCGTGACCCTCTCCGTCCAGTCCTGGGTGGGCGCACAGGCCAACGTGGCTGTCGCGCAGTACCTGTTGGAGCACAAGCTCGGCTACCGCGTCGACACCGTCCAGGTCGACGAGGTCCCCGCGTGGGACGCGCTCAGCCAGGGCCGGGTCGACGCGATCCTGGAGGACTGGGGCCACCCCGACCAGGAGAAGCGCTACGTCGACGACAAGAAGACGATCACGCGCGCGGGCGGCCTCGGGGTGACCGGGCACATCGGCTGGTACGTCCCGACCTACCTGGTCAAGCAGCACCCGGACATCACCGACTGGAAGAACCTCAACAAGTACTCCTCGCTGTTCCGCACCGCCGAGAGCGGCAGCAAGGGCCAGTTGATGGACGGCTCGCCCTCCTACGTCACCAACGACAAGGCCCTGGTGACGAACCTGAAGCTCAACTACCAGGTGGTGTTCGCCGGTTCGGAGGCCGCGCAGATCACCCAGATGAAGCAGTTCGCCAAGGAGAAGAAGCCCTTCCTCACCTACTGGTACGCCCCCCAGTGGCTGTTCAAGAAGGTCCCGATGACGGAGGTCGAACTCCCCGCCTACAAGGAGGGCTGTGACGCCGACGCCGCCAAGGTCGCCTGCGCCTACCCCCACACCCCGCTGCAGAAGTACCTCAACACGGACTTCGCGAAGCGCGGTGGCAAGGCGGCGGCCTTCCTGAAGAAGTTCAAGTGGACGACCGAGGACCAGAACGAGGTCTCCCTGATGATCGCCGACCAGAAACTCTCCCCGGCCGACGCTGCGAAGAAGTGGGTGGACAGCCACCCCTCCACCTGGAAAGCCTGGCTGTCCTGACCCCGCTCACCGCTTCAGCTCAACAGCCCTCTCCTTGAGCGCGAGGGCCGCCCAGCGCTGGAGCCCCGGCCCGAACGTGACGCGCGTGGCCCCGAGTTCACCCAGTGCGGTGGGCGAGGGGCCCTCGCCGTCCAGCCGCGCGAGCACGTTGACCGGCCCCTGGATACCGGACCGCAGCAACGGCAGCACCTCGGCCGGAGCCATGATCGGATAGACGCAGTCGGCACCCGCCGCGACGTACAACGCGGCCCGCTCGATGGCCCGTTCGGGGTTCCCGTCACCGTGCAGGAAGGTGTCGACCCGCGCGTTGACGAACAACCGCTCCGCCGCCACCGCCCGCACCTCGGCCAGCCAATCGGCGTGCTGCCGCGGGTCCTTGAGCACCCCGCTTTCGGAGTCCTCCAGGTTGCACCCGACCGCCCCCGCCTCCAGCAGCCGCTCCACCAGCTCCTTCGGCGCGAGCCCGTACCCGCCCTCGACATCGGCAGACACCGGTACGTCCACGGCCCGCACGATCCGCGCGACCGCCGCGAACATCTCGTCCGCCGGCACGGCCCCGTCCTCGTACCCGAGCGAGGCGGCGACCCCGGCACTGGGCGTGGCGAGCGCCGTGAACCCGGCCTCCACGAACACCCGCGCGCTCACCGCGTCCCACGGCCCGGGCAGCACCAGCGGATCACCGGGCAGCCGTCGCCGATGCAGACTCCGGAACAGCTCCACCTTGCTCACGGCCGACGCCCCCGCACCTCACGGTCCAACCCCCGTGCGGGCGACGTCACTTGAGACCTCACTTGAACTGCCCCGCCTTGTAGTGCCCCGGCACCATCCGCGTACTCACCCCGAACCGGTTCCACGCGTTGATCACCGTGATCGCGGCGATCAGCTGCGCCAGCTCGGCCTCCTCGAACTGCTCGGCCGCCCGCGCGTACACCTCGTCCGGCACGAAGCCGTCCGTGATGACGGTGACCGCCTCGGTCAACTCGATCGCCGCCAGCTCCTTCTCGGTGTAGAAGTGCCGCGACTCCTCCCACGCGCCGAGCTGGATGATCCGCTCCACGCTCTCGCCCGCCGCGAGCGCGTCCTTGGTGTGCATGTCGAGGCAGTACGCGCAGTGGTTGAGCTGCGAGGTGCGGATCTTCACCAGTTCCAGCAGCTTCGGGTCGAGACCCCGCCGGGCGGCGATGTCGAGACGGACCATCGCCTTGTAGACCTCGGGCGCGTGCTCGGCCCAGTTCAGGCGGGGGCTGTGTTCGTGGGCGTAAGGAGTTTCCTGTGCTGTGGTCATGTCTCGACTCTAGAAGTCAGGCAGCCCAGGAGTATGGTCCATTTCCATGGCGAAATCTTGGGCCACTTTCGGCGTCGACCTGCATCTCGAACCGACCGGCACGCAGTCCGGCACAGGCACAGGCGTCCGCCGCGGCCTCACGGACGCCCTGCGCGACGCCGTCCGCACCGGCCGCCTCGCCCCCGGCACCCGCCTGCCCTCCTCCCGCTCCCTCGCCGCAGACCTGGGCATCGCCCGCAACACGGTCGCCGACGCCTACGCCGACCTCGTCGCCGAGGGCTGGCTCACCGCCCGCCAGGGCTCCGGCACCCGCGTCGCCGAACGCGCCGTCGTCCCGCCCACCGACACCACCCCGCCCCGCCGCCTCCGCACCCGCCCCACCTATGACCTCGTCCCCGGCACCCCCGACCTCGCCGCTTTCCCCCGCACCGAGTGGCTCAAGGCCGCCCGCCGCGCCCTCACCAACGCCCCGTACCAGGCCCTCGGCTACGGGGACCCCCGCGGCCGCGTCGAACTCCGTACCGCCCTCGCCGCCTACCTCTCCCGCGCCCGCGGCGTACGCGCCGACCCCGAGCACATCCTGATCAGCGCGGGCATCTCCAGCGGTCTCCGCCTCCTCGGCGCCGTCCTGCGGGCCCGCGGCGCCCACACCATCGCGGTGGAGTCCTACGGCCTCGCCGTCCACTGGCAGATCCTGAACGAGGCCGGCCTGCGCACCCGCCCGCTCCCCTTCGACGAACTGGGCGCGAACCCCGGGCAGTTGACGGACGAACCGGCGGTCCTCCTCACCCCCGCCCACCAGTTCCCCATGGGCGTCCCCCTCCGCCACGACCGCCGCTCCGCCGTCGTCGACTGGGCCCGACGCACCGGTGGCCTGGTCCTGGAGGACGACTACGACGGCGAGTTCCGCTACGACCGCCAGCCCATCGGCGCCCTCCAGGGCCTCGACCCGAACCACGTCGTCTACCTCGGCACCGCCAGCAAGTCCCTCGCCCCCGGCCTCCGCCTGGCCTGGATGGTCCTGCCCCCGTCGCTGATGGAGGAGGTCGCGCAGGCGAAGGGCGGCATCGACACCTGCGGCGTCCTGGACCAGCTGACCCTCGCCGAGTTCATCACCTCCGGCGCCTACGACCGCCACGTCCGCGCCGCCCGCCTGCGCTACCGCCGCCGCCGCGACACCCTGGTCGAGGCCCTCGCCCAGCACGCCCCCGACGTCCACGTCACCGGCATCGCGGCCGGCTTCCACGCCGTCCTCAGCCTCCCACCCGGCACCGAACAGTCCGTGGTCCAAGCCGCCGCCTGGCAGGGGCTCGCCCTCCACGCCCTGTCCTTCTACCGCCACGAACACGCCCTCGCCGACCCCCTTGACGCCCTGGTGGTGGGCTACGGAACACCGCCGGACCATGCGTGGGCTGGGGCGGTGGAGGCGTTGTGCCGGGTGTTGCCGTGAGGGGGGCAGGCTTCAACGCGGGCCCGTATATCCAGCCCGTCCGGCGTTTGAGGACGAGGCCCCTTCAGGGCCGAAGCAGGGGTCTGGGGGCGCAGCCCCCGGGGACGGTCACCCCAACTCACCCGCACCCTCCACCGCTCCGCCGCCGGAGGCAGGCGCCTCACCGAACCGCGCCAAGGCCAGCGCTCCCACCACCGCCACCGCGAACCCCAGCACCGCGAGCCACTCCAGCCCGTCCCGCGTACGGTCCCCGAGCCACACCACCCCCACCGCCGCCGGCCCGATCGTCTCCCCGATCACCAGCCCGGCGGTGGCCGTCGTCACCGAGCCCCGCTGCAGAGCCGTCGTCAGCAGCAGAAACGCGGCGCCCCCACCGACGAGCAGCGCGTACGTCGCCGGATTGCCGACCAGCGTCGAGGGCTTCAGCGAGTCGATCAGCCGCACCGCCACCTCGACCACCCCGAACCCGAACCCGGCACCGAGACCGAGCGTCAACGCCCGCCCCCGCTCCGGCAGTCGCCCACCGACCAGCCCGAGCAGCAGCACCACCACCGCTGTCCCGAGCATCGCCCACTTCAACGCCATGGACCCGTCCCGGTGCCCCTCCGCCCCGGACGCCAGCCCCAGCATCGCGAGGCCCGCGCACACCACGCCGACGGCTCCCCACTCCACGCCGCTGAGCCGTACCTTCAGCAGCCGCGCGGCCACCACCGCCGTCACCGCGAGGCTCGACGCCAGTGCCGCGCCGACCGCGTAGATGGGGAGCGACCGCAGCGCCGCGATCTGGAACACGAACCCCAGACCGTCCAGCCCCAGCCCCGCCAGATACCGCCACTGCCGCAGCGCCCGCAGCAACAACGCCGCGTCCCCGCCCCCACCGGTCGTGGCCGCCCGCGCGGCGACCGCCTGCAACACCGTCGCCGTACCGAAGCAGACCGCCGCGCCGAGCGCGCACACCATTCCAAAGAGCACAAAGTGACTCTAGGGGAGGGGAGATCGCCGCGGCCTCCCGCGTGGGCTCTCTCACTCAACTCCAGGAACTCACCGGGGTGGTGTCCAGACCCCCAGCACCGCCCGCAGTTGGGCCAGCCCCCAGTCCAGGTCCTCCTGGCTGATCATCAGCGGCGGCGCGATCCGGATCGTCGACCCGTGGGTGCCCTTCACCAGGACGCCCCGGTCCATCAGCCTCTCCGCGATCTGCCGGCCCGTCCCGACCGCCGGGGCGATGTCGACCCCCGCCCACAGACCCCGCCCGCGCACCGCCGTCACCCGGCCCGTACCGGTCAACTCCCGCAATTCCCGGTGCAGATGCTCCCCGAGCTCCGCGGCCCGCGCCTGGTACTCGCCCGACCGCAGCATCGCGATCACCTCCAGCGCCACCGCACACGCCAGCGGATTCCCGCCGAACGTCGACCCGTGCTCCCCGGGCCGGAACACGCCCAGCACCTCCGCACTCGACACCACCGCCGGCACCGGCACCACCCCACCGCCCAGCGCCTTCCCGAGCACATACATGTCGGGCACCACCCCCTCGTGCTCGCACGCGAACGTCAGTACCGTCCGCCCGAGCCCCGACGGGATCTCGTCGACGATGAGGGCTTCCGTACTGGCTTCCGTACTGGTCACGGCGTCTCCCGGGGGTGAGGGTGCCCCTTTCCTGTCCTCGCCCGCATGGTGGACGCGGGAGCCGCACCGTCCGGCCCGCCCGGTAGGCTGACCGGCGGGCCGTGACTGGCGCGCTGGGATGGGACCGACCATCGGGGAGCGGCCCGAGCTGGAATGTGTGCCGTGCGCCTGGGCCGTACCGAGAACGCCGAACGCCACGTCCGGAGGTCCCCATGCCCGACAATTCCGCGCCCCTCTCTGCCCTCTCCAACGAGTCCACCGCCTTCCGCGCCGCCCTCGACGTGATCCGCGCCGTCGAGCCGCGCGTCGCCGACGCCATCGGCCAGGAAGTCGCCGACCAGCGCGAGATGCTCAAGCTGATCGCCTCCGAGAACTACGCCTCCCCGGCCACCCTCCTGGCCATGGGCAACTGGTTCAGCGACAAGTACGCCGAGGGCACCATCGGCCGCCGCTTCTACGCCGGCTGCCGCAACGTCGACACCGTCGAGTCCCTCGCCGCCGAGCACGCGCGCGAACTCTTCGGCGCCCGCCACGCCTACGTCCAGCCGCACTCCGGCATCGACGCCAACCTCGTCGCCTTCTGGTCGATCCTCGCCGACCGCGTCGAGGTCCCGGCCCTCGCGAAGGCGGGCGTCCGCCAGGTCAACGACCTCTCCGACGCCGACTGGGCCGAACTCCGCCAGGCCTTCGGCAACCAGCGCATGCTCGGCATGTCCCTGGACGCCGGCGGCCACCTCACCCACGGCTTCCGCCCCAACATCTCCGGCAAGATGTTCGACCAGCGCTCCTACGGCACCGACCCCGTCACCGGCCTCATCGACTACGAGGCCCTGCGCGCCTCCGCCCGTGAGTTCAAGCCGCTGATCATCGTCGGCGGCTACTCCGCCTACCCGCGCCTGGTGAACTTCCGCATCATGCGCGAGATCGCCGACGAGGTCGGGGCGACCCTGATGGTCGACATGGCGCACTTCGCCGGCCTGGTCGCGGGCAAGGTGCTGACCGGTGACTTCGACCCGGTCCCGCACGCCCAGATCGTCACCACCACCACCCACAAGTCGCTGCGCGGCCCGCGCGGCGGCATGGTCCTGTGCGACGACTCCCTCAAGGACCAGGTCGACCGCGGCTGCCCGATGGTCCTCGGCGGCCCGCTCCCGCACGTCATGGCCGCCAAGGCCGTCGCCCTCGCCGAGGCCAGGCAGCCCTCCTTCCAGGACTACGCCCAGCGCATCGTCGACAACTCCCGCGCGCTGGCCGACGGCCTGATGCGCCGGGGCGCCACCCTCGTCACCGGCGGCACCGACAACCACCTCAACCTGATCGATGTCGCTTCCTCCTACGGCCTCACCGGTCGCCAGGCCGAGGCCGCGCTGCTCGACTCGGGCATCGTCACCAACCGCAACGCCATCCCCGCCGACCCCAACGGCGCCTGGTACACCTCCGGCATCCGCATCGGCACGCCCGCCCTGACCACCCGCGGCCTGGGCACCGCCGAGATGGACGAGGTCGCCGGCCTCATCGACCGCGTCCTCACCACCACGGAGCCCGGCACCACCAGCAAGGGCGCGCCGTCCAAGGCCCAGCACGTCCTCGACCCGAAGATCGCGGACGAGATCTCCCACCGCGCCACCGACCTCGTCGCCGGCTTCCCGCTGTACCCGGAGATCGACCTCGGCTGACAGCTGCCCCACGCTCTCTCTTGAGTTGTCAAAGATCGGCGACTCTCACAGATCGATGAGTTCCTGTCGTGGTTCCTCGCGCGGCGGTCCGGCCTCACGCCGGGCCGCCGCGCGGCGTATCAGCAGCGTGCCGCCGACCCCGACGGCCACCCCCGCCGCCGCCCACGAGACGGGT
The DNA here is from genome assembly GCF_033335955.1 of Streptomyces sp. N50. Classification (GTDB taxonomy): domain Bacteria; phylum Actinomycetota; class Actinomycetes; order Streptomycetales; family Streptomycetaceae; genus Streptomyces. Next base: position 5,686,179 of record NZ_CP137549.1, read on the forward strand.
CCGGCCGGCCCGGCCGATCCAGGTCCGCCCCCAACTGCCTTGCCGGCGCCACCCGTTCCACCGAGCACCCCCGCCCGCTCCATCTGCGCGAAGACCGCACGCGGCGCCCGATGCCAGCGGATGTCGTCGTCCGCCACTTCCGGAGCCGGATCCGTCCGCACCCACGGTGTGCCGTCCGCGGTCACGAACAACTGGTCCTCCCGCTCCACCGCCACATCACCACCCGGGGCCCGATTCGTCCGGGGCCAGCCCCCGACCCCGGTCAGCCCCCACACCACGGTGATCCGCACCGCCGGATACCGGCCCGCCTCCCACTCCTGCGACACCCGCTCCGTCCCCGCGTACGTCGGCTGCAGCAACGTCCACAGACGGGCGAACGACGACTGCCCCGAGCGCCAGGTCTCCGTCCGGCCGGTGTCTCCGGCCACGACAATGGCCAGATCGGGGATATCCCGGCGCGGAGCCGCTTGGGCCTGGTGCATCCCGACCAGGGTCATCAGCACCGGCCCGGCCACGAGACACAGGCCCCGCAATCCCGCCCGTCCCCTCCCGCGTTCCATTCCTCCCCCTCCGCCTCCTGCCACCCGTCACACGTCCCGCAACTCCTGCCGAGGCCCCGGCTCCCGCCCCTTCCGCCACCGGTCCAGCGGCAGCCGCGCGGCGAACGGCCGCAGGACCAGGGCCAGTACCGCTCCGGCAGCCGCACCCGGTATCGCCCACCACCAGTCGGTGCCGCGACTCTTCTCCTGCGCCGTGACCCGCACTGCGGTGGTCCCCGTACCGGTGTCAGGCGCGGTGGTGGTGGACTCGGTCGACTGCCACGGCGCCGGGAAGATCCCGGAGTAGCCGTCACCCGTGCCCTTGCCCGTCACGCCCAACTTCTTCAGGAGGGCGCGCAGTTGGGCGGGTTGCCCGGCCCGGTGCCAATAGCCGTTCAGGTTCGTGTTCTCCGACGGGTCGGCCGCCGTGTGGATCCAGACCGCCTGCGGCCGGGACTCGACCGGAAAGACCCGGTCGATCCGCCAGGGCGATATGTCGTGCGCCAGCCAGGTGACGTTGATCTGCCGGGCGTGGGCCAGATCGGCCTCGGGCGGCTTGTCGCGGGTGCCCTTGCCCTCCGGCCCGAGCAACTGCTGCAGCTTTCCGTACTGTTCGTCCGAGTAGTACAGCGCTTCGGCCTGCCCGCTCTCCGGCGAGGTCACGAGCACGCTCGTCGGTCCGCCCGCCGCCGCGTCCGACGCGCCCCACACCATCAGGGCCAGCGTCATCGCCAACGCCCCGCTCAGAGCCGTCAGTTCACGAACTCCGCCCGCGCTCCTCCTGCCCCTGCCTGCACTCCCGTGCGTAACTCCGCCTGCCCCGCCCGTACTTCCGCCTCCGAACACCCGAACCCCCAACCCGCCGCTCCCCGTACGGCCCGTCCGCGAGCCGCCTGTCACTTCTGGTACACCGCTCGGCCCGCCGAGGTTCCCACCCTGCCCGAGCCGATTTCGCCACTCGCCTCACTCACGCCGATCCAGCGACCGCGCGATCTCCAGGGCCCGCCCCTTCGACCCCACCCCCTCCAGACGGAACGTCAGATTCTCGCCCGGTACGCCACCGGCCACATGGGTCCACAGCAGCGTCGGCCCCGCCGTCCGCTCCTCCCGCGTATAACGGTCCCCGTCCGCGTCCACCAGCCAGAAGCTCAGCAGATGCGGTCGCGCGAACCACAGCGCCGGGTCCTGGATGCCCTCCGGCGGAACGGTCCCGCTCAGCGACAGCCACTCCGGCGGCTCGCGCACCGTCTTGGCGAAACCGATGTCCAGCCGCGCCGGATACTCGTCGACCCGGACCGTGCGACCGCCCTCCCGCCAGCACAGGCTCACCAGGAAACGCCCCTGCGGCTCGCCGGTCACCGTCACCGCGTCCGGCACGCCCAACGCGTCCGGCACCACCGGCTCGAACCCCGCCCGCCGACCGGCCTGCGCGAGCGTCACCGACCGCCCGCACCCGGGCACCTCGGCCCCGGCCGAGGGCACCGCCGACGGGTCGTACCGCACCTCGACCCCGCCGAAGCCGAACCAGTCGAAGACCGCCGCCCGCACCGGAGGCGTGAGCACGAGCACCGTCAGCACTCCGCACAGGGCCGCCACCAGCGCCCGGCGCCGCATCCGCATCCAGCGCCGGACGGCACGCAGCCGCTCCCGGACCTCGGTCGGCCCGGCCTCCTGGACGGGGACCGGGATCTGCTCGGCCAGTATCTGCGCCAGCACCCGCTCGACCATCGTCTCGGAGCCGGATGCCTCGCCCCCGTCACCACCCCGCGCGTCCAGCGAACGCCCCAACGCCCGCAGCTCCGCGGGCAACCGAGAGGCACCCGCGTGGCCATCGCGGCCCACCCGCCGACGCCCGGCCTCCTCACCCGCACCGGCACCTTCACCGGCGCCCTCACCGTCGTAGGACTCCCGTCCGTCACTCACACTCATCACCCCCTTCCCGAGGCCGGAAATCCGGCAGCAACCGACCGAGTTTCCTCAGCGCGCGGTTCAGCCGGGACTTCACCGTGCCGCGTGGCCAGCCCAGGGCCTGGGCCGTCTCCGGTTCGTCCATCTCCAGGAGATAGCGGTAGGTCACGACCAGGCGGTGGTCCTCGCTCAGCTGGTCCAGGGCGGAGAGCAGGGCCGCGCGGCGCTCCGTCTCCAGCGTGGCGACCGCCGGGTCCGCCGATTCCGGTATCAGCGGCTCGGCCTCCGCGAACGCCGCCTCCCGGCCGGCGAGCGTGCGCTGACGCGCCGCCGTACGCACTGTGTTCCTCGTCTCATTGGCGACGATCGACAGCAGCCACGGCTTGAACGCCGCGCCGTCCCGGAACCTGCCCAGCGCGCAGTACGCCTTGACGAAGGCCTGCTGCACCACGTCCTCCGCGTCCGCTCCCGCCCCGAGTGCCGCGGCCGCTCTGAGTGCGATGCCCGTGTGGGCCCGCACCAGCTCCGCGTACGCCTCCGGCTCTCCGGCGCGTACGCGTGCGATCACCGCGGCCTCATCGACGATGCGGCCCCCCTCCCGCGTCTCCACACATTTGGTACACCGCCCGAACCGGATCGGTTCCCACCCGTGTCACATCTCTTCCGAACCAGTTCCGGACCGGGTCCCGAGACCTGAGAGAATGGTGAACATGGCGACAGACCGACCCCGCGTGCTCTCCGGAATCCAGCCCACAGCAGGCTCGTTCCACCTCGGCAACTACCTCGGCGCCGTCCGCCAGTGGGTGGCCCTGCAGGAGTCCCACGACGCGTTCTACATGGTCGTCGACCTGCACGCGATCACGGTCCCGCAGGACCCGGCGGACCTGCGCGCCAACACCCGGCTCGCCACCGCACAGCTGCTGGCCGCCGGGCTCGACCCGGAGCGCTGCACGCTCTTCGTCCAGAGCCATGTCCCCGAGCACGCCCAGCTCGCCTGGGTCATGAACTGCCTGACCGGCTTCGGTGAGGCGTCCCGCATGACCCAGTTCAAGGACAAGTCCGCCAAGCAGGGCGCCGACCGCGCCAGCGTCGGCCTGTTCACGTACCCGATCCTCCAGGTCGCCGACATCCTGCTGTACCAGGCGCACGAGGTGCCGGTCGGCGAGGACCAGCGCCAGCACATCGAGCTGACCCGCGACCTCGCCGAGCGCTTCAACGGCCGCTTCGGCGAGACCTTCACGATCCCGAAGCCGTACATCCTCAAGGAGACGGCGAAGATCTACGACCTTCAGGACCCGTCGATCAAGATGAGCAAGTCGGCGTCGACTCCGAAGGGCCTCATCAACCTTCTCGACGACCCGAAGGCGACCGCCAAGAAGGTCAAGAGCGCGGTCACCGACACGGACACCGTGATCCGCTACGACGCGGAGCACAAGCCGGGCGTCAGCAACCTGCTCACCATCTACTCGACCCTCACCGGCACCGGAATCCCGGAACTGGAGCAGAAGTACGAGGGCAAGGGCTACGGTGCGCTCAAGACGGACCTCGCCGAGGTCATGGTCGAGTTCGTGACGCCCTTCAGGGAGCGCACCCAGCAGTATCTGGACGACCCGGAGACGCTCGACTCGATCCTGGCCAAGGGCGCGGAGAAGGCGCGAGCCGTCGCGGCCGAGACCCTCGCCCAGGCGTACGACCGGGTCGGCTTCCTGCCCGCCAAGCACTGAGGCGTACGACCGCACCCAAGTACCGACTGACGTACCACTGGACAGAGCGCTGCACATCACTACGGTTGCGCCTGCCCACAACTCAGGTGTGGCCGTACAGTCGATAGCCGGGTGGCCGCGCGCGTGGCCGCCCCCGCTCACCATGAAGACCACCATCAGGACCATCGACAGGACGACAGGAGACGACGTGGGGACCGTAACGATCGGTGTGTCGATCGCGGTCCCGGAGCCTCACGGCAGCCTGCTCCAGGAGCGGCGCGCGGGCTTCGGCGACGCCGCTGCTCACGGCATCCCCACGCACGTCACGCTGTTGCCGCCGACCGAGGTGGACGCCTCACAACTCCCCGCGATCGAGGCCCACCTGGTCGACGTCGCCGCCGCCGGGCGCCCCTTCCCGATGCGGCTGTCCGGCACCGGGACCTTCCGGCCACTGTCCCCGGTCGTCTACGTCCAGGTGGCCGAGGGCGCCTCCGCCTGCACCTGGCTGCAGAAGCAGATCCGGGATGCCTCGGGTCCCGTGGCGCGCGACCTGCACTTTCCGTACCACCCGCACGTCACCGTGGCGCACGGCATCGACGACGAGCTGATGGACCGCGCCTACGAAGCGCTCGCCGACTACCGCGCGGAGTGGTCGTGCACCGGCTTCGCGCTCTACGAACAGGGCCCTGACGGCGTCTGGCGCAAGATGCGCGAGTTCGACTTCGGAGGAGCCGTCGTGCCGCCCCAGGCGGCCCACACCGAGCGCGGCACGATCCCCAGCCACTGAGCACTCTCAGACCGCCAGCCGCCGGAACAGCCCGCGTGGCAAGTGCCGCACCAGCGATGTCACCACGCGCAGGGTTCCCGGCACCCACACCGTCTCCGAGCCTCGGCGCAGGCCCAGTTCGATGGCTGCGGCGACGGCTTCGGGGGTGGTCGTGAGCGACGCCGCCTTCGGGTCGGCCATGGACCTCGACCGGACGAGCCCCGGGCGTACGACCATGACGTGCACCCCCGTGCCGTGCAGCGCGTCGCCCAGCCCCTGGGTGAAGGTGTCCAGGCCGGCCTTGCTGGAGCCGTAGATGAAGTTCGCGCGGCGGGCCCGTTCGCCGGCGACCGAGGAGAGCACCACCAGGGAGCCGTGCCCCTGGGTCTGCAACGCCCGTGCGCTGACCAGACCGGCCGCCACGGCACCGACGTAGTTGGTCCGCGCGACACGCACCGCGGCCGCCGGTTCGCGCTCGTCCTGAGCCTGGTCACCGAGGACACCGAAGGCGAGCAGCACCATGTCGATGTCCCCCTCGGCGAAGACCTTGCCGAGGACCATCTCGTGGGAGTCGGGGTCGAGCGCGTCGAAGGCGACGGTGCGGACCTCGGCCCCCAGGGCGCGCAGTTCCGAAGCGGCACTCTCCAGGGCGGGCGACGGCCGGCCCGCCAGCCACACCGTGCGGGTCCGGCGGGCGATGAGTCTGCGGGCGGTGGCCAGCGCGATCCGGGACGTACCGCCGAGGACGAGGAGGGACTGTGGAGGACGCATGCGGGTGACCGTATCGCCCACTTATGGGTGGTCCGCCGTACGGCGTCGACGTCCTCCCTGAAATGGGCGATTAATCGGATGCCCCGCGATTGCCACTCCCTAGGACGCCACGCGCGCGAGTTCCCTGGGTACCCGCACATCGGTCTCGCGGACGAGGGCAGAATCGGATCATGGACTGGCTGAAGAAGCTCCCCTTCATCGGGCCGCCGGTGGCGCGCCTGATGCTCACGCACGCGTGGCGGTCGTACGAGCGGCTGGACCGGGTGAAGTGGTCGCAGCTGGCCGCCGCGATGACGTTCATCAGCTTCATCGCGCTGTTCCCGCTGCTGACCGTGGCCGCCGCGATCGCCGCCGCCACCCTGAGCACCGACCAGCAGCACGAGCTGCAGGACAAGATCGCCGAGCAGGTCCCCGGGATCTCCGACCAGCTCAACATCGGTTCCCTGGTGGACAACGCGGGCACCATCGGTCTCATCGCCGGTGCCGTCCTGCTGTTCACCGGCATCGGCTGGGTCGGCTCGATGCGCGAGTGTCTGCGCGCGGTGTGGGAGCTGCCCGACCGCGACGAGAACCCCCTCCTGCGCAAACTCATCGACACCGGGGTGCTGATCGGCCTGGGCGGCGCCGTCCTCGCGACGATCGCCATCTCCACCGTCGCCTCCGCCCTGGTCGACTGGATCAGCCGCGAACTGGGCCTGGTGCAGGGTGGCTGGGGCGGGATCCTGCTGCGTATCGCCGCGTTCGCCGTCGCCGTGTTCGTCGACTTCCTGCTTCTGCTGTACGTCCTGACGCTGCTGCCCGGCGTCGAACCCCCGCGCCGCCGGCTCTCCGTGGCCGCGCTGATCGGCGCGGTCGGCTTCGAACTGCTCAAGCTGCTGCTCAGCGGCTACATCCAGGGCGTGGCCGCGAAGAGCATGTACGGCGCGTTCGGCGTCCCCGTGGCACTGCTCCTGTGGATGAACTTCACCTCGAAGCTGGTCCTGTTCTGCGCCGCCTGGACGGCGACGCCGAGCAAGGGGGACCCCGAGGACGATGAGTACGACCCGGCCGACGAGACCGAGAACCCCAAGGTCAGGGACGAGGGCGACGGCGGACCAGATCCGGCAGCGGCCAGCGCCGGTTGACCAGGAAGACACCGGCCGCGAGCAGCACCAGCAGACCGCCGGTGACCGCGAGCGCGATCCCGACCCCGCTCGAACCGTCGTCCTCGGAGGCCGTCGCCGAGGCCGACCCGCCGGCACTCGGCTTCGTGGAGGTGTCGCCGCCCGCCTCCCCGGTGGCCGTCGCACCCGGCTGTGCGCTCGCCTGCGGGACGTTCTTGGGCGCGACGAGCTCTCCCACCGGCTGGACCTTCCCGTCCGCCTGGAAGCCCCAGTCGAGGATCTTCGCGGCCTCCTTGTAGACCTCGTTGTGCTCGTCCTTCTCCGGGTTCATGACCGTCACCAGCAGCACCTTGCCGTTGCGCTCGGCGACGCCGGTGAAGGTCGCGCCCGCGTTGGTGGTGTTGCCGTTCTTGACGCCCGCGATGCCCGGGTACACCGACACGTCCGAGTCGCCGCTCAGCAGCCGGTTGGTGTTCTGGATGTCGAAGGTCCCGCGGACCGACTTGCCCTTCTTCTTGGTCGTCTCGCCCGGGAACTTCGCGCTCACCGTCGAGCAGTACTCCCTGAAGTCCTTCTTCTGCAGCCCGGAGCGCGCGAACAACGTCAGGTCGTACGCCGACGAGACCTGCCCCGGCTCGTCGTAGCCGTCCGGCGTCACCACACGCGTGTCGAGTGCCTGGAGGTCCTGGGCGTGCGCGTTCATGTCGGAGACGGTCTTGGCGACGCCCCCGTTCATGTGGGACAGGACGTGCACCGCGTCGTTGCCGGAGCGCAGGAAGACACCGAGCCACAGATCGTGGACCGTGTAGCTCTCGCCCTCCTTTATCCCGACGAGGCTGGAACCGGTGCCCATGCCGGCCAGGTCCGACGCGACGACCTTGTGTTCGGTCGTCTTCGGGAACTTCGGCAGCACGGTGTCCGCGAACAGCATCTTCAGGGTGCTCGCCGGAGGCAGCCGCCAGTGCGCGTTGTGCGACGCGAGCACCGCGCCCGACTCGGCGTCGGACACGATCCACGACCGCGCGGTCACGTCCTTCGGCAGCACCGGGACGCCGGACGTCAGATTGACCTGGGTCCCCGCCTGGCCGAGGCGGGTGCCGCCCACCGACGACATGTTCGCCGGGGGTGTGGCCGTAGGGCTGGCCGACGAACTCGGAGTCGAGGTCGGCGTCGGCGTCGGACTCGGGGCCGCGAGGGCGACGGGCGCGGTGAGCGCGAGGGACGACAGGGCGGCGGAAAGCACCAGCAGGGGTCGCCTGATGGTCTGCAGTGGAGCGGGCACGGACGAGAACGTACATGCCGGGGGACCCGAAGTCCCGTCACCGGCCCCACCCCGGACACGGGCCCCCGGGGACGACGGCGATACTGGACTCATGAAGCTCAGCCGCCCCGTCTCCTGGTTCCTGCTCGCCTTCGGGGTGTGGAGCTGGGTCATCTGGGTCACTTTCGTCAAGAACCTGGTCAAGGACACGAGCGGACTGGCCTTCGACGACGGCCATCCGACGGCGTACTTCTGGGTGCACCTGACCCTCGCCGTCGTCTCCTTCGTATTGGGGACGGTCATCGGGGGCCTCGGGTTGCGTGGACTGCGCGCACTGCGCGAGACGTCATAAAGAAGTGGCCGTCGTCGTCATCACCCTCGTGGCCCTGGTCGCCGTCGCCGTCCTCGGCGGGCTCCACTGGTACGTCTGGCGCCGCCTCGTCCGCGACACCACGCGCGCGTGGGGCCCCGCCCGGATCACCGGCACGGCCGTGCTCGTCGCCGGCCCGGTGCTGATGATCGCGGCCCTGGCCGCCGAACGCGGCGGCGCGCCCTTCTGGCTCCAACAGGTCCTGGGCTGGCCCGGCTTCCTGTGGATGGCCCTGGCGATCTACCTGCTCCTGGCCGTCCTCGCGGGTGAGGTCCTGCGGCCGCTGCTGCGCCGGCTCCTCGAACGGCGCGGGCGGCCCGAGACAGCCGTAGAAGCGCATGAGGCCCCGGACTCCGCGACAGGCCCCGCAGAAGCCCCTGAAGCGCCGCGGAGCGCCCCCTCGCGCCGTCTCTTCGTCTCCCGTGTCGTCGGGGGTGCCGCCGCCGCTGCCGCCGTCGGGACCGTCGGCTACGGCACCTACGGCGTGCTGCGCGGGCCGAGCGTCAAGCGGGTCACCGTGCCGTTGGCCAAACTGCCGCGGTCCGCGCACGGGTTCAGGATCGCGGTCGTCAGTGACATCCACCTGGGGCCGCTCCTGGGGCGGGGGTTCGCGCAGAAGGTCGTCGACACGATCAACGCGACCCAGCCCGATCTCATCGCCGTCGTCGGTGACTTGGTGGACGGCAGCGTCAAGAACCTGGGGCCCGCCGCGGCACCCCTGGCCGGGCTGAAGGCGCGGCACGGCAGCTTCTTCGTCACCGGTAATCACGAGTACTTCTCCGGCGCCGAGCAGTGGCTGGAAGAGGTCCGCACGCTCGGGATCCACACCCTGGAGAACGCGCGTACCGAACTGGCCGGTTTCGACCTCGCCGGGGTCAACGACCTCCAGGGCGAGAGCGAGGGGCAGGGGCCCGACTTCGGGAAGGCGCTCGGCGACCGGGACACCACGCGCGCGTGCGTGCTGCTCGCGCATCAGCCCGTGCAGATCCACGAGGCCGTCAAGCACGGCGTCGACCTCCAGCTCTCCGGGCACACCCACGGCGGTCAGTTGTGGCCCGGCAACTTCATCGCGGCGGCGGCCAATCCGACGGTCGCGGGCCTGGAGCGGTACGGCGACACCGAGTTGTACGTCAGCAGGGGCGCGGGCGCCTGGGGACCGCCCACGCGCGTGGGGGCGCCGTCGGACATCACGGTCGTCGAACTGGCCTCGAAGCAGGCCTAGTTGCCGATGCGGGGCACGCTTGCGCACTGGCTGAGAACCGGCTGTGAAACGGGCAATTAACACCGGTCGGTAAGTTCTTTCTCATCTCGGCAGAACTCTCTTCCCCCGGATGAAACTCCTGTGGTTAGGTGATCCGCGCCACTAGGGGAGTGGCATATGGGAGGGGCCCGGGAGGGCCTTCGGGAGGGCACACCGATGCGGTCGGTTCGCATACGGATTCTCGCGTCGCTGCTGGTTCTGGCGGCCGTGGGAGTCGGGGGCTGGCAGTTGCTGCCCTCGGACGGGAGCAAGGACAAGACGATCACGGTCGGGACGACGGACGCTGTCACGTCCCTCGACCCGGCCGCCGCGTACGACGCCGGTTCGTGGGCGCTGTACAGCAACGTCTTCCAGTCGCTGATGACGTTCGACTCCGGCGGGACGACACCCGTGCCGGACGCGGCCAAGAGCTGCGCGTTCGTGGGCGGCGGGCTGACGACGTACCGCTGTGTGGTGCGCGAGGGGCTCACCTTCCCGAGCGGGCGCGCGATGACCGCCGAGGACGTGAAGTTCTCCTTCGACCGGGTCAAGAAGATCAACTCCGATGTGGGTCCGTCGTCGCTGCTCTCCACGCTCGGCTCGGTCGACGCCTCCGGGATGACGGTCACCTTCCATCTGTCGTCCCCGGACGCCACGTTCCCGTTCAAGGTGGCCACCGGCGCGGGCGCGATCGTCGACAGCACCAAGTACCCGAAGGACGCCCCGCGCAACGGCTACCAGGTCGACGGCACCGGCCCGTACACCCTGACCACGTATACGAAGGACAAGAAGGCGGTCCTTTCGCCGAACAGCCACTACAAGGGTGCCGTCAAGAACACCGGGAGCCCGATCGAGCTGCGGTACTACGCAGACTCGGACGCGCTGCAGAAGGCGTACCAGGCGAAGCAGGTCCAGGTGGCCACCCGCCAGTTGCCCCCGAAGATGCTCTCCGGGCTCTCCGCGAGCGACCCAAACCAGCGCGTGTCGGAGGCGGACAGCTCCGAGACCCGCAACCTGTACCTCAACACCCGTAAGGGCACGCCCCTGCACGACGTCCTCGTCCGGCGGGCCATGGCCTGGCTGATCAACCGCGAGCAGCTGGCCGCCACGGTGTACGACGGCACGGTCGACCCGCTGTACTCGCTGATCCCCACCGGCATCGTCGGCCACACGACGTCCTTCTTCGACGACTACCCCTCCCAGAACGTCGACAAGGCGAAGGCACTCCTCGAAGAGGCCGACGTCTCCGTCCCGGTCCACTTCACCTACGGCTACGGCATCGGGCACGGCGCCGGCAAGGAGGAGGCCGCCGAGCTGAAGAAGCAGCTGGAGGCGAGCGGGCTCTTCAAGGTGGACGTCAAGGGCTACGAGTGGACCGACTTCCAGAAGCGCTGGGCGACCGGCAAGCTGGACGCGTACGCCGTCGGCTGGGTCGCCGACTACCCCGACCCGGACACCTTCGGCTCCCCGCTCGTCGGCACCGGTTCCACCATGAACACCGGTTACAGCAACAAGCTCGTCGACCAACTCATCCTCAGCAGCCAGAAGTTCGCCGACCGCAGCCGCGTCGACGACGACTTCCGCGACCTCCAGTCGGACGTGGCCGCGGACGTGCCGCTGATCCCGCTGTGGCAGCGCAAGGAGTACGTCGTGAGCAGCGAGGACGTCGGCGGCATCTCCTATCTCACGGACGGCACAGGCGTGTTCCGGCTGTGGGCGCTGGACTGGATCTGAGGTGGTCCCGCGGCACCGGACGTGATGCCGCGGGACTGACCTTTGTTCGATCTTTTGTCCGAGTGACGCCGGTGGGCCATCGCACGCAGCACCATGTGACGGAGGTGTGCGGGGTGAGGAGCCGACGTGGTCAGACGCAACGCATTCCGGCTGCCCCGGCACCCGGCTTCCGTGGGTCTCGCCCGGCGCCGGGTCCGGGACCATCTGGCCGACTGGGGACACCGGAGTGACGACCCGGCGCTCCAGGACGCGGTGCTGCTGGTGTCCGAGCTGGCGACCAACGTCGTACGCCACGGGCCGCTCCTGGAGCGGGAGTTCGAGGTGGCGGTGACGGCCCTCGCGGACGGCTCCTGCCTCATAGAGGTGTCGGACGAGGGCCGCCTGGAACCCCGCCTGCGGGTCGTGACGGCCCTGGAGGAGGCCGGCCGGGGTCTCCACCTCGTGGAGGGCATCGCGGCCGCCTGGGGCGTCTGGAGCCGCGGCGCACACGGCAAGACGGTGTGGGCCCTGGTCCAGGCCGACACCCCCTGACGCCCGCCCGCTTCCACGACCGTGCTGCTCTACGACGGAACGGGCGTCCGCGTCGGCAGTGTCACCGTCACCGCGAGCCCCTCGCCCGGTGCCGTCCGCACCGCCACGTCGCCGCCGTGCGCCTTGACGACGCCCTGCACGATCGCCAGCCCCAGACCGCTGCCCGCGCCGCCGCCCGCTCGGAAGAAGCGGTCGAAGACGCGCGCCGCGTCGTCCTGACAGAGCCCCGGACCCTGGTCCGCGACACACAGCCGTACGACCCCGTCCTCGCGCTCCAGACCGAGCCGTACGGGCACGTCCGCGGGCGTGTGCGTGCGGACGTTGGTCACCAGGTTGCCGAGTACCTGGCGCAGGCCCGACTCGTCGGCGCGCACCAGGAGGGAGCCGTCGGCGCCGACCGTGACGGGCCGCTCGGGCTGCTGCACCCGGAGGTCCTCGGCGGCGTCGCGCACCAGGCGGCTCAGATCGACGCTGCGGAAGCGCAGTTCGGGCTGCTGGTCCAGGCGGGCCAGCATGAGGAGTTCGTCGACGAGACGGCCCATGCGGTCCGCCTCCGCGTTCATCCGGTCCCAGGCCCGCTTGCGCTCGTCGGGCTCGGTCAGCATGCCCTTGTCGTACAGCTGGAGGTAGCCGCGTATCGCCGACAGCGGGGTGCGCAGTTCGTGCGAGGCGTCGGCGACGAAGCGGCGCAGCTGGGCCGCCGTACGCTCGCGCGTGCGGTACGCCGACTCCACCTGGTGGAGCATGGAGTTCAGGGCGACCCGCAGCTGCTCGACCTCCTGGGTGGGATGGTGGCTGGAGGGCACGCGCCGGGTCAGGTCGCCCTCGGCGATGGCCGTCGAGGTCTCGACCATGTCCTCCAGGGGCCGCATCCGTCGTCGCACGCTCACCATGGTCAGCGCGGCGAGCAGGACGAGCAGCAGGCTGCCGAAGGCGAGGTCCAGCTTGAGGGCCTTGGCCATGGCGTGGTGGAGGCCGCCGGTGGAGACGGCGATCAGGATGTACGTGCCGTCGGCGAGCCGGGTTCCGATCGCGCGGTACGGGTCGTCGCTCAGCGAGATGTCGCGCGGTGTGCCGTCGGCGGCCAGCGCGGCCGGGTCGCTGAAGAGGGCGGCGAGCGCCCGCTGCTCGGCGGTCGGGGCGAAGCCGGCGATGGTGAGCACCTTGCCCCGGGAGTCGACCGCCGCGAACACCTTGTCCGGGTTCGCCGAGGCGGCGCTCCGCTGGGGCATCAGCTGATCGCCGAGGCCGGACAGGGTGCTCAGCATGTTGAGCTGTTCCATGGTGAGCTGCGAACCGCTCAGCGAGTCACGGGACTTGGTCAGCTCGGTGTCGACCTGGGCGAGCAGATAGTGCCGCATGCCCATCAGGCTGACGGCGGTCGCCATCACGATGCCGAGCGCCAGCAGCGTGAGGTTCGCCAGGGTCAGCTTGGCGCGCAGGGAGTGGGCGCCGCGCTCGCAGTTCGGGAGGGTGAACTTCCTCATGCGAGCCCGTATCCGACGCCCCGGCGCGTGGTGATCACGGGCGGTCCCAGGGTCTCCAGCTTGCGCCGCAGATAGCTGATGTAGGTCTCGACGACGGTCGACTCCGGCGGGGTGTGCTCGTACTGCCAGACGTGGCGCAGGAGTTGCTCCTTGGGCACGACCCGCCCGCCGTTGCGCACCAGGAAGCGCAGCAGGGCGTACTCCGTGGGGGTCAGCTCGACCGAGTTGCCCGCGCGGTGCACCGAGTACGTCGTCTCGTCCAGCTCCAGGTCGCCGTAGCGCAGGGGCGGGCGCTGGGGGAGGACGTCGGCGGGGCGGGTGCGGCGCAGGACGGCGGTGATGCGGGCGACGACCACGTCGATGTCGAAGGGCTTGGTGATGTAGTCGTCGCCGAAGCCCAGGGCGCCGACGATCTCGGCCGGCGCGTCCCGGGCGGTGAGGAAGACGACCGCCAGGTCGGGCCTGCGGGCGCGCAGTTCCTGCCCCAGGGCGCGGCCGTCGCCGTCCGGGAGCATCACGTCGAGCAGGGCGCAGTCCGGGCGGGTGCGCTCGGCGAGGGCGAGCGCCTCGCGCACGGTGCCCGCGACCATCACCTCGAAGCGGTGGTAGCGCAGCGCGATGGCGAGGACGTCCGCGATGCTCGGTTCGTCCTCCACCACCAGCACGGTTCCTGGAGCCGTCATGCCCCCAGTATCGGCCGGGGCACTGACAACCGGGCCGGTCCGGTCTTTGGAGTTCCTTGAGAGTCATGCCCGATGCGTGTCCACGCGTGCGTGCCGCCGCCAATTCTGTAGCGCAGGACCTGGGGGACCATCCGACCGACCGAACTGATCGACCGAGTCAACTCGGTTGCGAATAAGGAGCGTTGAGCGTGGCGGCATTGGCACGGTGGTGCTATCGGCACCGGCTGGTGGTCCTGTTGCTGTGGGTGGGGGCGTTGTTCGGCCTGGGCCTGTCGGCCTCGGCGGCGGGGACGGACTACGCGAACGTCTTCTCCCTCCCGGACACGGACTCCAAGAGCGCGTACGACCAGATGGCGAAGGCCTTCCCGAACACCTCGGGCGACACCGACACGGTCGTCTGGAAGGTCGACTCGGGTTCGGTGAAGGACCCGTCCGTACGGTCCCGGATCCAGCCCGCGCTCGACAAGATCGCCGGCATGAAGGGCGTCGGCGGCGTCACCGGCCCCTACTCGGGCGCCCGGGGCGCGGGCCAGATCAGCTCCGACGGGACGATCGCGTACGCGCAGGTCACCTTCGCCGAGCAGGCGAACGCCGTCCCCAAGGACCTCGTCCAGAACGTCGTGGACACCGCGCAGAGCGCCGAACGCAAGGGCCTCCAGGTCGAGCTGGGCGGCCAGGCCGTCCAGCGCGTGGAGGAGCCGCCGGGCGGCATCGCCGAGGGCGTCGGCATCCTCGCGGCGGCGATCGTCCTGTTCCTGGCCTTCGGCTCGTTCTACGCGATGCTGCTCCCGATCGGCGTCGCGATCTTCGGCGTCGGCACGGGCCTGTTCTCCACCCAGCTCCTGAGCCACACCACCGACATCCCCGACCTGGCCCCGCTGCTGGCCACCCTGATCGGCCTCGGCGTCGGCATCGACTACGCCCTGTTCATCGTCACCCGGCACCGGCGCGGCGTCCAACGCGGCCTGGATCCCGAGGAGTCGGCGGTCATCGCCCTCAACACCTCAGGACGCGCGGTGCTGTTCGCGGGCGGCACGGTGTGCATCGCGCTCGCCGGGATGCTGGTGACGAACCTGCGCTTCCTCGACGGCGTGGTCATCGGCACCTCGCTCACGGTCGTCCTGAGCGTCCTCGCGGCCACGACCCTGCTCCCCGCCCTGCTCGGCTTCCTGGGCGTGCGGGTGCTCAGCCGCAAGCAGCGCCGCAAGCTGGCCGCCACCGGTTCCGAGCCGGAGCGCACCGACAACCTCGCGGCCCGCTGGTCGGCCGCCGTGCAGAAGCGCCCGCGCCGGATCGCCGCGTTCGCCCTCGTCGTCATGGCCGTCCTCGCCTTCCCCGTCCTGTCGCTGCGCCTCGGCGCCACCGACCAGGGCAACGACGACACCTCGACGACCACCAGGCAGGCGTACGACCTGCTCGCCGACGGCTTCGGGCCGGGCTTCAACGGCCCCCTCCAGGTGGTCACTTCGGGCGGCGACACCGCCACGCTGGTCGAGAACATCCGGGCGACGAAGGACGTGGCCCAGGTCGCCGCGCTGCCGCCCGCGCACGGTGTGACGGTGATCCAGGTCGTCCCGAAGACCTCACCGCAGTCCGTGCAGACGGACGACCTGATCGACACCCTGCGCGACAAGGTCATACCCGAGGCCGGCGTGACCGGCCACGTCGGCGGCGTGACAGCGATCTCCAAGGACTTCGCCACCGTCACGGGCGACCGCCTCCCGCTCTTCGTAGCGACGATCATCGGCCTGAGCTTCCTGCTCCTCCTGCTCGCCTTCCGCTCGCTCGTGGTGCCGCTGACGGCCGCCCTGATGAACCTCATCGCGGCGGCGGCCTCCTTCGGTGTGCTGGTGGCGATCTTCCAGTGGGGCTGGGGCCTGGACATGCTCGGCCTCGGCAAGGAGGGCCCGATCAACGCCTTCCTACCGGTCATCATGCTGTCCCTGCTGTTCGGCCTCTCCATGGACTACCAGGTGTTCCTGGTGAGCCGCATGCACGAGGAGTGGGTCCACACCAAGGACAACGCCCGCGCGGTCCGCGTCGGCCTCGCGGAGACCAGCCGCGTCATCAACAGCGCGGCCCTGATCATGGTCTGCGTCTTCCTGGCCTTCGTCCTCAGCGGCAACTCCGGCGCGGCGACGGCGGGCGTCGGCCTGGCCGCCGCGGTCGCCCTCGACGCCTTCATCCTGCGTACGGCCCTGGTGCCGGCCGCGATGCACCTCCTGGGCAAGTCCAACTGGTGGCTGCCCGGCTGGCTGGACAAGGCGCTGCCGCACCTCGCCGTGGAACCCGCCGAGGAGCCCGTACAGGCCGCCCCTGAGGGCCCGGCGTCGGCCGTACACGGTTTTGTCCGTACGGCCGAGGGTGAGCCCCTGGAGGGTGCCTCGGTGACGCTCCTCTCGGCGGGCGGACGCCAGCTGGACCGCGTCGAGACCCTGGCGGACGGCTCGTACATCGTCTCGGTGCCCGGCCCGGGGACCTACCTCCTGGCGACGACGGCGACCTCGTACGGCTCGATCGCCCGCCACGTGGCGGTGACGGACGGTCCGCTGATCCACGACGTCGAACTCGTCGAGGGCGAGGTGGACGCCGTCAACTGACGGCAGCAACCGACCTGAGTGCTCAGGGGCGTTCGTCGTCGGCGGGTCCGGCGGCGGGCGCCCCGCGCTTCTCCTGCTTCTTCTTCGCCTTCGCCGGATCGGGCAGCGCGTTGGTCATGCCCGGCAGGAAGTCCGTGAACAGCTCGTGCACCTCCAGGACGAGCGGCCGCAGCACCCTGAAGCGCGCGAGGGACACCCCGCGCGCGGTGAGACGCGCTCCGCGCTCGGCGAGCCGGTAACTCCGCTCACGGCCCTCGGTCCGGTCGAACACCCAATAGAGCACGAGCCCCATCTGGGAGAGCCACATCAACTCCGGGAGCACGTCCCGCAGTTCCGGCGCCACCTTGGTCTTCGCCCCGAACAGCACCTCCTTGTGGACGCCGATCGCCTGCACACGCGCGTGCTCGCTCTCCGCGGAGAACGGGCTCAGCGGGCTGTCCGGGTCGGCGGCGTTCTTGAAGAACTGCACCGCGAACTGGTGGTACGGCTTCGCGATGTCCAGCCACACCCGCAGCACGCCCGCGAGCCGCGCCTCCAGATCGGTCTCCCGGTCCAGCACCTCGCGGACCGCGACCCGGTGCTCCTCGGCGAGCCGGTCGTAGAAGCCCTGGATCAGGTGCTCCTTGCCGGCGAAGTAGTAGTAGGCGTTACCGACCGAGACGCCCGCCTCCTTGGCGATCGCCCGCATCGTCGTCTTGTCGTAGCCGTGCTCCTCGAACAGCCGCATGGCCGTCTCCAGGATGAGCGCACGGGTCTGCTCGGACTTCGCGGACCTGGCGGGCGTACCGCCGTCCTCTTCGGGGCTGTCGTTCTTCGCGGGCACGGAAAGAGAGCCTATCCAGTGGGGCAGGAACCGTCGGCGCAGCCCGGCGCGGTGTAGCTCCACCCCTGGCGCGGGTCGTACGACCAGCCGTCGCCCTGCCGGTACACCCCGCCGCCCCACCGGCCTGCCTTCGCCCCTCCGGCGCCCCACTGCGCCCCGCGCCACTTGGCGGCGGCGAGCACGGCGCCCCTCGCGAGGCGGGCCCCGGCCGGAGTGTTCAACCGGTGTGCCAGGGGCCGCTGTTCGCGCAGGGCCCACAGGGTGACGATCCAGGCGGCGGCGCCCTGGTAGACCTGCCCGGAGTCGCCGACGACGGTGACCTCGTCGAGGGTCGCGCGGTGGTCGAGCCCGGGAAAGCGCCGCCGGGCCTCTTCGGAGGACGCCGGTACCAGCTCCAGGGGCACCAACTGCGGCTGCCGTACGAGCCAGTCGCGCACGAAGGCGCACAGGGCGCAGTCGGCGTCGTAGAGGACGGTGAGCCCGTGGACCGGGACGCGCGAGGCGTCCCGGTCCTGGGTCCCGCCGAGGGCCGGGGCCACCCCCGTCACGCCCCGGCCGTCGGCGGAACCCACCCCTGCGGCGCGATGGGCGGCACCTGCTCCCGCTCCATGACCCCCCGCCGCCGGATCTTGTTCAGCACGAACACGTTCCCCAGGTGCATCACCCCGAGCACCAGCAGCACCACGCCCACCTTCTTCGACAGGGCCTCGAAGATGCCCCGGGTGTCGTCGATGGTGCCGTCGCCGCTCAGGTACAGGGCGACGAACCCGAGATTGACGAGGTAGAAGCCGACCACCAGGAGGTGGTTCACGGCCTCCGCGAGTTTCTCGTTCCCCTGGAGGACGTCAGCGAGGAAGATCCGCCCGTTGCGGCTGAGCGTGCGGGCCACCCAGACGGTGAGTCCGATGCTGACGATCAGATAGATGACGTAGGCGATGACCGTGCGGTCCATGCGCCTCCCCCTTCTTGAACACGTTCAAAAGTGCCGACAGGAAGAACTGTAGGAGCATTTTTGAACGTGTTCAACTTGCTTGCGCTGGGACCTGTGTCACACCCGCCGCGCCAGCTCCGGCCGCTTCGAGTAGTCGGTGAATCCGATGACGTTGCCCCAGGGGTCGGCGATCTCGACGGTCCACCCCGTGGCCACGGAGAAGGGTGCGTCGAGGAGGGGGATGCCGGCGGTGGTGAGGTGTTGGGCCGCCTTCCGCGCGTCCGGCACCTCCAGCCACACACGCGGCGAGGGCCACGGCGGCGGCCGGTGCCCCAGCCCTTCCTCGTGGCGCAGCAGCACCCCGGGTGTCTCGCCGCCGACCTTCAGGATCGCGATCCCGGCCTCGTCGAGGCGGAACCCGACGGTGAATCCGGCGCGCTCGTAGAAGGGGACCGCCTCGGCGAGGTCCCCGACGGGGAGGAGGACGTTGTCGAAGCCGAGCAGTTCGTACGACTCTTCATCTGACATGCCATCAGATTAGGTCGATGATCGGCGCAGGCCCGGGATTGCCGACGGAGCCGGATTGTCAGTGCCGACTCGTACTGTCGGAGGCATGGGAATCGTGACGTTCGTCGACGAGACGACAAGCGGGAGCCGTAGCGACGGCTGGGGGCTGGAGATCGCCGAGGAGCGCATCCGCGTGCGCGAGCTGATCCGGCGCCGGGTGTTCCAGGAGGTCGCCGAGTACAACACGCGGACGCCCGGCGTGTTCCAGGGCCTGGTGCAGCCGCAGGACACCGAGCGGGTGCTGAACGGATACGCGCTGCGCACCCCCCGCCGCATAGACCCCGAGGTCCAGACGGAGCTGGCGCTCGCGGCCTTCGCGGGCAACGGCTTCCTGCTGCTGGTGGGGGACCGTCAGCTCACCGGGTTCGACGAGGAGATCGAGCTGGGCCACGGCGTCGAGGTCACGTTCCTGAAGCTCGTCGCGCTGGTGGGTGGATGATGGCCGACACGACCACCGCGTCCGCCCAGCAGGCTCGTGACGTGCTCGGCCTGATCGCCGCCGAAGAGAGCGACATCGTTCCCCACCTGCTCGTGCTCGCGGAGCTGGTGGACGACCAGTGGCACGCGCGCTCACCCGGCGGCCCCGTCGTCGAGGCGGTGCTCGGCTCCGGCCAGGGCTTCCAGGACCGCCTGACCCGACGGCTGGCGGAGCGCTACGAGGCGTCGGCACAGGACGCGGTCGAGCGCCGCCGCGTCAAGCGCCTGCTCCACGCCGTCCGGGGCCTGGCGACCATCGAGGGCCAGCCGTCCGACACCCGCGCCGTCCTCATGCGGCTGCTCGCCGACCAGGAAGTGCACTACTCCCCGGGCCAGTTGGCCCGGCTCGCCGAGCTGGAGTTCGCCGAGGGCCGCGAACTCCCCGGAGCCTTCGTGGCGTTGATCCGCCGTACCCGGCTGTTGGGGTGGAACACCATGAAGGTGCTCGACCCGATCGCCGACCGGATCACCGGTCCCGTCGTGAACCCCGGAGAGGCCTGGTCCGACGTGGCCCTGGCGGAGCTGGCCGGCCTCGGCGAGGACTGGCAGCGCCTGGTCGCCCACGCCGCGACCGCCACCGCCGCCCGTCCCTCCACGAAGTGGGACAAGACCGGGCAGGCCCTGGTCGACACCGTCGGCCCGGACGCCGTACGCATCCAACTGGCGCCCTGGCTACGGCTGGTGGGCCGGCCGCGCACCCACCCGCTGGTCGACACGGGGCACGCGGGGGAGAGCTTCGACCCGTACAACGCCACCGTCCTGCGCGGCCTGGTCTGGCTGCTGTCCCTGCTGCCGCCGCACCCCGACACCGCCCGCGCCCTCGGCACCCTCGTGGAGACCTCGCTGCGCAAGGTGGCGGGCCTCGGCCCGGTCAACCCCAAGGTCGCCAACGCGGCGGTCAACGCGCTGGCCCGCGTCGACAGCGAGGCGGCCCTCGCCGAACTCGCCCGCCTCGGCACCCGCGTCACCTACAAGGGCACCCTCAAGCTGCTGAACACCGCGCTGGACGCCAAGGCCGAGGAGAAGGGCCTCAGCCGCGAGGAGGTCGAGGAACTCGCCGTCCCCGCCTACGGGTTGACCCAGGTCGGCCGGGCCGAGCACCGGCTCGGCGAGGCCACGGCCGTGCTGGAGGTCAACGGCCCCAAGGTGGTGCTGAGTTGGCGCACCGCCGCCGGAAAAACCGTCAAGAGCGTGCCCGCCGCCGTTCGCCGCGACCACGCCGACGAGCTCAAGGAGCTGAAGGCCGCCGTCAAGGACATCGACAAGATGCTCACGGCGCAGAGCGAGCGCCTGGACCGCCAGTTCCTGGCCCGCCGCACCTGGGCGTACGGAGCCTGGCGCGAGCGCTACCTGGACCATCCCCTCGTCGGCACCCTGGCCCGCCGACTGCTGTGGACGGTCGACGGGACGACGGTCGGACACGCCGACGGAGAGCTGCGCACGCTCGCCGACACCCCGGTGACCGACGGGACGGAGGTCGCGCTCTGGCACCCCGTCGGACACACCCCGGACGAGATCCTCACCTGGCGGGACTGGCTTGAACGGCACGCGATCACCCAGCCGTTCAAGCAGGCCCACCGCGAGGTGTACCTCCTCACGGACGCCGAGCGCACGACGGACACGTACTCGAACCGCTTCGCCGCGCACGTCCTGCGCCAGCACCAGTTCCACTCCCTGGCGGCCGTCCGCGGCTGGCACAACAAGCTCCGCCTGGCCGTCGACGACGAGGCACCGCCCGCCGTCCGCGAACTCCCGCGGTGGGGGCTGCGCGCCGAGTACTGGATCGAGGGCGACGGTGGCGACGACCACGCCGACATCACCGAGTCCGGCAGTTATCTGAGGCTGCGCACCGACCAGGTCCGCTTCTACCCGCTCGACGCGCCGCCCAACTCCGCGCACTGCTACGGCGGCGAGTACCGGATGCGCCCGCGCGGCGGAGCGGCTCACGTCGACCCGCTGCCCCTCACCGCGATCCCGCCGCTCGTCCTGTCCGAAGTCCTGCGCGACGTCGACCTGTTCGTCGGCGTGGCCAGCGTCGGCAACGACCCGACCTGGCAGGACGGCGGCCCCGGCGGCCGCTTCCGGGAGTACTGGACGTCGTACGGCTTCGCGGAGCTGAACCAGAGCGCGCAGACCCGCCGCGCCCTGCTGGAACGCCTGATCCCGAGACTCGCGATAGCCGACCGCTGCACCCTGGAGGGCCGCTTCCTGCACGTCAAGGGCGAGCGCCACACGTACAAGATCCACCTCGGGTCCAGCAACATCCTGATGACCCCGGACGACCGGTACCTCTGCATCGTCCCGGGCTCCAACCCGTCCGTCCCGCAGGCCGGTTACCTGCCCTACGAGGGGGACCGGATGCTGGCGGTGATCCTCAGCAAGGCGATGCTGCTGGCCAAGGACACGGAGATCACCGACCCGACGATCCTGAGCCAGTTGTGAGCGGGCGGCGAGGTCAGTCGGTCTTGGGCTGACCGGCCGTGAGGATCTCGGCGACGTCGAGGGTGACTTCGGCGCCGATGGACTTGGGCAGGGTGACCACTTCGCCGGGGGAGTGCGGGCGGTGGCTCTCGTAATCGTCCCCCGTGGGGTTGGTCAGGACGTGGAGGCGCTGATGCCTGCGGTCGATGATCACGTAAACCGGAACCTTGGCGGCGGCGTACGCCTTCACCTTGTCTCGCAGGTCGGTCCGGTAGTTGCTGGAGGTGACCTCCAGGACAAGGCGGAAGCAGACGGGGTCGTGGCAGTTGTTCTCGACGCAGTGATCCCGGTAGTCCGCGTCGACCACCACAAGGTCGGGGATCGCGTAGTCCTCTGTTCCGGTCGGCAGCCAGAGGCCAATGCCTTGGAGCACCTTCGACTCCGTCCCGTGCAGACCGGAAGCCGCGAAGAGCAGCATGAGCTCGGTCAATGCCTCGGCGTGCGGGCCGTCCGGGGGCGGGCTCACGAGGATCTGGCCTCCGATGATCTCGACTCGGTAGCCCGGGTTGCGATCCATGAGACGGTTCGCCTCCGCGATCAGCGGACGGTCGTCGTGGGGCCGCTCGACGGATGCTGCGGACATCGCGTGCCTCCTGCTGGGCTGGTGTCGAGAGCATCATCGTAGGCCGGACAGCGCCGGTATGTCCTTGACGATCACGTTCACCCAAACGGGCACCGCGCGCAGGAGGGCCCCGCTCCCAACCCGGAAACGGGGCCCTCGCAGCCGTACAGAAAACAACCTCAGAAGCGGCGCGTGATCAGTGCGCGCTTCACTTCCTGGATGGCCTTCGTGACCTCGATGCCGCGCGGGCAGGCGTCCGTGCAGTTGAAGGTCGTGCGGCAACGCCACACGCCGTCGCGGTCGTTGAGGATCTCCAGGCGCTGCTCGCCCGCGTCGTCACGGCTGTCGAAGATGAAGCGGTGCGCGTTGACGATGGCGGCCGGGCCGAAGTACTGGCCGTCGTTCCAGAAGACCGGGCACGAGGACGTGCAGGCCGCGCAGAGGATGCACTTCGTGGTGTCGTCGAAGCGCTCGCGGTCCTCCGCCGACTGGAGGCGTTCCCGGGTCGGCTCGTTCGTGTCGTGGGTGATCAGGAACGGCATGACGTCCCGGTACGCCTGGAAGAACGGGTCCATGTCGACGACCAGGTCCTTCAGGACCGTCAGACCCTTGATCGGCTCGACCGTGATCGGCTTCTCGGGGTTGAGGTCCTTGATCAGGGTCTTGCAGGCGAGACGGTTCTTGCCGTTGATCCGCATCGCGTCCGAACCGCAGATGCCGTGGGCGCACGAGCGGCGGAAGGTCAGCGTGCCGTCGATGTCCCACTTGATCTTGTGGAGGCCGTCGAGGACGCGCTCCTTGGGGTCGATCTCCAGCTGGAAGTCCTCCCAGACCGCTTCCGCCGAGACCTCGGAGTTGAAGCGGCGGATGCGGAAGGTGACCGTGATGTAGGGGGAGTCGGCGAAGCCGGGCTCGGGCTGGCCGGCCGCTTCTTCCTTGTCCAGAACAGGGGTAGCCATCAGTACTTACGCTCCATCGGCTGGTAGCGGGTCTGGACGACCGGCTTGTAGTCGAGACGGATGGACTCGGTGCCGTCGTCGCCGACCTCGCGGTACGCCATGGTGTGGCGCATGAAGTTGACGTCGTCGCGGTTCGGGTAGTCCTCGCGGTAGTGACCGCCGCGGGACTCCTTGCGGGCGAGCGCCGAGACCGCCATGACCTCGGCGAGGTCCAGGAGGTTGCCGAGCTCGATCGCTTCCAGCAGGTCCGTGTTGAAACGGCGGCCCTTGTCCTGGATCGAGACGTTGCGGTAGCGCTCGCGCAGCTCCGCGATCTTCTCGACGGCCGTCTTGATCGTCTGCTCGGTGCGGAACACCATGACGTTCGCGTCCATGGTCTCCTGCAGCTCGCGGCGGATGACCGCCACACGCTCGGTACCCGTCGAGTTGCGCAGGTTCTCGACCTGGTCGATGACCTGCTGCGCCGGGTCCTCCGGCAGCTCGACGTACGACGCCTTCTGCGAGTACTCCGCCGCGGCGATGCCCGCCCGGCGCCCGAACACGTTGATGTCCAGGAGCGAGTTCGTGCCGAGGCGGTTGGCGCCGTGGACGGAGACGCAGGCGACCTCGCCGGCCGCGTAGAGGCCCGGGACGACGGTGGTGTTGTCGGTGAGGACCTCACCCTCGACGTTCGTCGGGATGCCGCCCATCGCGTAGTGCGCGGTGGGCTGGATCGGGATCGGGTCCGTGTACGGCTCGATACCGAGGTAGGTGCGCGCGAACTCCGTGATGTCGGGCAGCTTGGCGTCCAGCTGCTCCGGCGGGAGGTGCGTCAGGTCCAGGTACACGTGGTCGCCCTCGGGACCGCAGCCGCGGCCCTCACGGATCTCCGTGTAGATGGAGCGGGACACGACGTCACGGGACGCGAGGTCCTTCATGACCGGCGCGTACTTCTCCATGAAGCGCTCGCCGTCCTTGTTGCGGAGGATGCCGCCCTCACCGCGGGCGCCCTCCGTCAGCAGGATGCCCATGCGCCAGATGCCGGTCGGGTGGAACTGGAAGAACTCCATGTCCTCCAGCGGCAGCCCGCGCCGGTACACGGCGGCCTGGCCGTCACCGGTCAGGGTGTGCGCGTTCGACGTCACCTTGAAGAACTTGCCGCAGCCGCCGGACGCGTAGATCACGGCCTTCGCCTGGAAGACGTGGATCTCGCCGGTCGCCAGCTCGTACGCGACCACGCCGACCGAGGTCTTCACGCCGTCGACGTCGGCGATCAGCTGGTCGAGGACGTAGAACTCGTTGAAGAACTCCACGCCCTCCTTCACGCAGTTCTGGTACAGCGTCTGGAGGATCATGTGGCCGGTGCGGTCGGCCGCGTAGCAGGACCGGCGGACCGGGGCCTCGCCGTGGTTGCGGCTGTGACCGCCGAAGCGGCGCTGGTCGATCGTGCCGTCCGGCGTGCGGTTGAACGGCAGGCCCATCTTCTCCAGGTCGAGGACCGAGTCGATGGCCTCCTTCGCCAGGATCTCGGCGGCGTCCTGGTCGACCAGGTAGTCACCGCCCTTGATCGTGTCGAAGGTGTGCCACTCCCAGTTGTCCTCCTCCACGTTGGCGAGCGCGGCGGCCATACCGCCCTGCGCGGCGCCCGTGTGGGAGCGGGTGGGGTAGAGCTTCGTCAGGACCGCGGTGCGGCTGCGCTTCGTCGACTCGATCGCGGCGCGCATACCGGCGCCGCCGGCGCCGACGATGACGGTGTCGTACTTGTGGATCTTCATCAGGAAATTCCTCAGCCCCGTTGCCTAACGGATGTTCGGGTCGAAGGTGAAGATCACCAGCGTGCCCAGCAGGATGGTGAACACCGTGGCGGTGTAGAGCAGGCCCTTGAGCCACAGCCGGGTGTTCGCGCGCTCCGCGTAGTCGTTGATGACCGTGCGCAGGCCGTTGGCGCCGTGCAGCATCGCGAGCCAGAGCATCAAGAGGTCCCAGACCTGCCAGAACGGCGAGGCCCAGCGGCCCGCCACGAAGGCGAAGCCGATCTTGGAGACACCGCCGTCCAGCACGAGCTGGATCAGCAGGTGGCCGAGGACCAGGACGACCAGCACGACGCCGGACAGGCGCATGAAGAGCCAGCCGTACATCTCGAAGTTGCCCCGGGTCGACTTCGGGGTCTTCTGGGTGCGCTTGCGGGGGGCCTCGATGAGGGGCGCGGGGTTGTCCACGTTGTAGAGGGACTCACCCTCGACCGGGCCGATGCCGGAAGCGGTGGATTCGGTGGTGGCCATGGGTGTCAGCTCCCGAACAGTTCACGAGCGGCGTGGCCGAGCACGGGGTAGATCGCCCCGAGCATGAGCACGACCCACAGGCCGACCACGGACCAGAGCATCTGCTTCTGGTAGCGCGGGCCCTTCGACCAGAAGTCGACGGCGATGACGCGCAGGCCGTTGAGGGCGTGGAACAGGATGGCGGCGACGAGGCCGTACTCCAGCAGCCCCACGATCGGCGTCTTGTAGGTGGCTACGACCTTGTCGTAGTCCTCGGGGGAGACACGCACAAGAGCGGTGTCCAGCACGTGTACGAACAGGAAGAAGAAGATGAGGACGCCGGTGACTCGATGAGCCACCCAGGACCACATTCCTTCCCGGCCGCGGTACAGCGTT
This sequence comes from Streptomyces sp. N50, assembly GCF_033335955.1. Lineage (GTDB taxonomy): Bacteria > Actinomycetota > Actinomycetes > Streptomycetales > Streptomycetaceae > Streptomyces. The sequence continues at coordinate 5,712,311 of NZ_CP137549.1, forward strand.
CCAGCCGGCACGGAAGAACCCTCCGGGAGCGGGGATTTAGGGCCGCGCCGGCTTCTCTGTCGGTCGGGCCCGGCCGGGTACGGTCCTCCGGCCCTCAGCATCGTATCCAGGCGCTGACGCGGGTCTTACGGCGGGCCTGCTGGTGTGATCAAAATGGCACTCAAAGGTGCGCGTATGGGCTAGTTTCGGGCGGCTAATGGGGTGGGGGTTCTTGTTGTTTGCCGGGTGCGGCGCCGTTGGGGCTGGTCGCGCAGTTCCCCGCGCCCCTAAAGACAAAAGCCCTCAGCAGCCGTCCTCTTGCCAGGCGCCGTAGCTCCTCCGCCACCACTACCCGTTCCTCCTCCGGGTCGTTCGTCAAGCGTGACCGGATGCCTGCCAGGACGTGGTCCAGGACCTCGTCCGGGGCGATGCCGTCCGCGCAGATGACGAACACGTGGCCGAAGCGGGCCTCGTACGCCGCGTGGGCCGCGTCCAGGGCCATGTGGGCGGCCTCGTACGTGTCGTCGGGGAGGACCGGGAGCGACTCGCCCGCCAACGCCTCCGCCAGGTCGCCCGCCGTCAGGTCGTACGACGCCTCGTCGGACGCCGCGAGTAGGGCGTCGAGGTCGGGGTAGGGGCGGTGGTCTGTGAGGCGGCGGGTCCAGCGGTGGCTGTGGAGGCAGTTCAGCAGGGCGGGCCGGATGTCGTCGGCGGGCGCGGAGTTGAAGCCCTCCAGCGAATTCGGGGACCGCGAGGTGCGGGACTGCTCGGGCAGCGCCGGTATGGCCACTCGGCCGGGAAGGTCGGGGAGCTGGGGGAGGCGGTGCGCAGGCAGGGTGGATCCTCGCGTCACGGACGATGCGGCAGGGATGCGGCAGGGGGTGCGGTGCTGAAGAGTGAGAAGTGCGTCACCACGTTATCGGGAGTGGTCATGAGGTGTCCGACAGATGCCCGAATTTCACCCGGACGGGAGAGTTTCGGAACGCGTGGTGGACACCCGCGATCCACCCGGGGCCGTAGGTTGGCGCCGTGAGCCAGCACAGGCGCCGCTCGTCGGCGAAGCAGGTGAAGCAGAAGCAGCGGAAGCGGGGGCTGATCGCGGTCGCCGCGGCCACGGTGGTCGTCGCGGGCGGGGTGGGCCTCGGGCTGTGGTCGGCGTCCGGCGACGAGGGGGATTCCGGGGGCACGGCGGTCGGGTCCGCCGACGAGACCTCCGCGGCCTCGCGCGGCGCGGCCTCCCGTGCCGCGTCCCCGACGCCGAGTCCGAGTCCGACCCGGTCGTATCCGCTGTCGCAGACTCCCCGCACCATTCCCGCCGTGCGCTCCCACACCCCGGCGCGCGGTCCCGGCTGGCGGCCCGCCAAGGGGAACCGGGTCGTCGTCGAGGACGCCGATCTGGTCGACGAGGGGCGGCTGATCGCCGGGGAACTGGGGCTGACGTACGGCGGCGAGGCGAGTGACGTGCGGGCCGGGGACGTACGGCTGGCGCTCAACGACGACGAGGGCGCGAACCCGGAGTCGTACGCGATGACCGTGCGCGGGGGGAGAGTCAATATCAGCGGGCCCTCGGACGCTGGGGTGTTCTACGGGACGCGCACGCTCAAGCAGGAAGTGCACGGGGGCGGTACGGCGCCGGAGGGCGTCGTGCACGACCAGCCCGCCAAGCCGCGGCGGGGGTTCATGCTGGACATCGCGCGCAAGCCGTTCACCGCGGGCTGGATCGAGGACCGGGTACGGGAGTTGGGGGACCTGAAGTTCAATGAACTGGGGTTGCACTTCTCCGACGACCAGGGTTTCCGGATCGAGTCGACCAGTCATCCCGAGGTCGTGTCCAAGGACCATCTCACCAAGGCGCAGGTCAAGCAGATCGTCGATCTCGCCACCAGTCGGCACATCACCGTCGTGCCCGAGATCGACTCGCCGGGGCACTTGGGTGCGGTGATCGCCGCTCATCCCGATCTGCAGCTGCGGAACGTGTCGGGGGTCGCCACGCGAGGTGCGATCGACATCTCCAAGGACGCCTCCGCCGCGATCGTCGACCAACTCCTCGACGAGTACGCCGGGTTGTTCCCCGGCGACCAGTGGCACCTCGGCGGCGACGAATACCAGGCGCTGACCGTCGCCAACCCCCAGGCGTCCTTCCCGCAGTTGGCGGCCGAGGCCGTCAAAGCCTACGGCTCCGGCGGCACCGTCGCCGACCTCACCACCGGCTGGCTCAACGACCGCGCCGACACGGTCCGCGACCACGACCGGACGATGCGGGTGTGGAACGACGGCTTCCTCAAAGGGACTTCGGTGACGGCGGCCAAGGATCTCCAGGTCGCGTACTGGACGGGCAAGGAGATCGGCGCCCGGCAGCCCGTCGCGTATCTGAGCGCGGGGCGCAAGGTCCTCAACTACAACGACGAGTACCTCTACTACGTCCTCGGCGAGCCGCAGACCTTCGTCTATCCGACGGGGCGGCGGATCTACGAACAGTGGACCCCGCGCGTGCTGCGCGGTACGACGGCGGTCCCGGCGAAGTACGACTCCCGGATCCTCGGCGGGTCGTTCGCGGTCTGGTGCGACCTCGCCAACTCGCAGACGCAGAACCAGGTCGCGGCCGGTATCCGTATGCCGCTGCGGGCCACGGTCCAGAAGCTGTGGGACCCGGGGACGCCCGCGCTGACCTGGACCCAGTTCAAGTCCCTTGCGGACAAGGTGGGTTGAGCGGGGGGCGGGGCGGAAGGCCGAGCGGGCGGGCGTTGCGGCTGGACGTGTGAGGGCTGAAGAACGTATGTTCCCCTCTCTTCTGTTCGCACTCGGGGGGTTTCACCATGTCCGTTCCCATGCCCACGCCCGGATCCATGCCCGGGCCCGTGCCCGGTCCCTACCTGCGCTCGCCGGTCGGACTCGGCCGCGCCGCCGTCGCACTGCTCGGCCTCGTCATCGCCGCCGACCTGTTCGCCGTCTACGCCGATCTCGTCCTCTACGACGTGACGGGCGACCTCATGGACGGCGCGTCCGCCGGTGCGGCCGCCGGGAGGCTGGACGACGCGGACTCGCTCAACACGGTGGCCGGTGGCGTCCAGGCGGTCTCGCTGATCGGGTGCATCATCGTGTACCTGTGCTGGTTCGTGCGGGTGCGGGCCAACGCCGGGGTGTTCGCCCCCGACACGCAGAGCATGAAGCCCGGGTGGGCGATCGCCGGGTGGTTCGTCCCGTTCGTGAACCTCTGGTACCCGCGCCGGATCACCCGTGACATCTGGGACGCCAGCAGCCCGCTGGGCGCCCGCAGGTCGTATCTGCTGGTCAACGCGTGGTGGACGCTGTGGATCGTGTCGCTCCTCGCCGACCGGGTGGGCACCGCGCAGTCCGGGGACGCCGACACGGTGGACGGGACCCACTCGGGCGCCTATGCGATGGCGATCTCCGACGCCCTCGACATCGCGGCCGCGGCGCTGGCGATCGCGCTGGTGCTGCGGCTGACCCGGATGCAGCACGCGAAGGCGCTGGCGGGACCGGGCATTCCCGCCGGGATCTGAGGGATTCCGTTCAGTTGGCCGAAAACCTCTTCTTCCCTTTTCTCTGCCTGCTCGGGGGTGTCCCGTGTGACACTCCCGGGGTGGGGCGCGCCGCCAGGGGAGATGCGGGCTCCATAGGGGAGGGGCCCCGCCGAGGGAGGTCTGGATGAGTCTGGTGGAACTGATCGCGCAGGCCGACGAACGCGCGCTGGCTGCCAGTGGACTGGCTTGTTTGGATCGGTGCGTGCCGCTGCTGGGCGGTGACGACGAGGTGCTGCGCCCGCTGTGGACCAGCCTCGCCGACCCGGCCGCGGGGGAGACGTGGGGCGAGTGCCTGGAGCGGGCTCGCGCCAAACTGCCCGCGCTCTTCGAGGAACCAGGTGAGGAACCCGGAGAGGAGCCCGGAGCGGGATCCGGTGAGGAATCCGGTGAGGATCGCGCCGTTCAGCTCGCCCGGCACATGCTCGCGACCGCACCGGCGGTTCCGGCCGGCGCCGAGGTGCGGGAGTGGGCCGACGCCTGCTCGGTCGCCGCGCTGCGGATCCACCGGCTCCTGGAGGTCATGGCCCCCGCCGACGGCGCGGACGGCACCGATGACATCGACTCCCGCCGTGAAGGTCGTACGGAGGGAATCTCGCCCCTCGTCGCCGCCGAGCTGCGCCGCCAGATCGCCGTCCTCGAACTCCTCGCCGGCAGCGGCTCGGGCGGACTGCGGCAGGTCCTCGCGGTGTCGACGGAGGGGCGCCGGGTGCTGCGCGCGGTGGTCTCGCGGCGGGCGCGCGGGCGGAGTTGAGGGCGCGGTCTGTGACCGTTGTGCGGTGGGGGTGGGTCGGTCCTGCGCCGGTCCGGGGAAATGCCTGGATCGGGGTGCCCCGATGCCCCGTGACTAGGGTTTTCTCGGTGCGATGACACACGTGATGACAGCGCGCGAGCACAGGCCCTCCGCCGCCGCGCGGCCCGTGCGGTGGGCGGCGGACGCGGTGGCGACGATGCGCGAGGGGGCCCGGGTGCGGCTCGACTACTCGGCGCAGAGCCTGTGGCGGGTCGACCGGACGATCGAGGAGATACGGCGGGACGGGGCGCCGTACGCCGCCGTCGAGAGCGAGTTGCGCGGGTTCGGGGCGTATGCCGGTGAGGTGATCGCGCGGCAGACCGGCGGTGAGTGGTGGGCGACCGGGGGCGAGCACTGGCTGCGCACTCCGGAGGGGCGCTTGTGGGACCCCATCGACGAGGCCCGGCGGTGTTTCGGCGGGCACGGGTCGCTGCGGCTGCTGTGCCGGGACGCGGTGAACGGCGTTCGCCGGTAAGGGAGTTCACCCCCCTGGGCCCAGCGCCCGGCACGTAGCCGGTTCCGGTCGGCAAAATCGGCGTAATAAGAGACGCTGGCGTTCCCAAAGGGTGGGGTGCGGGAGGACGATGAAGGCGTTCGCCGGACCCGGGGAGGATCCATGGCCGAGAACCGTCGTTGGTGGGCGCTGGTCGTCATCGCGCTCGCGCAGTTGATGGTCGTCCTCGACATGACCATCGTCAACATCGCACTGCCGTCCGCCCAGACCGACCTCGGGATGTCGGACGGGAACCGGCAGTGGGTCATCACCGCCTACACCCTCGCGTTCGGCGGGCTGTTGCTGCTCGGTGGGCGGATCGCCGACCTCGCCGGGCGCAAGAACACCTTCATGATCGGGCTGATCGGCTTCGCCGCCGCGTCCGCGCTCGGCGGTGCCGCCGCCAACCAGGGCATGCTGTTCGGCGCCCGGGCACTGCAAGGAGTCTTCGCCGCCCTGCTGGCCCCCTCCGCGCTCTCGCTCCTCACGACGACGTTCACCGACCCGAAGGACCGCAGCAAGGCCTTCGGCGTGTTCGGCGCAATCGTCGGAGCGGGCGCGGCGGTCGGTCTGCTCGCCGGCGGTTTCCTCACCCAGTACCTGGACTGGCGCTGGTGTCTGTACGTCAATGTCCCCATCGCGCTGGTCGCGTTCGCCGGTGCGTGGGTCCTGCTCAGCGACAGCTCCCGGCACCCCGACGCGCATCTCGACATACCCGGCGCGCTGCTCGGCTCCCTCGGCATGCTGACGCTGGTGTACGGCTTCTCCGAGGCGGAGTCGCGGAGTTGGGGCGACGGGCTGGTCCTGACGCTGCTCGCCGCCGGGGTCGTCCTGCTCGGCGCCTTCGGGTTCTGGCAGACCCGGGCGAAGGTTCCGCTGCTGCCGATGTCGGTGGTGAAGGACCGTCAGCGGGTCGGGGCGTTCCTGACCATCCTGTTCGTCACCATCGGCATGTTCGGCGTCTTCCTCTTCCTCACCTACTACATGCAGCGCGTCCTCGGATACTCGCCGGTCAAGACGGGCGTCGCCTATCTCCCCATCACCGTCGGCATGATCACCGGCTCGACCCAGGTCGCGGCCCGGCTGCTGCACCGGGTCCCGCCGCGCACCCTGATGGTCCCGGGCCTGCTGGTCGCGGCGGGCGCGCTCGCGCTGATCGCCCAGGTCGGCGTGGAGCCCGCGTACCCCAAGTACATCCTGCCCGGCATGCTGATGCTCGGCCTCGGCATGGGTACGGCGATGATGACCTCGGTCTCCCTGGCCACCGGCGGCGTCGCACCCCGCGACTCCGGCGCGGCCTCCGCGACCTTCAACACCGCCCAGCAGGTGGGCGGTTCGATCGGTACGGCCCTCCTCAACACGATCGCCGCCACGGTCACCACCCGTTACGCCACCGCCCACGCGGGCCCCGGCGCGAACAAGCGGCTGCTGGAGGCGAAGGCCGCCGTGCACGGCTTCAACGTCGCCACCTGGTGGGCGATGGCCTCGATCCTGCTCGCCGCCCTCATCGCGGGCGTCCTGGTGAACGCGGACCGGGTGCCCACACCGGGCGCGGTGGCGAAGGAGACCCCGCAGCAGCCGGTGGAGACCTCCATCTGAGAAGCAGCCCTACGGCCCCGATCAGCCCTACGGCCCCGATCAGCCCTACGGCCCCGATCAGCCCTACGGCCCCGATCAGCCCTACGGCCCCGATCAGCCCTACGGCCCCGATCAGCCCTACGGCAACCGCACTTGACCCCGCTCGAAGTAGGCGACGAGGTCGGGATCGAGGGACGGCACCTCGCGCGGGGTGCCGCCGTCCCGCAGTGACTCGGTGGCCCCGGACCCCGCGGCCACGGCCATCCGCGCGGCGACGGGTGAGGTGTCGGTGTGCCCGCCGTGCCGTACGAACCGGAGGAACTCGTCGATCAACAGCGGGTCGGCGCCGCCGTGTTCGCCGTCCTGCCCGGTGGCGTCCGGGACCAGGTGCTCGGCGTCGGGCCGCTCCCGGTACTCCGAGCGGCGGCTGTTCCAGACCTTCACCACCGCGCCGGGTCCGTCGCCGAAGTTCTCCAGCCGGCCCGCGTCGCCGATGACGGTGTAGTTGCGCCAGTAGTCGGGGGTGAAATGACACTGCTGGTAGGCGGCCAACACCCCGTTGTCCAGGCGCATGTTGACCAGCGACACGTCCTCGACGTCGATGACCGGGTTGAGCGCCCGCTGGGTGTGCGGCGGCCAGTGGCCGTCCTCGGTGTACCAGTCGGCGGTCTTCGGCTCGCCGGGCGCGCGCCGGTGCGGGAGATCGCCGTAGACCAACAGGTCGCCGAACGCCTGGACTTGGCGGGTGCAGCCGCCGGCCAGCCAGTGGATCACGTCGAGGTCGTGCGCGGCCTTCTGGAGCAACAGGCCTGTGCTGTACCGGCGTTCGGCGTGCCAGTCCTTGAAGTACCAGTCGCCGCCGTAGCCGACGAAGTGCCGTACCCACACCGTCCTCACGGTGCCGATCGCACCGCCCTCGACGAGGTCGCGCATCAGGCGGATCACCGGCATGTGGCGCATGTTGTGGCCGACGTAGAGGCGGGTGCCGGTCTCCTGGGCCGTGCGCAGGACGCGGTCGCAGCGTTCGACGGTGATGTCGAGCGGCTTCTCGACGAGGACGGTCCTGCCCGCGCGCAGCGCCTCGCAGGCGAGGTCGGCGTGGGTGTGGTCGGGCGTGAGGACGAGGACCGCGTCGACGTCGGGGGACGTGACAACTTCCCGGTGGTCGGGGGTTGTTGATGCCTCCGGGAAGTCGCGGGCCGCCTCCTCCCGGGCCGCCGGGTCGGGGTCCGCGAGGGCGGTGACGCGGGAGCCCGCGCCGGGGCGGTGGGCGACGCGGGCGAGGCTGCCGCGCAGGCCGTAGCCGAGGACACCGATACGGAGGTCGGACATGGGTCTCCTTCGTTCGCGGGGACGCCACGGGCGGACGTGCGCCGGGGCCAGAGGGACCGTGCCCCGTGGGCGGGCCGGAGATGTGCCGGGCGGGCCGCGGGCTGTGACGTTTCTGTGAGGGGCGGCGCTGAGGGCGATGGGGGGTGCACAGTCCTTGGGCCAGACAGGCGAGCACCGGCGCGGGCACGCGTACGACGGGGAGCTGGGCGCGGCCGTGGCGCGGGCCCAGGAGGGCGACGACGGCGCGTTCGCGGTCGCGTACCGGCTCGTGCAGCCCGGGCTGCTCGGGTATCTGCGCGGGCTCGTCGGCGACGACGCCGAGGACGTGGCGTCGGACGCGTGGCTGGAGATCGCCCGCGACCTGGGCCGGTTCCGCGGCGACGGGGCGGGCTTCCGCGGCTGGACGGCGACCATCGCCCGGCACCGGGCGCTCGACCATCTGCGGCGGTCGAGGGTGCGTCCGAGACCGGCGACGCTGGAGCAGGACGTACTCGAACTGCCGGGCCCGCACAGCACCCACGACCAGGCGCTGGAGTCCCTCTCCACGGAGTACGCGCTCGGGCTGGTCCGGGGGCTGCCGCGGGATCAGGCCGAGGCCGTGCTGCTGCGGGTGGTCGTGGGGCTGGACGGGCCCGCCGCCGCGCGGGTGCTGGGCAAGCGGCCGGGGGCGGTGCGTACGGCCGCCTATCGGGGGCTGAAGCGGCTGGCGCGCGAACTGGGCGTGCGGGAAAGGGATGGGGACGGACATGGCTGAACACGACACGGGCCTGCCCGGCCTTCCCGGCCTGCTGGGCGCGGCTCTCCGCGAGGGCGACGTGGACGGCGAGGCGGAACGGCGGGCGGTGGCGGCGTTCAGGGCGGCGCGGGACGCGGGGGTCCAGGCGGCGCCGACGCGTAGTCAGGACGACTGGCGGCCGAGGGAGCGCTGAGGGGGAAGTCTCGTCTTCGGGAGGGGTGTTCGGCTGCGGTGTCGACGCGTAGGCAGGGCGGTTGGCGGTCGAGGGGGCGCTGAGGGGGAAGTCTCGTCTTCGGGAGGGGTGTTCGGCTGCGGTGTCGACGCGTAGGCAGGGCGGTTGGCGGTCGAGGGGACGCTGAGGGGGAAGTGCCGTCTTCGGGAGGGGTGTTCAGTCGCGGCGCCGACGGCCCGGGCGGTCACGGGCCGTCCGGGGAGAGACTCCCCGGACGGCCGGCGTAGGCCCACCGGTCAGCGGGGTCGCGCGAGTTGGGCGGCGAGGAGGTGGGAGTCGAGCAGGGCGGTGTCGGTGGTGCGGGCGGCTCGCGTAGCCGGCAAGCATGTGTTTGGTCAGGACGAGCGCCTGGGGGGAGCGCCGGGCGAGGGGGCTGGTCCAGGCGCTGATGGTGTCGTCCATCTGGTCGAGGGGCGCGACCTTGTGGAGGAGTCCGAGCCGGTGGGCGGCGGGGGCGTCGAACTCGTCGCAGGTGAGCAGGAGTTCACGGACCCGGGCGGCACCGGCCTCCGAGATCAGGCGCCCCGTCGCGCCTCCCCAGTTGGGTGCCATTCCGAGGCCGATCTCCGGCATGCGGAAACGGCAGGTGTCCGCGCCGCGCGCAGGTCGCGGTAGGCGGCGAGCCCGAGGCCGGCGCCGACGACCTTGCCGTGGAGCCGGGCGATGGTGACGGCATGGGTGTTCTCCAGTGCCTGGCACAGCCGGTGGGCCTTGTCCGCGGTGCGCCGCAGCGTGGCCCCGGTCGGATCGGTGGCCAGAGTCTCCTGGAACTTCCGGCGGTCCCCTCCCAGGCAGAAGTCCTCCCCCCAGGGAGGAGAGCACCAGGATCTGGACGTCGGGCTGGTCGTGGAGGCCGTCGAGGACGGCGATGAGCGCGTCCATGACGGCGGAGTTCAGGACGTCGTCGTCCTGGGCGGAGAGGTTGAGCCGTACGTGGAGGACGGATCCGGTCCGGGTGGGGCTCAGGGCGGCGGCGGGAGGTGCGGGCTCCGCGTCGTCCGCGGGCTGCCGCACGGGGGCGGGTGCGGCCGTACCGGGCGGTGTTGGCGGGTTCATGTCAGTGAAACGTCCAGGTTGAGGAGTCGCCTGAACGCCACCCGGGGTGCGTACGCGGGGCGGCGGACCAGGGTGAGTCGGGGCAGGCGGGCGATCATGCGGCGGAGCAGGGTCTGCGCCTCCAGCCGGGCCAGGGGCGCGCCCAGGCAGTAGTGGATGCCCCCGCCGAAGGCCAGGTGGGGCGTCTTGCGCCGGAGGTCGAAGGAGCCGGGGTCGGGGAAGTGGGCGGGGTCGTGATGGGCGGCGCCCACCATGAGGTGGACCATCTCCCCGGCCCGGATCTCGGCGCCTTCCAGGAGGCAGTCCTCGGAGGCGACCCGGTCGATGAGGTGGAGAGGAGGGTCGTGGCGCAGGGACTCCTCCACGAACTCGGGGACAAGGTCCGGGTGTTCGGCGAGCAGGCTCCAGCGGTCAGGATCCTCGACCAGCCGGAGGACCAGGGTCGACAGCATGGTCGCGGTCGTCTCCATGGCCGCCAGCATGACGAACAGGGCGAGGAAGTAGACGGCCTCGTCGGCCTTGTCCCGGTCCGGTTCGAGCTCGTCCCAGGTGTGTATCCACCGGGAGACAGGATCGTCTCCGGGGTGTTCGCGCCGCTCGCGCACCAACTCCGTGAAGTAGGTGCGCAGTTCCGCGGTGGCGGCGTCGGAACGGGCCAGTTGGCTGGCGTTCGGGAGCAGTTCCTGGGAGAAGACCTGCTCGTGGGTCAGCGCGCGCAGGCGGGGCCAGTCGGCTCGGGGCAGCCCGAGCCAGCCGCCGAGGGTGGCGACCGGGAGTTCCTCGCCGACCAGCGCCGTGAAGTCGGCCTCACCCGAGCGCAGGCGCTCGTGCAGGGTGTCGAGGAGACCGTCGATGATGTGGCCCACCCGGCGGCCGAGCTGTTCGACGGTGCCGCGGTCGAAGGTGCCCGCCGCCCGGCGCACGCGCGTGTGCTCCGGAGGATTGAGCGCGAGCAGGGTCCGGCTGGTCTCCAGTGAGGAGGGGGCGTTCCAGCGGCTGCCCGCACCCTGCTGTTCCCGCCAGCTGGTGTCCGGTTCGAGCCAGAGGCTGTTGCGCAGTACCTGGTCGCAGGCGCTGAAACCGGTCACGAGGTGACCGCCCCAGGGCGCGGGGCTGACGGTGCCGCGCGCCCTGAGGTCCGCGTAGATGGGGAAGGGATCGGCCTGTCCCTCAGCCGTCCGGAGACGGGAGAGCAGGGAGATGGTGGCCCGACGGTCCGATTCCGGAGTCGTGACGCTTCCCACGATGGTGGCTCCTCTCTGCCAGCCGCCATCCGTACCCGTGGGATGTTTGAATCATCCGATAACACAGCGCTTTCGTAGGGTTACTTACGTCACTCGCCATTCACCCAGGCCCGGAAGCGGCTGAACATCCCGCCCTTGGGGCGCGGGGCGGCGTGGGACGGACGGACGGCCCCGGCCGGCTGAGGCATCGCGGCGGGCTGCTGCCCGGCCTGGGCGGAGGCCGGCCGCGCGGGCTGGGCCCTGGCCGCGGACGGCACGGCGCGGGGGGTGTAGCGGATGGGCACGGTCACCAGCTGGCGGCTCCACGGCGCCGGCACCCACGAGAGCTCCTTGAAGGGGACGCGCATCTCGACGTCGGGCAGCCGGTTGAGCAGGGACTCGACGGCCGTGGCCGTGATCATGAAGGCCGGGTCCTTCGCCGGGCACCCGTGCGGGCCGGCGCCGAACGCCAGATGGGCCTTGGAGCTGAGCTGTTCGCGGTGCGCGGTCAGCTTGGGGTCGGTGTTGGCCGCCGCGAACGAGATCACGACCGGGTCGCCCGCCCGGAGGGTCCGGTCGCCCAACTCGACGTCCTGCGTGGGGTAGTGGCCCGCGTAGTTGGCGATCGGCGAGTAGTTCCACAACGTCTTCACGACCGCGTCCTCGACCGGCAGGCCGGTCGGCCAGTCGTCGCTGAGGTACAGCGCGGCGCTGGTGCCGATCGAGGCCGCCAGGGGCGCGGTTCCGCCGCCCAGCAGCGTCACGAGCTGGTGCAGCACCTCCTCGTCGGTCAGCCGGGAGGAGTGCACCATCAGGCGGGTGGTGATGTCCTCGCCGGGCTGCCGGCGCTTGAGGGCGATCAGTTCGGCGACCGCGCCGCCCAGCGTCTCGTCGGAACCCGGGACGCCCTGGAAGACGCCGGTGATTCCGGCGATCACCCGGTCGCCGAGTTCGGGCGGGCAGCCGAACAACTCACCGAAGACCAGCAGGGGCAGCGGCTGGGCGTACGCGGACATCAGCTCCGCCTGCCCCAGGGCCTCGGAGCTGAACTGGCTGATCAGGTAGTCGGCCGACTGCTGCGTCAGCCGGACGATCCGGCTCTGGTCGACGGTCGCGAGACTGTCCGTGACCGCCTGCCGCAGCCGGGCGTGCGCCGCGCCGTCGCTGAACATGGCGTTGGGGCGGTAACCCATCATGGGCACGGCCGGGCTGTCCGCGGGCACCCTCCCCTCGTTCAGCGCGTTCCAGCGGCGCGAGTCCCGCACGAACAGGGTCGGGTTCTGCAGGATGTACAGACTGGCGTCGTAACTGGTCACCAGCTCGACCTCGACGTCCGGCGCGATGTCGACCGGGGCGCTGGGCCCCAGCGTGCGCAGCCGGGCGTAGGTGCTCTCGGGGTCGGAGCCGAAGTCGGACCCGTACAGCGGGACATTGCCGTGCGCGGGGCAGCCGGCCGGTGCCCCGGACGGGTCGAAGGACTGTTGCATGCTGGCTCCTAGCCGAGTGAGGACAAGAGGTGCTTCACGAGCGTGATGAGTGCCTGCATCGAGGAGTCCTGGTCACGGACGTCGCAGTGGATGACCGGCGTCTCCTCCGAGATGTTGAGTGCCTCGCACACTTCGTCGAGCGGGAACTGCTGCTTCCCCTCGAACGTGTTGACGCCGATGACATAGGGCAGGCCGAACGCCTCGACCAGGTCGAGGACGGGGAACGTCTCCTCCAGCCGCTCGGGGTCCGCCAGGACCAGCGCCCCCAGCGCTCCCCGGGACAGCCCCTCCCACATCTGCTTGAACCGCTCCTGCCCGGGCGTTCCGAAGATGTAGAGGACCAGGTCCTCGCCGAGGGTGAGCCGCCCGAAGTCCATCGCGACGGTCGTGGTCGTCTTGTCCGGGGTCTCGGACAGGTCGTCGAGACCCTCGCTGGCCTCGGTGATCTCCTCCTCGGTCTGCAGCGGCTCTATCTCGGAGACACTTCCGATGTACGTGGTCTTCCCGACCGCGAAGTGGCCCACGACCAGGATCTTCACGGAGCGGGAGACGTCGGGATCCAGATACACGGGACTACGCTCCGGTTCGAATTCGCATCAGGCCGTCGAGCACGGCGGTCAGCAGGACGGGGTCGTGGCGTTCGGCGTGGGGCACCGGATTGCGCACATGGATCAGGCCGTCCTCGGCCATCTGCGCCAACAGGATGCGGACGATGCCCAGGGGCAGCCGGGTGTGCGCGGCGACCTCGGCGACCGAGAGGAACCCGTCCGCGATCAGGTCCATGACCGTGCGGGCCTCCGGCGCCAGCGTGCGAGCGGCCGCTACGGCACCCTCCTGGGCCGTGATGATCGTGGTGTGCTCGTACTCGCTCTCCCGTGGCAGCGCGCGACCCTGCGCGATGACGAAGAGTGGGACTAATGGAGCCGTCAGCTCCAGCTCGCCGTCCAGTTCGTCACTCATCGCCCGTCCTTCCTCCGCGAGTGGCCGACCCGGCGGTGAGCGCCGCCATCGTGTCGCCCAGCCGTACGGTGAACTCCTCGATGTCACAGGTGTGTTCGGCGGCCGCCGCGAGGAAGGCCCCCTCGCCGGCCGCGATCAGGAACACCCAGCCGTGCTCGAACTCGATGACCGTCTGCATCCATTCGTCGTCCTGCTGCCCGCCGGCGAACGGCGCGGTCGCCCGGCTGTAGGCGTGGATGCCGGTCATGGCCGCCGAGATGGTGTCCGCGAGGTTCCTGCCGATGCCCGAGCTGGCCCCGCGCGGCAGACCGTCCGCGCCGAGCAGCAGAGCGTGCAGGGCGCCCGGCACCGACGCCACCGCCTTGTCCAGCTCCACGAGCGTGAAGACGTTCCCGCCCCCGCCGTCCCGCAGCGCCGAGGAGGTGTCCCCGCTCTGGGCCGCGTCACCGGCGGTCACCCGGGGCGGGGCCGTGAGGTTGTTGCCCAGCCGGGAGACCAGCCGGTTCATCCGGAACGAGAGCTGCTCCATGTCGACGTCGGGCTCCGCGGCGGCGGCCAGGTAGGCGCCCTGCCCGGCCCCGATCAGGAACACCCAGCCGTGCTGGAACTCGATGACCGTCTGGATCCAGTTCCGGTCCCGGGCCAGCCCGGCGAAGTGGGCCGTGGCCCGGCTGAGCGACTGCATCCCCGCCATGGCGGCGGAGATGGTCCGCACGTCCTGGCCGGTCAGGTCGTCCGTCGACCCGCGTGGGATGCCGTCCGCGGACAACACCACGGCGTGCCGTGCCCTCGGCACGTTGTCCACGATGTCCTGGACCATCCAGGACAGGTCTCCTGTACTCATGCGTTTTCGGACCCTCCGGGCGTCGGGGTGTCGAAGGAGGCCGTGTCACGCGCGGACTGCGTACCGCGCTGGAGGGCGGCCAGGCTGCCGGAGCCGCGGCGGGCACTGCGGCGGGGCGCCTGCTCCCCACCCGTGGTGACACCGGCGGGCGAGATGCGGGAGCCACGCTTCGGCAGGCCGCCCGCCGTACGCGCCGACCGTCCGGCGTCCATCGGCCGGATGCTGCTCACGGGCGCCTCGGTGGCGGGCGGCAGGGCCTCCTCCATGGTCCACAGCTCCTCGGGCAGGAGGACGACGGCCCGTACGCCGCCGTACCGGGAGACACCGGTGACATCCACCGTGAAGCCGTGCTGACGGGCGATCAGTCCGATGACGGGAAAGCCGAACTTCGGCTGGGTGCCCAGCTGGGACAGCCGGGGCAGGCCCTCGCCGGACAGCTGCGCGCTCGCCCGCTGCCGGTCCTCGTCGCCCATGCCGACGCCGGCGTCGTCGATGACGATGCACAGGTTCTTCTGGGCCTGCCGGAACGTGACCTCGATCGGCGCGTCCGCCTGGGAGAAACTGGCCGCGTTGTCGAGGAGTTCGGCGACGGCCAGGGCGACCGGCGCGACGGCGGAGGCCTTCAGCGCGATGCCGCTGGGCTGCATGATCTCGACCCGCTGGAAGTTGCGGATCTGGCTCTGGGCGCTGCGGACGACGTCGTAGACGCTGGCGGGCTGGTTGCGGCGGCCCAGCGGGGCGCCGCACATGACGGCGATGCCCTGTGCCTTGCGGGCCATCTGCGCGTTGGCGTGGGTGATGTCCATCAGGTCGGAGAGGACCGCGTGGCCGCCGTACTCGCGCTGGACCCCGTCCAGCAGCGTGGTCTGCTCGGCCGCGAGGCTCTGCAGGAAACGGGCGGCGCCCTTGAGGACCGCCTTGGTGTTCTCCTCGGCGGCCTGGCCCGCCTCGCGGATGACATCGTCCTGCTCGTCCCGCATCTTCACCAAAGAGGCCTGGACACGGTCGAGTTCACCCTGGGCATACCGCAGCCGCGCCTCCAGCGCGGCCTCGGATTCCTTCTTCCTCCTCCCCAGGGCTCTGCTGCGGAGCACGAGTGCGACGACTGCGGCTATGGCTATCACCGCTATCGCAACCAGGCACCAAAGAAGCACGTCTTGAGTCATGGAAACCTTTCCCGGCGCGTGGCATGCAGGCGTCGTCGAGTACGCCTTGCAGGGATCCGCAACCCGTCCAGGGGACTGCATGGCTGATCTACGCGGAGAGATGTCCGCGTTCGGGCTCAAGGCCTGAACAAAAGTGGATCAAGGTCGCAGACGGCGGAATGCTATCACCGTCAACACTGGTCCCAGAGGTCGCTCCATCGGGTTAACACGGAGTCAACATGTCTGCTTCGTAAGGGGTGTTGACCGTGTCGATATAGAGGGGGGCCAGCGCCGCGGACCACACACGCGACGACGGGGGCGAGAGAGGGAGACACCGCGGAGACGGCCGGAGCCGCCACCCCCCACAGGAGAGGCCCCGGCCGTCGCGCTGTACGGGCCGCGCGGCGGCCCGTATTTTCTACAGCGCCGGGAGTGCGTTTTCTGTCACACCGGGGGTCCGAACCAAGTAGTTGCGTCTTGTACGGACATGGACGAGGAACAGTTTCAGGTCGTAACGTGCCTTTCGCGCCGGAGTGCGGACGCGACCGACACCATTCGAGGGACCACGTGCTGGGGGACGACGCGGAGCTGACCGCCGCGGTGCTTGCGGCACAGGACGGGGACGAGACCGCGTTCCGGACTGTGTACCGCACGGTGCACCCACGGTTGCTCGGATACGTACGGACGCTGGTCGGCGATCCGGACGCCGAGGACGTCGCGTCCGAGGCCTGGCTGCAGATCGCCCGGGACCTGGACCGGTTCAGCGGGGACGCGGACCGGTTCCGCGGCTGGGCGGCCCGCATCGCCCGCAACCGCGCCCTGGACCACATACGGATGCGCGGCCGCCGCCCCGCGATAGGCGGCGACGAGAGCGAACTCACCGGCCGCGCCGCCGAGTCCGACACCGCCGGCGAGGCCATCGAGGCCCTGGCCACCGACAGCACCCTCTCCCTCATCGCCCAGCTGCCCCAGGACCAGGCCGAGGCCGTCGTCCTGCGGGTGGTCATGGGCCTCGACGCCAAGACCGCCGCGGAGACCCTCGGCAAGCGGCCCGGCGCCGTCCGCACGGCCGCGCACCGCGGGCTGAAACGGCTGGCGGAACTCCTCGGCGGCGACCCGGAATCGGCCGCGGCCCTCGACGCCCTGCCGCCCCAGCGAGACCCGCGCGACCGCGCGGTGACGTCCGCCACTGTGACGCATACGCGCGCGCGGACGCAGAAGGACATGTGATGGCCGACGAGCGCTCTGCTTTTCCGGGGGACACCCCTCGGACCCCCGGCCGATGGCTGGACCGTGAGACCGCCGAACTGCTGCTGCGCGGCGAGTCCCTGGAAGCCGTCGACCCGGCCGCCCGCGCCCAGGCCGAGCGGCTCGCCAGAACCCTCGGCGCGCTGTCCGTGGAACCCTCGCCGGCCAAGGTCGAACTCCCGGGCGAGGAAGCCGCGTTGGCCGCCTTCAGGGCCGCGCGCACCGGCAACGATGTCGAGCGGGCCGCCCTCGCCCGGCGCGGCCGCGGGCCGTCCTCCGACGCCGGTCTCGTCCGGCTCGGGCGACCCGCCGCGACCGTCCCGGGCCCCCGCTGGGGAAGACCCGTACGGGTCGGCCTGACCGCCGCGCTCGCCGTCGGCATGCTCGGCGGGGTAGCGGCCGCGGTCGGCACGGGAGCCCTTCCGACGCCGTTCTACGACGATCCGACGCCCGCCTCCTCCATCTCCGCCGCCGTGACACCGCCCGACCGCACCCTCGTCTCGCCCTCGCCGAGCGGCACCGGCCGTCCGGGCACGCCCACGGCGGGCGGCGGTTCCGACGACTCCTCAGGCGAGGCCGCCGGCAGCGGTACGGACCCCACGCCCTCCGCCGGTACCGGTGACGGCAAGTCCTTCGGCTCCGGCGGCTGGTGGAAGGGCGTCACCTCGTCCTGCCGTGCCGTGCGCGACGGCAAGCCGCTGGCCCCCGGCCGCAAGCGCACCCTGGAGGGCGCGGCGGGCGGCACGTCCCACGTGTGGACGTACTGCAAGGGCCTCCTTCAGGACACCGGCACCGGCACGGACGACAAGAACGCCGGCGGCAAGGGCAGCGGCAACAGCGGCGGCAGTGGTGACAGCAACGGGCAGAACGCCGGCGGTCAGGGCGGCGACCAGAACGGTTCGGACGAGCAGGCCGGCGGCCAGGGCGGCGGCGGGCACATAGCCCCCATCGCACCGGGCGGCGGCAATGGCGGCAACGGCAGCAGCGGTGGCGGCAACGGCGGTTACCAGAACAACGGCGCCGCCACCTCCGGCCCCTCGGTCCTCACCCCGCTCGCCCGGTACCAGCCGCCGTCCGCCCCGGCCCCGTCGCACACCACGGTCCCCCGGCAGACCCCGTCGCCGAGCCCGACGTACAGCGTGCTCTGAACCGATCGCACGCCGCTGACCTGCGCTTTCGTGGTTCGTGGAAATTTCTTCGCGGCAGGTGTGACATTTCCGGCCGCCATGGCGCAGTACTGAGTGAGCCGACTGGTCATCGGCCATCGCACAGAGCCGGGGTTCCCCCCGTACCTACGGCTCGTGCACACGGCGCGGGTGGGACACGTTCCCCCGGTCCCGCCCGCGCCTCATACACCTACTGGTGGACGACGACCTTGTCGCCGGTCCGCACCTGGGCGAAGAGACTCGCGATCGCCGCCTCGTCCCGTACGTTGACGCAGCCGTGCGAGCCGCCCGCGTAACCCCGCATCGAGAAGTCGTACGAGTAGTGCACCGCCTGGCCGCCGCTGAAGAACATCGCGTACGGCATGGGGGAGTGGTAGAGCGTGGACACCCAGTTCCGGGCCTTCCAGTAGACCTGGAACACACCGTCGCGGGTCGGGGTGTACTGCGCGCCGAACCGCACCGACATCGTCGACACCGTCCGTCCGTCGATCATCCAGCGCAGGGTCCGGCTCGTCTTGTCGATGCACAGCACCCGGCCGGTGAGACAGCGCGGGTCGGGCGCGCCCGCCGGCTGGCCGCCCATCAGATACAGGTCCCACTTGCCCGGCTCGTGCGTCATCTTCAGCAGCCGCTGCCAGGTGACGGTGTCGGTCTCGCCGGTCTTCGGCAGCCCGCGCTTGCCCTGGAAACCCGCGACGGCCTGCTCGGTGAGGTCGTCGTAGGTCCCGGTCGGCCCGTCGAAGAGCCAGTCGACCTGCCGTAGCCGCGCCTGCAGTTCGCGCACGGCACCGCCGCTGTCGCCGCGCGACCACAGGACGTTCGCGGCGCGGGCGGTGCTCGGGGAGGCGGAGGTTTTCCCGTCACCGGTGCTGCTACTGCCACCGCTGCTGCCGGGAAGCTTGATGTGGACGGGCAGGTGGTGCCCGCCGTCCGCGTCGGTGCCCTGCGCCGTGCAGCCGCACACCGCCACCAGGGCCGACACGGCCGCCGCGGCGACGATCGCTCTCATACCCGTAGTACGCATCGCGGACCCCCGCCGTCTCACCGGTCTCGTACCCCGGAGACGTACCCCGGATGACGGGTCGCGAACGGCGTCCGGGGTGGGGGACCTCCAGAGGCTGGGGTCATTTCTAACCGGTCATCGCACAGGACAGCGGTTAGATTTACCCCCAGCCTTTCCGCACCTGTGGGGCCGTGCGCCCGCGTGCGACACTCGTTCCCATGTTCGGTGTCATAGACCTCCCCACCTACCTGGCCGGCCTCGTCCTGATCGTTCTGCTGCCCGGGCCCAACTCGCTCTACGTCCTCTCGGTCGCCGCCCGGCGCGGGACCCGGGCCGGGTACACGGCCGCCGCCGGTGTGTGGTGCGGGGACACCGTGCTGATGACGCTCTCCGCGGCCGGGGTCGCCTCGCTGCTGCAGGCCAACGCCGTGCTGTTCGGGATCGTGAAGTACGCGGGGGCCGGGTATCTGACCTGGCTGGCGTTCGGGATGCTGCGGGCCGCGTGGTCGATGTGGCGCAGCCGCAAGGAGCGGGCGGCGATGGAACCGGCGCCCGTCGCGGAGGCGGCCGAGGAACGGCCGTACCGCCGCGCCTTCGTCGTGAGTCTCTTCAACCCGAAGGCGATCCTGTTCTTCGTCGCCTTCTTCGTGCAGTTCGTCGATCCGGGGTACGCCTATCCCGCCCTGTCGTTCGTCGTGCTCGGCGCCTTCGCGCAGCTGGCGAGCTTCCTGTACCTCAGTGCCCTGATCTTCAGCGGGACCCGGCTGGCGACGGCCTTCCGCCGTCGCAGGCGGCTCGCGGCGGGCGCCACCTCGGCGGCGGGTGCGCTGTTCCTGGGCTTCGCGCTGAAGCTCTCACTGGCCAGCTCCGTGTAACTAGACGTCCAGGCCGAAGCGTTCCGTGTACGCGGCCAGGCCGTCGTCCGTGTCGCCCGCCCAGCCGACGTAGCCGTCGGGGCGCACCAGGAAGAGGCCCGTCCCGTACGTCTCGGTCGCCGGGCCTTCTACGACGCGTACGGCGTCCCCGACCACCGGTGCCTTCGTGTCCAGCGCGAGCAGGGTCCAGTGCGGGCCCCGGAAGGCGTCCAGGAGGCGTACGCCCGCGATGGTCCGGTTCGGGGCGCGGTCCCCGGCGCGGATCCCCTCTCCCGGTGCCCGGGTCTCCTCCGTGAGGCTCGACTCCCGGTAGCCGATGCCCAGTTGGCGGGTCGCCTCGCCTCGGCGGGTCTCGCCCCGGTGGACCTTCGTGGACAGGCCGAGCATCGCGGCGGCGTTGGGGAGCCGCTCCTCCTCGTAGGTGTCGAGCAGGCTCGCGGGGGCCCCGCCGCGCAGCACCGCCCCCAGCTTCCAGCCCAGGTTGTAGGCGTCCTGGACGCTGGTGTTGAGGCCCTGCCCGCCGGCCGGCGAGTGGACGTGCGCCGCGTCGCCGGCGAGGAAGACCCGGCCCTGCTGGAAACGGTCGGCGAGGGCCGCGCGGGGCCGGAAGTCCGAGGCCCAGCGGAGCTCGGTCACGTCCTCGGGGGCGAGGTGGGTGCGGCCGGCCACGGTTTTGCGGACGCCGTCGAGCGAGAGGTCGACGTCGGTGCCCTCCGGGAACTGGGCGATGACCTGGAAGTCCGCGGTGCCGGCCAGCGGGAAGACCGCGAGGAAGCCGTCGTCGCCGCGCGGCGGGAAGACGTGCACGTTGTCGCGGTCCAGGCCGGTGATCCGGACGTCCGCCACCAGCATCGGGTTCGGGTCGACCGTCTCGCCGGTCATGCCGATCCCGAGGGTCCGGCGTACGACCGAGCGGCCACCGTCGGCGGCCACGACGTACCGGGCGCGGACGGCCGTCCCGGAGGCGAACTCGACGGTCACCCCCGTCCCGTCCTGGGTGAAGCCGGTGACCTCCCGTCCGAAGGCCACCGTCCCGCCCAGCTCCGTCAGCCGGGCGGACAGGATCTCCTGGGTGCGCCACTGCGGCACCATCCACGGGGTGCCGTACGGGGTGTCGGGGTCCGTCCCGGACGGGTCGAACATCTGGTGTTCGCCGACCTTCCGGCCGTCCTGCCAGACCGCCCCGACCGGGTAGGCGCCGCCCCGCGCGAGGACCGCGTCGATCACGCCGAGGTCGTCGAAGACCTCCATCGTGCGCGGCTGGATCCCCTTGCCGCGCGAGCCGGGGAACAGCGCGTCCGCCTTCTCCGCGACCAGCGCGTCCACCCCGCGCCGGGCGAGGTCGATGCCGAGGGTCAGTCCGGTGGGGCCGGCGCCGACGATCAGTACGTCCACGTGATCGGTCATGATCCAGTCTCCTTAACGCTGTTAAGTTCCGTCGGTTCCGAGGGTGGCCTTAACGGTGTTAAGTTGTCAAGCGTGAGTACGGAACGACGCACCCCCCTCGACCGCAAGCGCGTGGCGGACACGGCCCTGAGACTCCTGAACGAGGTCGGCCTCGACGGGCTGACCCTGCGCGCCATCGCCAAGGAGCTGGACGTCAAGGCGCCCGCGCTGTACTGGCACTTCAAGGACAAGCAGGCGCTGCTCGATGAGATGGCGACGGAGATGTACCGGCGGATGGTCGCCGACGCCCCGCTCGCCCCCGAGGACACCTGGCGGGACCGGCTGCTGAAGTCCAACCGCGGACTGCGCGACGCGCTGCTCGGCTACCGCGACGGCGCCAAGGTCTTCAGCGGCTCCCGCTTCACCGGCACGCCGCACGCCGTGGAGATGGAACGCACCCTGCGCCTGTTCACCGAGGCCGGCTTCACCCTCGCCCAGGCGGTCCGCGCGGCCTCGACGTCGTACCTCTACACGATCGGTTTCGTCAGCGAGGAGCAGGGCGTCCAGCCGCTGCCGGACGAGCGGCGCGAGGGCTACGACGTGGAGGAACGCGCCCGTCTGATGGCCGACTTCCCGCTGTCGGCCGCGGCGGGCGCGGAGATCTTCGAGGACTACGGCCGGCACTTCGAGGAGGGGCTCGCCCTGCTGATCGCGGGCATCGAGGTCCGTTTCGGCGTCAGCTGAACGCCCGAGGAGGCCGGGCCGTTACCGTGCGTTCACCTGTTGGCCCCGGCAGGGTTGATATCAGGGCTCGAACATCTCCTACGGTCACAAGAATCCGCCCCGGAGAGAGCCCAGGTGTACGCGTGACCAACCGCCCCCCAACACTGTCCGTGATCGTCCCTTGCTACAACATCGAGGCCTATGTCCCGGAAACGGTGACCAGCCTGATCAACAACGCGCGGGACGAGTTCGAGTTCCTGTTCGTCGAGGACCGCTCGACCAAGGACAAGACCTATGAGGCTCTCCTGGAGCTGACGAAGCGGCTCCCGAACAGCAGGGTCATCCGGCACGAGAAGAACGGCGGTCTGGCCACCGCCCGCAACACCGGCATCGACGAGGCCGAGGGCCGCTACCTCACGTTCCTCGACGGCGACGACTGGCTCGCGCCCGGCTACCTCGCCGACCTGGTCGACGTCATCGAGCGGTTCGACGTCGACTTCGTGCGCACCGACCACGTCACGGTCACCGGCGTCGAGCGGGCCATCCAGCGCTCCCCCGAGGGCCGCCGGCACACCCCGCTCGACCCGCGCAGCTCGATCCTCCCCGTCGACGACACGACGATGGTCGACTACCCGTACGCCTGGGCCGGCATCTACCACCGCCGCCTCCTCGACCGGGGCCTGCTGCGCTTCCACGACGGCCTGCGTACCGCCGAGGACCGCCCCTGGATCTGGGAACTGCACCGCAAGGCGGAGTCCTACGTCGCCGCCAGCCTGCGCGGGGTCTTCTACCGCCGGGGGCTCGCCGGTTCGCTGACCCAGATCGGCGACGTCCGCCAGCTGGACTTCTTCCGCTCCTTCGACCTGGTCCTCGCCGAACTCGCCGACGACCCGGAAGCCGCCAAACTGAGGAAGAAGGCGCTGCGCAACTACTGCGTCGTCATCGCCCACCAGCTCCTGGACCGGGGCCGCTTCGAGCGCAGCGTGCACGCCAAGCTGCGCCAGATGGCCGCCGAGACGCTCGGCCGGATGACGGAGACCGAACTCAACGAAGCACTCGTCGGCATGGGCGAGGAACGTGTGCACACGCTGCGGCGCATCCGCGGTGGCATGAAGGGAGTCGCGGCATGAGCGCCACGATCAGCGGCACGAACAGCGGCACGAACAGCGGGACGAAGAGCGGCACGACGCAGATCTTCTTCTCGGCCACGCAGTACGCCGCCGCGACCGTCACCGCCGCGATCCGCGCCGGCTTCTTCGGCCCGCGCGCGGCCCACCGCCGCATCCTGGTGGTCAGCAACACGGCCGCCGTGCCCGAGGTCGGCACCCCGCTGGACCGGATGCCCGGCTTCGAGAAGCTGCGCCCCGAATTCGACGAGGTCCGCTCGTGGAACGAGTTCATCTCGCCGTTCCACCCGGCCGGTTGGTCCCCGCGCGCCCAGGACGCCGCCCTGTGGGAGAAGGCCGTACGCCTGGCCTGGAACCTCGGCGACGAGGACGTGGAGATCGCCTGCGAGTCCATCCAGGCCAACCCCTCCCGCGCGGTCGCCGACATCTTCGCCGACAGCCCGGTGCACGTGTACGCGGACGGCCTGATGAGCTACGGCCCCACCCGCAACCGCATCCCGCACAACCTGAACAGCCGCATCGCGCGCGTGCTGCACCTCGACCTGATACCCGGGCTGCGGCCGATGCTGCTGTCCGAGTACGGGGTCGAGCCGCAGCCCGTCCCGAACGAGGCGATCGTCGACGTCCTCGCCCAGATCGGCGAGGAGGGCGCCTCGATCCTCGCCGACAGGCTGCCCCAGGAGAACCGGCCCACGGCCGTCATGCTCGGCCAGTACCTCTCCGCGATCGACCTGATCACCCAGGACGAGGAGGAGCAGCTGCACGTCCGCATGCTGCGCGCCGCGGCGAAGGCGGGCCACCAGGACGTCCTGTTCAAGCCCCACCCCAGCGCACCGGCCGTCTACAGCACGTCACTTGAGCAGACCGCCGACCAACTCGGCGTCCGCCTCACGGTGTTGCGCGAGCCGGTCCTCGCCGAGACGGTCTTCGCTCATCTCCGCCCGCAGTTGGTCATCGGCTGCTTCTCCACGGCGTTGATGACGGCCGCCGCCCTCTACGACATCCCCGTCGCCCGCGTCGGCACCGGCCTGCTCCTCGAACGCATCACGCCGTACGAGAACAGCAACCGCATCCCGCTCACTGTGATCGACGCGATCCTGCCGGACGCCGAGAAGGACAAGGTCGGGCAGCCGCTCGAACTGGGCGCCCTGGCCGAGCAGTTGGCGCCGCTGGTGCGGGCCGTCGGCTACTGCATGCAGGCCCTCAAGCACCACGCGATGCGCGACGAGGTGTCCGCCTGGCTCGCCGTCCACCTCGACGAGTACCCGCAGTACTTCAAGAAGCGCCGCCTGACGAGCCTCCGTCTCCCCGGCGGCAGCGCGGTCCGCGCGGAGTCACTGCGCAGGAACCCGACCGTACGGCGCGTGGTGCGCCGTATCCGGGCCGCGCAGGCCTGAACGAACACCAGGGGCCCCCGGCGATGCCGGGGGCCCCTGGGGCGTTCTCAGCGCCGGATCACTTCCCCAGCTTCGCCGCCAGTTGCTTCGACTGCAGCGACATCGTCCGCTTCAGCCGTGGCCCGAACGGTTTCTCGACGAAGCGGTGCATCAGATACGCCAGGCACAGCAGCCCCGGCACGGTCAGCGCCAGCGTCTCGTACGGGCCGAGCCCGAAGCCCCGGTGCAGGACGCGGATCGCGAACCAGCCCAGGTGCTCGTGGATCAGGTAGAACGGGTACGTCAGCGCACCGGCCAGCGTCAGCCAGCTCCAGTTCGCCCAGCTCGTCCAGCCCAGCGCCACCGCCGCCACCGCCGCGAAGGCGACGAACACGATCGCCTGGATGACATGCGGGTTGCGGTGGAAGTCGCCGGTCATGCCCGGGTGCCACAGCGCCGTCACCGAGTAGCGCTGACCCAGCAGGAAGGACATCCCCACGATGCCCCACAGAAGCAGGTCGCTGCCGTAGCGGTAGATCAGGTAGAAGGCGAGGCCGCCGATGAAGTACGGCGCGTGGTCGCGCATCGTCAGCTCCGTCGTCAGCGGGTTGTCGGCGACCCGGGCGAAGCAGCCGGCGAACGTCCACAGGATGCAGAAGGTCACCACACGGCGGTAGGTGACGCCCTTCCAGATCACGAACAGCGCGAAGAACAGGTAGAACCGCATCTCCACCCAGAGCGTCCAGTCCACGCCGATGACGCGGGGCACGCCCAACGGCTGCTGGAGCATGGTGAAGTTGACGAGGAACTCGTCCGAGCGCAGCGGCTTGACGACCACCGGCATCAGCACCGACGCGGTGCCCACCAGGATCAGGGCCACCCAGTACGCCGGGTACAGGCGGGCGATGCGGGAGCGGAAGAACTCGCCCATCGACTTGCCCCAGCTGCTCATGCAGATCACGAAGCCGCTGATGAGGAAGAAGAACTGCACGCCGAGCGAGCCGTAGGTGCCCGCCTCGGACAGGGTCGGGAACATCTTCCCGGGGGACTGGTGCCAGGAGGAGGCCACCTCGCCGTTCTTGCCGGTGAAGTGGTACAGGCACACCATCAGCGCGGCCAGCAGCCGCAGTCCGTCCAGGGCGCGCAGCCGGTTCTCCCGGGGCGGGCGGGACGGGGCGACGGGTGGCTGCTCCGGTTCCTGCCCAGGGTCCTGGCCCCTCAGGGTGGGTGCCAGGGCCTGGTCAACCGCGTTCATCCTGGGCCTTTCTAGCCGACGTCGAATGGCTGTTCCGCTGGGGAACGATGTGACGCTACGAACGTTCGACGGATGAGAGGCAATTCACCGGCGACACACAGGGGTCTCCTACATGTCGCCCGGATGAACAATTTGAATGGACGCTAACGTCCGGACAAAGCACGGGCGCGACGCGCGATGCGCCGGACCGTCTGATTCCGCGGAATGAAGGACAGTTGTGCCGGTACGGCCCCGGGCAGCGCCAGCGCGGTCAGGCGCCGGCGTTTGAAATAGCGCCACGTGTGCGGATTGAGGTGGGCCGAGAGGTACCGCTCGGCGTCCGCGCGCAGCCGGGGATAGATCTTGGGCTGCATCGCGAAGCCAACTGCCTTGAGAAGTCCGGCCAGTTCCTCGACCCGCTCCGCCGACGGCATCCGCCAGTCCGTCACCGCCTTCTTGTCGGCGAGGTCGGGCAGCACGTGGTCCACGATGGTCAGCGGCACCCGGTTGCTGTTCTGGTAGGGCGCGAGCCGGGCCAGCAGGGTGTCCGTGCCGACCCGCGCGACCGGGATGTCGTAGAGACCGGCGGCGGTGAACAGCGCGGTGGAGAAGCAGCCGACGACCAGGGCGGGCCGCATCCGCTGGAAGGCGACCTCGGCGAGCACCGGGCGGTCCAGCAGGGTGAGGTGGGCACCCAGCTTCGTCGCCTCGTCCTCCAGGAGACGCGACCAGCGGGAGGGCGCCACGGGGTGCGGCTTGAACACCAGCTCGCGATGGCCGAGGGCCACGGCCCCGCGCACCATGCGCAGATGCAGCTCCTCCTCCTGCTGGTCGGTGAGGATGCCGAGCGCGGCGAGGTACTGGCCCAGCAGCAGGGCCGGTTGGCCCTTCACGGCGGGCAACTCGCTCTCGGACTCGGCGAGTTCGCCAAGTACCTTGAGGAAGGCCTCCGTCGGGACCAGCTCCGGCGGGACGCCGAACTCGGTGAGCAGCAGCGGGGTGAGGCCCGGGACGAGATCGAGGTGCAGCAGCCGCTCGATGCGGGTGCCGACCAGCGGGTCGATCTTGTCGCGCGTGGGGCCGTAACTTATGAGGCCGTCCGCGTAGACGTCGACCGGGGCGCCGGTGAACAGCTGGCACAGCGCGAGCGACGGATTGACCTGGACGGACTCCACGGCGAGCCGGATCTCGTCGTCGCCGAGCCGCCACAGCAGCCGTACGTACCGCTCCCACATCGGGACGTCGTCGCCCCGCGGGCTCCAACCGCTCGGGTGGAAGGGGGAGATGGTCTCGTTCCACGACAGGACGTCGTCGAAGCGGTCCCGGAGCCGGTCGAAGCCCGGCATGGTGTCCACCGACGGGGTGGTCTCCGGGTTCGCCGCGTTGTTGGTGATCAGCAGCAGCCTGCGGTCGGCCTCGCCGAGGAGCCCGGCGTCCAGCGCGGCGGCCAGCGTCGCGGCGCCGTACAGGGTCGACGCGCACAGGATCTGGGTGGTGCGGGGCATCAGGCGGCCACCGTCCGCGCCGAGGTGGGACGGCGGCGCAGTCGCCGCAGCCGGCTCGCGCGCTGGGGGTCCATCGAGTCCATTACCTCCGCCAGAACATCCTGGGGCATGCGCTTGAGCGCCGCGGAACTCAGTGAACGCAGTTTTCGAGCCACGGCGGGTTCGAACCTCTCGATCGATCCGAGATGATGAGCCATGATCGCGCAATACGTGCGCACCGCTTTTGGCAGCAGTTTATCGGCGTCGCGGTCAGCCGCCGTCTCCTCGATTACCTGGTCGAACGCACGAATGAAATCGAGCTGCCTGACGTCCCCGATCTGGGTGAGCGACGAGGCGACCCCCCGCCGGTAGAACACCCCCAGCAGCCCCACCGTGGCGAAGGACTCCGCCTCCCGGTGCAGCTTCCAGATCCACGGCCGGTCCTCGGCCGTGCGCAGCCCGTCGGTGAAGTGCAGCAGGCCCCGGTCGACCAGTCTGCGGTGGTAGATGCCCGCCCAGGCGTAGGCGTAGTCCACGGAGGTGGAGCGGTCGGCGGGCAGGATCGCGTCCCGCGGGTTCAGCACCACACCGCGCCGGCCCTGCGGAACCCGGGCGATCGAGCGGGCCTTGGCCGTGGACACCACGTGGTCGGTGCGCACGAAGTCGCAGCCGAGTTCCTCGATGGCGGCCAGCAGGCGGGGGAAGTAGTCCGGGGCGAGCCAGTCGTCGCCGTCCAGGAACGTCAGATACTCGCCACGTGCCTTGTCGATGCCGGTGTTGCGGGCGGTCGCCAGCCCTCCGTTCTTCTGGTGTCTGACATGCACGACGCCTGGCAGCTCCCGCTCCGCGCGCGCGAGAATGTCAGGGGTCTCGTCGGTCGAACAGTCGTCGACGAAGATGAATTCGAAGTCCTCCCGTGTGTTCCCACGCAGGCTCTTCAGGGTGTCGGGCGCGTATTGCTGCACGTTGTAGAACGGCACGATGACGGAGAGCTTGACCACCCGCATGACGTTAGAGGGCGCTCCGGCATCGGTCTTTACCATTGGTTTGATGTCGGGTGAACGCCACGTGGCGAACCTGTGAACCAGGAATTTTTACGGCCCTACCACGCCCTGATTCGCCATTCGGCGGTGTGCTGTTAACCGTTTGTTGCCTTCTGGTTGGGCCGATCAACGGAATGGCTTCCTAGCGTCTTCGGTGTGCCAGCAAGTGCAACGCAGACCCTGCGAGTAGCCGTCCTCGCGGATTCCGACACCCGGTGGAAATGGGGTTCGCTCACCGCGAACCGTATTGCTCCGCCGAATTCGGACATCTCTCTGGACGGGTACCTCCTGCGGGGTCGTGCCACCCCAACAGCCCGCCAGCTGAAGGAAGTCGGCGTCACCGCCGACTCCCTCCGCGAGGTGACCGCCGTCGAGTTCCTGCGCGCCATGGAGAAGGAGTCCTACGACATCCTCGTGCTCTCCCTCGTCGGCGGCGGGGTCCAGGCGATGCTGCACGGTCTGGCCCGCGCCTGGGACGGACGCGCCAAGCGCCCCGTGGTCGTCACCGGCTATGTCGGCGTCGTCTACGAGAAGCTCACCGACGGTCTGCTGCTCCGGCACGGCGCGGACCTCGTCCTCGCCAACTCCCGCCAGGACGCGGACCGTTTCAAGGCGGTCTACGACGGGGTCGGCGCCGACTCCTCGGCGGTCACCGAGGTCGCCCTGCCGTTCCTCGGCGGGGACGCCTACACCGGCGAGCACGACCCGTACACGGTCGTCTTCGCCGTGCAGCCCTCGGTGCCCGACAACCGCCGGGACCGCGACTACCTGCTCAACAGGGCGATCCAGCACGCCCGTTTCCACCCCAACCGCGAGGTGCTGCTCAAGCTCCGCTCCAAGCCGGGCGAACACACCACGCACATCGAGGAGTTGCCCTACCAGAAGCTGGTTCAGGGCAAGGACCTCCCCGCCAACTTCAGCCTGGTGTACGGGCACATGGGCGACGTCCTCGACCGCACCGACCTCCTGGTGACCATCAGCTCCACGGCCGCCCTGGAGTCCCTGCACCGCCGTATCCCCACCGTCGTGCTGACCGACCTCGGCATCCGCGAGGGGCTCGGCAACCACCACTTCGTGGGCTCCGGGTGCCTCGCCTCCTGGGACCAGCTCGACGCCGGGTACAAGCCGGTGCCGGACGCGGAGTGGGTGGCCCGGCAGGGCGTCATGGCCGACGGTTCGTACGAGACGGCCTTCGACGCGGCCCGGGAGCGCATCGTCAAGCTGCTGGCCGGCGACGAGATGGCGCCGCTGACCCCGTACTACACGCCCGAGACCGCCCCCGGCTATCTGCCCGGCATCCTCGCCCGCCACCACCTCGGCCCGGACGGCACCCCGCTGCCCGGCGCCCCCGCCGCGGACAAGGCGCCAGGCCCCGTCCGGCAGATCGTCCGCCGGGCCGCGCGCGGCGCCTACCGCCACGGCGTGCAGCGCGTGGCGCCCGTCATCCGCCGGATGGGGGAGCTGTGACCGCCAGAGCGGCGAACGCCGCGGCCGCGCACACCGAGACTTCCGCTCAAGGAGTAGAGCCCATGTCCAACTCGCAGGCAGGCCAAGGCGCTTCGATGCGCCGGGTGCTCGCGGTGATCCCCGCGCGCGGCGGCTCCAAGGGCGTCCCCGCCAAGAACCTCGCCCCCGTCGGAGGCGTACCGCTGGTGGCCCGCGCCGTGCGCGAGTGCCGCGCCAGCCGACTGGTCACGGACGTCGTCGTCTCCACCGACGACCAGGCCATCGCCGCAGCCGCCCGCCAGGCCGGCGCCGAGGTCGTGCTGCGGCCCGCCGCCATCGCCGGTGACACCGCGACCTCCGAGGCCGCCGTCCTGCACGCCATGGACGCCCACGAGGCGCTGCACGGCTCCGCGGTCGACGTCGTCCTCCTCGTCCAGTGCACCAGCCCCTTCATCGTCCGCGAGGACGTCGACGGCATCGTCAACGCGATCGTCGCGAACGGCGCCGACACCGCGCACACCGTCGCCCCCTTCCACGGCTTCGTGTGGCGCGACGCCGACGACGAGGCCACGGCGGTCGTCGAGGCGACCGGCACCGGCCAGGTCGGCGGCGCCACGAAGGTCGCCAACCCCCCTGTCACCAGCGGCGGTTACGGCGTCAACCACGACAAGTCGTTCCGCCCGCGCCGCCAGGACCGCCCCCAGGACTTCCTGGAGACCGGCGCCGTCTACGGCATGGACGCGGCCGGCTTCCGCAAGGTCGGCCACCGCTTCTTCGGCCGCACGGAACTCGTACGGACCGACCCCGCCCGGGTGTTGGAGATCGACGATCCCCACGAGCTGGCCAGGGCACGGGCGTTGGCCCCTCTCTTCGACGCGGACCGCCCCGGTTCGCTCCCGACCGCCGACGACATCGACGCGGTCGTACTCGACTTCGACGGCACCCAGACCGACGACAGGGTGCTGATCGATTCCGACGGACGGGAGTTTGTCGCCGTGCACCGCGGCGACGGACTCGGCATCGCGGCGCTGCGCAAGAGCGGCCTGAAGATGCTGATCCTGTCCTCGGAGCAGAACCCGGTCGTCGCCGCCCGGGCCCGGAAGCTCCAGCTCCCGGTCCTGCACGGCATCGACCGGAAGGACCTCGCACTCAAGCAGTGGTGCGAGGAGCAGGGCATCGCGCCGGAGCGCGTGCTCTACGTCGGCAACGACGTCAACGACCTCCCGTGCTTCGCCCTCGTGGGCTGGCCCGTGGCGGTCGCGAGCGCCCACGACGTCGTACGCGGCGCCGCACGCGCGGTCACCACCGTGCCCGGTGGCGACGGCGCTGTCCGAGAGATCGCCAGCTGGATCCTCGGCCCCTCTCTCGATTCCCTCACCAAGTAAGGAAACCCGCTGTCATGAGCATCAACTCCCGTCTGCGCCAGTTCGGTTCGAAGACCGCAGGCCCCGGCCACCCCGTCTACGTCGTCGGCGAGATCGGCATCAACCACAACGGCGAGCTGGAGAACGCGTTCAAGCTGATCGACGCCGCCGCCGAGGCCGGCTGCGACGCCGTCAAGTTCCAGAAGCGCACCCCGGAGATCTGCACCCCGCGCGACCAGTGGGACATCGAGCGCGACACCCCCTGGGGCCGCATGACCTACATCGACTACCGCCACCGCGTGGAGTTCGGTGAGGACGAGTACCGCCAGATCGACGAGTACGCCAAGTCGAAGAACATCGACTGGTTCGCCTCCCCGTGGGACACCGAGGCCGTCGCGTTCCTGGAGAAGTTCGACGTGCCCGCCCACAAGGTGGCCTCCGCGTCCCTGACGGACGACGAACTGCTCCGCTCCCTCCGCGCCACGGGCCGTACGGTCATCCTCTCCACCGGCATGTCGACCCCGAAGCAGATCCGCCACGCGGTCGAGGTCCTCGGCTCGGACAACATCCTGATGTGCCACGCCACGTCGACCTACCCGGCGGTGGCCGAGGAGCTCAACCTCCGCGTCATCAACACCCTCCAGGCCGAGTACCCGAACGTCCCGATCGGCTACTCCGGTCACGAGACGGGCCTCCAGACCACCCTCGCCGCGGTCGCGCTCGGCGCCACCTTCGTCGAGCGTCACATCACCCTCGACCGCGCCATGTGGGGCTCGGACCAGGCCGCGTCGGTCGAGCCGCAGGGCCTGACCCGCCTCGTCCGCGACATCCGCACCATCGAGGCCTCCCTCGGCGACGGCGTCAAGAAGGTCTACGAGTCCGAGCTGGGCCCGATGAAGAAGCTGCGCCGCGTCAACGGCGTGGTGGCCGAGGCGGAGATCGCCGCGGCAGCGGGCGAGCCGGTCGCGGTCTGAGTCTGAGCCATCAAGAGCCAGCGCCAGCGTCACTTACGGTCACGGGACGGTCGTACGACAATGAGCCCCCACGCCGGCACCGCCGGCCTCACCCCCCACACTCTCGCGTTCGTGGAGAGTCCGGTACAGCTTCTGAACGTGCTGGAGTGGGCGCACCTGCGTGCGCCCAGGGCCGAGGAGGCACCCGGCGGGTCCGGCGGGGGGCTCACCCTCGTGGTCCTGTCGCCGACCGACCCGATGACCCGCGGCCAGCTGCGCCGCATGGCCGACCTGGCCCGCGACGAGGGCCACACCGTGCGCTGGGAGGAGGCGCGGGGCGGACCCGCGGCCCCCTTCCAGACGATCGGCGGCCTCACCCGGCTGCTGCGCAAGGCGGACCGGATCGTGATGGGAGACCCGTTCTCCCGCTACGTACAACTGCTGCTGACGATCACCAAGGCACGCGAGCTGGTGGTCGTGGACGACGGCACCGCGACGATGGAGTTCGTCGCCCAGCTCGCCAGCGGGGAACGGCTGGTGCGCTGGCACCGCAAGGGCGGCCGCCCCGGCCCCCGCGACCTGATCTTCGCCCCGGTCTCCTCGGCGGCCCGCCGCCGCCTGACCCCGAGCGCCCGCCGCACGGTGGAGGTCTTCTCGTCGATGCCGATCGAGACGACCCCCGAGGGCGTCACGATCACCCCGAACGCATTCGCCTGGACCCGCGCCACGTTCGGCCCGCCGCGCATCACCAAGGGCGCGGACATGGTCGGAACGTCCCTGGTGGAAACGGGAGTTGTGGACAACGACCGCTACCTGGAAGCGGTGGCCACCCTCGCCAAGACCCACGGCGCGACCCGCTACTTCGCCCACCGCCGCGAAAGCACGGAGAAACTCCACCGGTTGGCGGTCGAGACAGGCCTGGAGATCGTCCGCCCGGACCTCCCCCTGGAACTGATCGCCCGCCGCGGCCCCATCGGCCGTACGATCCTCAGCTTCCCGTCGACGGTGGTGCATACGCTGCCGCTGGCCCTGGTGGGCACGGAGGTACGGGTCGCGGTCTGCGACATCGACCCCGCGTGGCTGACGGAGAACGCCTCACCCCGGGCACAGGGGTTCCTGTCGGGGGTCACGGGGACGGCACGGGATGTGCACCGGCTGTCGGCGGTGACGGCCGCGTAGCGCGGTCCGGGCGGGGGCGTCCTGTCACCCTCAAGGCGTGCAACCACAACCAGGAATCGCGCCTACGACCCCGCCCACCGCCGGCACCCTGTTCGCCGCCCTGTACGGCGAACTGACCCCGCACGCCTGGCACGACCCCGAGCACGACGCCTATCAGCTCTTCTACCAGCGGTCGCTCGCGATGGGCTGGCTGGAGGAGCACACAGCGGGCGGTCCCGGGCTGTGGGCCATGAACGACGCCGGGTCCAGTCCTCCGCAGGCCGCGCCAGGCCCGGGACGGGTCTCCTGGTTCCAGGTCGAGGCCGGTGCTGTGACAGCCGAACGGCCGCTCCCCGTACAGCAGTTCCTCCGCTGCGCCCAGGACGTGACGGCGCGGATCGGCACGGTGCGGCTCTCCGCGGTGCAGGTGCTGCTGCCGGTGCGGGGGATCGATCCGGCGGCGCGGCCGGCCTACGCGGCCGTACCGTCGATGCTGACCGTCGCCTGGTTCG
The DNA here is from genome assembly GCF_033335955.1 of Streptomyces sp. N50. Lineage (GTDB taxonomy): Bacteria > Actinomycetota > Actinomycetes > Streptomycetales > Streptomycetaceae > Streptomyces. The sequence goes on from NZ_CP137549.1 coordinate 5,745,809, forward strand.
GTGAGCGCGATCCGGCGGCCAGGACCCCGGTGGACGTCCGGATCGGCAGTGGCCGGGATCCGTTGATCCCGGCCATCGCGCGTCAACTCGTCCTGGACCTGCGGGACTTGGAGCAGGACGTGTTCATGTGCGGGGACGACGAGGTCACCGTGCACGGCATGACACTGCGCGGTGAACTCGCCGAGTGGTCCTGCGACGCGGTCGGCTGGCTGGCCGCGACCGTCGCCGACTGTGCCGCTCGGCTCGGGGCGCGTTCACCGCTGCCGCTCACCGTCCGCGCTCAGGCGGACCCCGTCGCCTTGTGAGCCAGCGCGAAAGCGCGCCCCCACTTCTGCTGGCCCTGCGGCTCGACCCGGGCCTGGGCGTAGAGGCTCAGGGCCGCCTCCGTGAGGTACGTGGCGATCTCGGCCGGGGTGCGGAAGTAGTAGTCCAGCGAGATGTCCTGGCCGTAGCGCTCGGTCATGTGGATGTGTTCGCCCTCCGAGGCCTGGAACGCGAGCAGGACGTAGCCGCCCGGCCGGAGGACCCGGTGGAACTCCGCGAGGACACCGGGCAGTTCGGCGTCCGGGATGTGGATCGTCGAGTAGAGGGCGATGACACCGCCCAGGGTCGCGTCCGGTACGTCCAGGGCGGTCATCGAGCCGACCTGGAACCGGAGTCGGGGATGCGCCTCGCGGGCCAGCGCCACCATGTGCGGGGAGATGTCGATACCGAAGGCGTGCAGGCCGAGGGCGTTCAGGCGCGCGGTCACGTAGCCGGGGCCACTGCCGACGTCGGCCACCTGCGCCTCGCCCGGCGCCGCCGTACGGACGAGCTCGGCGAAGGCGGTCAGGAGGGCGCTCTCGACGGGGCCCTCGCCCAGGCCGTCCGGATGCTCGGCACTGTAGGCGGGCGCGATCGCGTCGTAGGAGGAGCGGGTGGCCTCTATGAAGTCCGCGGTCGGAGCCGCGTTCGGGTCGGTCACGTCGGCGGACCCTATCAAGGGACACGACGGGCCACGCTGGGTGACCGTGTCCGTGATACGGACGGGGTGAGCCGTGCTGGGGTGAGCCGTGGTATCCCAGAAGGAGCGGAGAGTTTACCCATCTCCACAGGCGGCTATGCGGTCGGCGGTCAGATTTTCTTCGACTAACGGGTTGAACTTTTGTTGATCGAGGGTCAGTTGACCACCCGGGCGCCCTACCCTTCAGAGGGTGAAGCAATTGATGTCACCAGAGTCCGAGGCAGGGTCCGAGGCAGAGTCCGAGGCCGAATCCGTCGGGAACGTGCTTCTGGGCACCCTGCCGGAGGACCTGCGTGCCGAACTCGTCGCGTTCCGGCGGGACTTGCACATGCACCCCGAGCTGGGCAACCAGGAGTTCCGGACCACCGCGGCGATCAAGGCGCGGCTGGAGCTGGCCGGTCTCGAACCCCGGGTCCTCGCCATGGGGACCGGGCTCGTCTGTGACATCGGACCCCGCGACACCGCCGTACCGATGCTCGCGCTCCGCGCCGACATCGACGCCCTGCCCATCCCGGACACGAAGAGTGAGTGCGCGTACCGCTCCACCGTGCCCGACCGCGCCCACGCCTGCGGCCACGACGTGCACACCACCGTCGTCCTCGGCGCCGGCCTCGTGCTGGCCCGGCTGCACGAACAGGGACTCCTGCCGCGTGCCGTACGGCTGCTCTTCCAGCCCGCCGAGGAGGTCCTGCCCGGCGGTGCCGCCGACGCCATCGAGTGCGGGGTGCTGGACGGGGTCGGCCGGATCATCGCCGTGCACTGCGACCCCAAGGTCGACAGCGGGCGGATCGGGCTGCGCATCGGCCCCATCACCTCCGCCTGCGACCGGCTGGAGGTCTCCCTGGACGGCCCCGGCGGCCACACCGCCCGGCCGCACCTCACCACCGACCTGGTGACCGCCGCCGCCCGCGTCGCCACCGACGTGCCCGCGATCGTCGCCCGGAGGATGGACGCGCGGAGCGGGGTGTCGGTGACCTGGGGCAGGATCGAGTCGGGCCACGCGCCCAACGTCATTCCGCAGCACGCCGAGCTCTCCGGCACCGTACGGTGTCTCGATCTCGATGCCTGGCGCCAGGCGCCCGACATCGTGCACGCGGCCATCGACGAGGTCGCCGGGCTGCACCGGGCCAAGTCCGCGATCACCTACGTGCGCGGGGTGCCGCCCGTCGTCAACGACGCGCTCGTCACCGAACTGCTCCGGGACGCCATGACCGCGCGCCGCGGTCCCCTCTCCGTCGAGGACACCGAACAGAGCCTGGGCGGCGAGGACTTCTCCTGGTACCTGGAGCACGTGCCCGGCGCCATGGCCCGGCTCGGCGTCCGCACCCCGGGGGAGCGGACCGTACGGGATCTCCACCAGGGCGACTTCGACGCCGACGAGTCCGCGATCACGGTCGGCGTGGAGCTGTTCACCGCGGCCGCGCTGATCGACGGCGCGATCTGAGCACGAGGGGGGCGTGGGGGTGCCCGTTCGGTACCCCTACGTCCCCTTGTGTCACCCGGGTGTAACCACCGGCGCGTGAACGTAACGCGGCGGCGGCACGATCCGGTAACGGCACGGAGAAACACCGTTCCCCTCCTCGTCTACGCGCGTTACTGTGCGCGGAAATCGCCACAGAGGCGGCGGCTTGGGGAAGCGGTCCGGTGACGGTGCCGTGGGGACGAAGGAGTGCTTGCTGTGCGTCAGACAACTCGGAGGACGAAGTTCTCCCAAGCTGCGGTGGCCGTCACGGTCATCGCCCTCGCGGCGACCGCCTGCGGTAGCTCCAGCAAGGACGCCGACAAGGCGAGCGACAGCTCGTCGTCCTCGTCCGGCAAGTACACCGGCAAGGGCATCGGCCTCGCCTACGACGTCGGCGGCAAGGGCGACCAGTCCTTCAACGACGCGGCCTACGCCGGTTTCCAGAAGGCCGAGAAGGAGTTCAACCTCACCGGCCGCGACATCGAGCCGCAGGACAACGAGTCCGACGCGGACAAGGTGCAGCGCCTGGAGAGCCTGGCCACGGCCGGCTACAACCCGGTGATCGGTGTCGGCTTCGCCTACGCGCCGGCCGTCAAGGAGGCCGCGGCGAAGTTCCCGAACATCACGTTCGGCATCATCGACGACGAGCAGGACAAGGCCGCCAACGTGGCCGACCTCGTCTTCCACGAGGAGCAGTCCTCGTACCTGGCGGGCGTCGCCGCGGCCAAGGCCACCAAGAAGAACCACATCGGGTTCATCGGCGGCGTGGACGTCCCCCTCATCCACAAGTTTGAGGCCGGCTTCGACCAGGGCGCCAAGTCCGTCAACCCGAGCATCAAGATCGAGTCGCAGTACCTGACGCAGACCGCGGCCCAGGGCGGCTTCTCCAGCCCCGACAAGGGCAAGGACGCGGCGAGCGGCCAGATCGACGCGGGCGCGGACGTCATCTACGCCGCCGCCGGTCTCTCCGGCCAGGGCGTCATCTCCGAGGCCTCCGCCAAGGGCATCTGGGCCATCGGCGTGGACTCCGACCAGTACAACCAGGCGGCGCTGGCCAAGTACAAGGACGCCATCCTCGGCTCGGCCCTGAAGAACGTCGGCGGCGCGGTCTACGACCTGGTGAAGTCGGTGTACGAGGGCAAGCCCAAGACCGGCGTGGTCCGCTACGGCCTCGACAACGACGGCGTCGGCTTCGCCGACTCCAACCCGAAGTACAAGGCCATGACCGCCGCCGTGGCGGCCGTGGACAAGGCCAAGCAGGACATCATCGACGGCAAGGTCACCGTCAACACGAAGTAGTACGACCCGTCAGGACCAGGGGCTGCGACTAGCCCCTACGGGCATCGTTGCAGCCAGGCGCCCCTTGCCTCCCGCAAGGGGCGCCTGGCTGTCCGTACGCTGGCCACCATCTGTGGCCACAGCTCTATAACGGACCGGACAGATGGGGTTTTCCGTCTGGTCTACGCGCGTTACGCTGCGGCGGAACCAGCGCCTGGTTTGGGCGCTTGCACGAAGGAGTCTCGTTCCATGCGCCGGGTGTCCCGAATCGCGGTTGCAGGCGTTGCAACCGCAGCTCTTGCAGTAACCGTCTCCGCCTGCGGCAGCTCGTCCAGCGAGTCCAGCTCCAGCAGCAGCAGCTCCGGCACGTCCAAGGGTATTGGTCTTGCCTACGACGTCGGCGGCAAGGGCGACCAGTCCTTCAACGACGCCGCCTACGCGGGTCTCGTCAAGGCCGAGAAGGACTTCGGCGTCAGCGGCCGCGACGTCGAGCCGCAGGACAACGAGTCCGACGCGGACAAGACGCAGCGCCTGGAGACCCTCGCCAGGTCCGGCTACAACCCGGTGATCGGTGTCGGCTTCGCCTACGCCCCCGCCGTCAAGGAAGCCGCCGCGAAGTTCCCGAAGATCACCTTCGGCATCATCGACGACAACACCATCACGGCCGCCAACGTCGCCGACATGGTCTTCCACGAGGAGCAGTCCTCGTACCTGGCCGGCGTCACCGCCGCGCTCACCACGAAGTCGAACACCGTCGGCTTCATCGGCGGCGTGGACGTGCCCCTGATCCACAAGTTCGCGGCGGGCTTCGAGCAGGGCGTCAAGGACACCAAGAAGGGCGTCACGGTCAAGTCGCAGTACCTGACCCAGACCGCCGCGCAGGGTGGCTTCTCCAGCCCCGACAAGGGCGAGGCCGCCGCCGACGGTCAGATCGAGGCCGGCGCGGACGTCGTCTACGCGGCCGCGGGTCTCTCCGGCCAGGGCGTCATCAAGTCCGCCGCCGCGCACAAGGTGTGGGCGATCGGTGTCGACTCCGACCAGTACAACCAGGCCGCGCTGGCCAAGTACAAGCCGTACATCCTCACCTCGGCCCTGAAGAACGTCGCGGGCGCGGTGTACGACCTCTCCAAGTCCGTCATCAAGGACAAGAAGCCGCTGAGCGGCGAGATCCGCGGCTCCCTGAGCAACGGCGCGGTCGGCCTGGCCGACTCGAACCCGACCTTCAAGAACAACGCCACCCTGCAGGCCGCCCTCGCGAAGGCCGAGGCGGGCATCAAGGACGGCTCGATCAAGGTCAAGACCTCCTGAACCGTTGGTTCTAGGCCAGTCACGACCATGGCCAAAAGAGCGCTGTAATGACAGCGTTACGGCCACGGAACGGGGTGTGGGGAGGATGTCTCCTCACGCCCCGTTCGCGCGGCAGAATGCTCGGAACGGATCGGATGCCAGACAGAAAACGATCAGGTCCGGGCACTATTTAAAGCAGGGGCGCTACGCGCGTAGAGAGGCCCCTTTCCACGAGGAGAGTTCGCCATCGACGCGTCCAGCAACCCTCCACTCGGCGATCAGTCGACGATCGCGGTCGAGCTGGTGGGGATCACCAAGCGGTTCCCGGGTGTCGTCGCCAACAGCGACATCCGCTTCAGTGTCCGAAAAGGCACCGTGCACGCCCTCGTCGGCGAGAACGGCGCCGGCAAGTCGACCCTGATGAAGATCCTCTACGGCATGCAGAAGCCGGACGAGGGCACCATCGCCGTCGACGGCGAGCTCGTCACCTTCTCGTCCCCCGCCGACGCCATCGCCCGCGGTATCGGCATGGTCCACCAGCACTTCATGCTCGCCGACAACCTCACCGTCCTGGAGAACGTCGTCCTGGGCAGCGAGAAGCTGCACGGCATCGGCGGCGGCGCCCGCAAGAAGATCAAGGAGATCTCCGACCGCTACGGCCTGAACGTCCGCCCGGACCTTCTCGTCGAGAGCCTCGGTGTCGCCGAGCGCCAGCGCGTCGAGATCCTCAAGGTCCTCTACCGCGGCGCCCGCACCCTGATCCTGGACGAGCCCACCGCCGTCCTGGTCCCGCAGGAGGTCGACGCCCTCTTCAGCAACCTGCGCGAGCTGAAGTCCGAGGGCCTCGCGGTCATCTTCATCTCCCACAAGCTCGGCGAGGTCCTCTCGGTCGCCGACGAGATCACCGTCATCCGGCGCGGCACCACCGTCGGCACGGCCGTCCCCTCCGCGACGACCCCCCGCCAGCTCGCCGAGATGATGGTCGGCAGCGAACTCCCCACCCCCGAGACGGCGGAGTCCACGGTCACCGACCAGCCCGTCATCGAGGTCAAGAGCCTCACCGTCTACGCGGCCGGCGGCGCCTCCCTGGGCGCCGAGTCCGAGCCCGCGGCCGGCGGACTGCTGGGCGATCTCGCCACCCCCGGCGGCACCGCCAAGCGCGTCCTGGACGACGTCACCTTCACCATCCACGCCGGTGAGGTCATGGGCATCGCCGGCGTCGAGGGCAACGGCCAGACCGAACTGATCGACGCCCTGATCGGCCTGAAGAACGCCGACTCCGGCACCATCGGCTTCCTCGGCGACGACATCACGCCCTGGGCCACCCGCAAGCGCCGCGAGAAGGGCATCGGCTACATCCCCGAGGACCGCCACCGCCACGGCCTCCTCCTGGAAGCCCCGCTGTGGGAGAACCGCATCCTCGGCCACGTCACCGAGAAGCCCAACTCCAAGGGCGTCTGGCTGGACATCAAGGGCGCCCAGGCCGACACCCGCCGGATCGTCGAGGAGTACGACGTCCGCACCCCCGGGATCGACGTCACCGCGGCCTCCCTCTCCGGCGGCAACCAGCAGAAGCTGATCGTCGGCCGCGAGATGAGCCACAAGCCGAAGTTCCTGATCGCCGCCCACCCCACCCGCGGTGTGGACGTCGGCGCGCAGGCCGCGATCTGGGACCAGATCCGCGAGGCCCGCCGCGAGGGCCTGGCCGTGCTGCTCATCTCCGCCGACCTGGACGAGCTGATCGGCCTGTCGGACACCCTGCGCGTGATCTACGACGGCAGGCTGGTCGCCGACGCCGACCCGGCCACCGTCACCCCCGAGGAACTCGGCTCGGCCATGACCGGCGCCGCCTCCGGTCACCTCGAACACGTCGAGGAAGCAGCGGACGGCGCGGAGAGCACCGTAGAAAACGGCGCGGACAGCACCGTAGAAGACGCGGACGACACCGCCGCCCCGGAGGACGAGGCCCGATGAAGAAGTTCGACAAGGAGCGCGTGCTCCTCGCCGTGGCCGGACCGGTCATGGCGCTTGTCGCCGCGATCCTGCTGACCTCGGTCGTGCTGCTTGCCTCGGGCAAGAACCCGATCGAGCCGTACAACCTGATGCTCCAGCAGATCGGGTACTCGGACGTCCAGGTGCTGATCATCAACCAGGCGTCGATGTACTACATCGCCGCCCTGGCGGTCGCCCTCGGCTTCCGGATGAACCTGTTCAACATCGGCGTCGACGGCCAGTACCGGCTCGGCGCCGTGATGACCGCGGTCGTCGGCGCGCACGTAGGACTGCCGGCCGTCCTCCAGGTGCCGCTGCTGCTGCTCGTCGCGGTCCTCACCGGCGCCTTCTGGGCCGGTATCGCGGGTGTCCTCAAGGTCACCCGCGGGGTCAGCGAGGTCGTCGCGACGATCATGCTCAACGCGATCGCCACCAGCCTGATCCTCTACCTCACGCAGACCAACACCTGGGGCGTGCAGGTCGGCAACAACATGACGACCGGCATCATGAAGAAGTCCGGCTGGATCCCGGGCATCGACATGGGTTCGGACGTCGGCGAGATCTACGGCCTGGTCTTCCTCGCCGTGATCATGGGCGTCCTGTACTGGCTCGTCCTCAACCGCACCCGCTTCGGCTTCGACCTGCGCGCCACCGGCGAGTCCGAGTCCGCCGCCGCGGCCTCCGGCGTCGACGCCAAGCGCATGACGCTCACCGCGATGCTGATCTCCGGCGGTGTCGCGGGCCTCGCAGGCCTCCCGCTCCTCCTCGGCGACAGCCACACCTACAGCCTCACCTTCCCCGAGGGCCTGGGCTTCACCGCCATCGGCATCGCCCTCCTCGGCCGCAACAACCCGGGCGGCATCGCCCTCGCGGCCCTCCTGTGGGCCTTCCTCGACAAGGCGTCCCCCGCCCTGGACTACGCGACCCCGGTCGCGTACCAGAAGGAGATCGCCACGATCATGCAGGGCCTGATCGTCTTCGCGGTCGTCATCTCGTACGAGGTCGTCCGCACCTGGGGCCTGCGCCGCCAGCAGAAGCGCGTCGGCGAGGAACTCGCCGCGGCCGCCCGCAACAACTCCGAGAAGAAGGAGGTGGCGGCCCGATGAGTACCGCGACCATCGCCAAGCCGCAGGCGCAGCAGCCCGGCAAGGGCGGCCGCCGTTTCTCGCTCCCCGTGCTCCTGCTGATCATCGCGGGCGCGCTCGTCCTCACGTCGATCGTCCGCCTCATCACGGGCGCGGACGGCATCACTTCAACCGGCCAGATGTCCACGGCCCTCAGGGCAGCGGTGCCGATCGGGCTGGCCGGTCTCGGCGGTCTCTGGGCCGAGCGCGCGGGCGTCGTCAACATCGGCCTCGAAGGCATGATGATCCTCGGCACCTGGTTCGGCGCCTGGGCCGGTTACCAGTGGGGCCCGTGGGTCGGCATCGTCTTCGGCATCATCGGCGGCTGCCTCGGCGCGCTGCTGCACGCGATCGCCACGGTGACGTTCAACGTCAACCACATCGTCTCCGGTGTCGCCATCAACATCCTGGCGCTCGGCACCACCCGCTACCTCTCGAAGTTCACCTTCGCCAACACCGAGCAGGGCTCCGCCAAGCAGTCCCCGCCGATCGACTCGCTCGGCACCTTCGACATCCCGGGCCTGTCCACCTGGCTGGACAAGCTCAACGAGAAGCACTGGTTCCTGCTCTCGGACATCGCGGGCCTCATCGGCGGTCTGATCACCGACCTCTCCCCGCTCACGGTCATCGCGGTGGCCCTCGTCCCCGTCACCTGGTGGGTCCTGTGGCGCACGGCCTTCGGCCTCCGCCTCCGCTCCTGCGGTGAGAACCCGGTGGCCGCCGAGTCGTTGGGCGTCAACGTCTACAAGTACAAGTACATCGCCGTGATCATCTCCGGCGGCTTCGCCGGTCTCGGCGGCGCCTTCCTGTCGATCGTCGCGTCCAACGTCTACCTCGACGGCCAGACCGGCGGCCGCGGCTACATCGGCCTCGCCTCGATGATCTTCGGCAACTGGATGCCGGGCGGACTCGCCCTGGGCGCGGGCCTGTTCGGCTACACCGACAGCCTCAACCTGCGCGGCGGCTCCACCAACGTGCACGCCCTGATCCTGCTGCTCGGCTTCCTGCTGGTCGCGGGCGTCGCCTACCTGGTCTGGAAGAAGCGGTACGTCCCCGCAGGCATCACCGCCGTCATCGCGGCCCTGATGTTCGTCTGGTACGCCACCACCGACTCCGTCCCGACCCAACTGGTCGGCGCCAGCCCCTACATCGTCACCCTGCTGGTGCTCTCGCTCTCCGCGCAGCACCTGCGGATGCCGAAGGCGGACGGCCTGCCGTACCGGAAGGGACAGGGCAAGTGACCTCGCCCGCCGCCGAGTTGGCCGTCGACTGGGACGAACTGCGCGCCGAGGCGCGGGAGGCGATGTCCCACGCGTACGCGCCGTACTCGGGCTATCCCGTAGGGGTCGCCGCCCGGGTCGACGACGGCCGCACGGTCTCCGGCTGCAACGTGGAGAACGCGTCCTACGGCCTCGGCCTGTGCGCGGAGTGCGGACTGGTGTCCAACCTCCAGCGCACCGGCGGCGGCCGGCTGACCCACTTCACGTGCGTCGACGGCAAGGGCGACATCCTCGTCCCGTGCGGCCGCTGCCGCCAACTGCTGTACGAGTTCGGGGGCCCGGGTCTGCTGCTGGACACACCGGCGGGGATCCTCGCGCTCTCGGAGATGCTTCCGCAGGCCTTCGGGCCGGACCATCTCACCAGGTAACTCCCGTACGGCCCCGCCGAGTTGGTCCATTCCCCTCGGCGGGGCCGCACATTTTCTGAACGTTCTGGAAGGAAAGCCAAGCCATGGCGCAAGTCTCGATGGACGCCATCTCCGTCATCCGCACCAAGCGGGACCGCGGCGAGTTGAGCGACGAGCAGATCGACTGGGTCATCGACGCGTACACCCGCGGGGACGTGGCCGACTACCAGATGGCCGCCCTCAACATGGCGATCCTCCTCAACGGCATGAACCGCCGCGAGATCGCCACCTGGACCGCCGCGATGATCGCCTCCGGCGAGCGCATGGACTTCTCGTCCCTGTCCCGCCCGACGGCCGACAAGCACTCGACGGGCGGCGTCGGCGACAAGATCACGCTCCCGCTCGCTCCGTTGGTCGCCGCGTGCGGCGCGGCGGTTCCCCAGCTCTCGGGCCGCGGCCTCGGCCACACCGGCGGCACCCTCGACAAGCTGGAGTCGATCCCCGGCTGGCGCGCGCTGCTCTCGAACGAGGAGATGCTGTCGGTCCTGGAGGGGACGGGCGCGGTGATCTGCGCGGCGGGCGACGGCCTGGCCCCCGCGGACAAGAAGCTGTACGCGCTGCGAGACGTGACAGGGACAGTGGAGGCGATCCCGCTGATCGCCTCCTCGATCATGTCGAAGAAGATCGCCGAGGGCACGGGCTCGCTGGTCCTGGACGTGAAGGTCGGCACCGGCGCGTTCATGAAGACGATCGAGGACGCGCGTGAACTGGCGTCCACGATGGTCGGGTTGGGTACGGACCACGGCGTGAAGACGGTGGCCCTGCTGACGGACATGTCGACCCCGCTGGGCCTGACGGCCGGCAACGCGCTGGAGGTCCGCGAATCGGTGGAGGTCCTGGCAGGCGGCGGCCCCTCCGACGTCGTCGAGCTGACGATCGCCCTGGCCCGGGAGATGCTCGACGCGGCCGGAGTGAAGGACGCCGACCCGGCGAAGGCCCTGGCCGACGGTTCCGCGATGGACGTCTGGCGCCGGATGATCGCGGCGCAGGGCGGCGACCCGGACGCGGAGCTGCCGGTGGCGCGCGAGCAGCATGTGGTGACGGCGTCGGCCTCCGGCGTCCTCACCCGCCTCGACGCCTACGACATCGGCATCGCGGCGTGGCGCCTCGGCGCGGGCCGCGCCCGCAAGGAGGACCCGGTCCAGGCAGGCGCGGGAGTGGAAATGCACGCCAAGCCGGGCGACACGGTGACCGCAGGCCAGCCCTTGCTTACCCTGCACACGGACACCCCGGAGCGCTTCGAGTACGCGCTGGAGGCGGTGGAGGGTTCCTACGGCATCGGCGCGGAGGGGACTGGCTTCACGGCCTCACCGGTGGTGCTGGAGCGCATCGCCTGATCGGTGGTTGGTAGTTGGTAGTTGGTAGTTGGTAGTTGGTAGCGGGGGAGGGGCTGGGGCTGGGACTGCGAGGGTCCCGGCCCCTTTCGCTTCGCCTGGGAGAAGCGGGCTGGTGCTTGCAAGTCCCAGCATCCTCAAGGCATTTCGGGGGCGCGCGGAGGAGGCTGAGCTTTCGGTTCCGGCCACCCTTGCCCACCCAGGGGCGCGGGGAACTGCGCGACCAGCCCCAACGCACCCGCGGACAAACAACAACCGCACCTACCCAAGCAGCGCAGCAACCCCCACCAACACCGGCACCGACAACACCGTGGACAGCAGGATCGAGTCCCGGGCCAACCCCTCACCCACCCGGTACCGACTCGCGTACGTGTACAGGTTCTGCGCGGCAGGCAACGCCGAGGTCACCACCACGTCGAGCAACCCCGCCCCATGAATCCCGAACACCCCCACAGCCAACGCCCAAGCAATCACCGGCTGCCCCACCGACTTCAGCGCAACCGACAACAACACCGGCCACCGCTCAACACCCCGCCCCGGCACCGCGCTGCCCCGCAGCGAAATCCCGAACCCGATCAACACCGCCGGCACCGCCATGTTGCCGATCAGCGTGAGAGGGTCCATCACCGGGCCCGGAACATGAACCCCGATCCCCGCGACCGCGACCCCCGCAAGCGACCCCACCGCGACCGGATTCCGCAGCGGCGTCAGCAGCCGCAGCCACAACGGCCCCTTCTCGCCCGCCCCCGACAGATCGAGGACCGTCAACGCCAGCGGGCTCACCACCACGAGCTGGAACAGCATCACCGGCGCCACGAGCGAGGCATTGCCCAGGACGTACACCGAGATCGGGATACCGAGGTTGCCGGAGTTGACGTAACTCGACGAGAGCGCCCCGATCGTCGTACGGCCGACACCCCAGCCCCGTACGACCCCCACCGCCACGAACACCCCCGCCACCGCCACCGTGCTGAGCACCGTCACCAGCAGTCCGCTGGAGAAGATCACCGACAGGTCGGCCCGCGCGAGGGTCGTGAACAGCAGGGCCGGGGACGCGACATTGAAGGCCAGCTTGGTCAGGACGTCCCGCCCGTGTTCGCCGAGGGAACCGCGCAGCCCGAGCAGATAGCCGACCGCGATCACCACACCGATGACCGCGAACCCGGTCAGAACCCCTTGCACGGCACCCCCTCGGCGGCGATGTCGGCAGCGACTTCGGCGTGCGCGAGGGCGTCGGGTATCCAGGGCGGGGCTGATCCGTGGGGCATACAGCAAATCTAGGCGGTCGCTCCCGATGAGTTACGACCGCCCACCCGGTCTACCGATCGTGGACGCCAAGACACCCGCTGTACTCGTGCCGGCCCGCCCCGTCACCCCTGACGAGGTGGCGGGGCTCTGCGCCGAGGTACGGGCACTGCTGGAGGCGACGCCCGGTGCCGGAGTGGTCCTGGTCGAGATCGTGGGACCGGGACCGCCGGGGCTCGGTACCGTCGACCTCCTGGCCCGGCTGCACCTCACCGCCCGGCGGACCGGGGGCGGCCGGATCAGACTGCGCGACCCCGCCCCCGCGCTACGCGCCCTCCTCGACCTCGTCGGACTCCGCTTCGAGATGGAGGGGCAGGTCGAACAGCGGGAACCAGCGCTTGGTGTCCAGGAAGAAGTGGAACCCGGTGAGCCCGCCGTCTGAGATCTCCAGGATCTGGACCGCCCAGGGGCTGAAGCCGCCGGTGTCCGGGTCCGGCTTGTACTGGGCGAAGCCCGGCAGGCCGTTCACCTGCACCGGGATCAGGCGGGAGCCCTCGCAGGCGGAACCGATCGTCGTCATGAAGCCCGTGATGTCGTCGTGGCCGGTCAGCCACAGGTCGAACGGCGGCATCGTCATGATGGCGTCCTCGTGCAGCAGCGCGGTGAGCGCGGCCATGTCGTAGCCCTCGAAGGCCGCGACGTACCGATCGAGGAGCTTGCGCTGCTCCTCGTCGAGCGGGTCGGAGACGGCGGCGTCGGCCGCTTTGTCGTCCCGCTCGGCGAGGGTCGCCCGGGCCCGCTGCAACGCGCTGTTGACCGACGCGACGGAGGTGTCGAGGAGCTCGGCCACCTCGGTGGCCCGCCAGGCCAGCACCTCGCGGAGGATCAGCACCGCCCTTTGCTTGGGCGGGAGTTGCTGCAGGGCGGCCATGAACGCGAGCCGTACGGATTCCTTCGCCACGGCCGCCTCCGCGGGGTCTGCGACGGTCGGCAGCACGCGCGCGTCCGGCATCGGCTCGAGCCAGGTGTTGTCCGCGCGGGGTGACAGCGCGGCCTGCGCGAGCGGGGTGGAGTCGCTGAGGTCGACGGGGCGCGCCCGCTTGTTGCCCGCGGACAGCATGTCCAGGCACACATTGGTCGCGATCCGGTACAGCCAGGACCGCAGACTCGACCGGCCCTCGAACTTCTCGTAGTTCCGCCAGGCGCGGACCATCGTGTCCTGCACCGCGTCCTCGGCCTCGAAGGAGGAGCCGAGCATGCGGTAGCAGTACCCGGTCAGCTCGACGCGGTGCTTCTCCAGCCTGACGTCGAGGTCGTCCGTCGTAGTCACAACGCTGTCACTCATGGTCTCGCCCACCCACCCCTGTGGCCGTTCTTCCCTTACCCCGCAACGTAGCGCAGCCCACTGACAATGGCGCGAGGAGTGAACAAACGTGCAGGTCAGAGCGGGTACCGGGCGCCCGGTATGGGTGTGGGCGTCCTTGGGGGTACTGGATTGGTACTGGATTGCCGCCCTCTCAGGCAGCCGCCGCCTCAACCCCGCGCCGCTCAACCCGCGCAGCCCGCGATCCGAGCACGGTGATCGTCACGACACCGGCCACCGCCAGCAACCCGACCCCCACCGTCCCGGCCCAGCCCCCCGCGTGGAACGCCATCGCGCCGACCGTGCTGCCGGTGCTTGAGCCGATGTAGTACGCGGACTGGTACAGCGCCGATGCCTGCGCACGCCCCGTCGTCGCCGTCTTGCTGACCGACGAGGACGCGACCGCGTGCCCCGCGAAGAAGCCGGCTGTGATGAGGACCAGGCCGAGCAGCACCAGGGGAAGCGAGTCGGCGAGGGAGACCAGCAGGCCCGCCGCCGTCGTACCGCCCGCCAGGTACAAGGCCCCCGGCGCCCCAGCCGGCCCACCAGCCGCCCCGCCGTGGACGCCGACACGGTCCCCACCAGATACACGAGGAAGATCGAGCCGATGATGCCCTGGGGGAGGGAGAAGGGGGCCTCGGTGAGGCGGTAGCCGATGACCGTGTAGACGCCGCCGAAGACCGTCATGAACAGGGCGCCGATCGCGTACAGCCGGCACAGCAGCGGGTTCGCGAGGTGGTCGCGGACCGTGCGGGCCAGGACGCGCGGGCGCAGCGAACCCGGCGTGAAGTGCTGAGGGGTGGGGAGCAGCAGCCGGAAGGCGACCGCGCAGCCGACCGCGATGGCGCCGATCACCCCGACAGCCACCCGCCAGCCCCACTCCTGCGCGACCCAGCCGGTGATGACCCGGCCGCTCATCCCGCCGACGCTGTTGCCCGCCACGAACAGGCCGATCGCCGTGACCAGCGCCTTCGGACGGACCTCCTCGGCGAGATACGCCGTAGCGGAGGCGGGCAGCCCGGCCAGCGCGGCCCCCTGAAGGAACCGCAACGCCACCAGCGCGCCCAGCGACGGCGCGAACGGGACCACGACCCCGATGCTCACCGCGACCACCAAGGACGCCGTCATGACCGTACGACGTCCGAACCGCTCCGACAGCGCGCTCATCGGCAGCACGAACAACGCGAGCCCGCCCGTGGCCGCCGCCACCGTCCAGCTCGCCGCACTCGCCGACACCGCGAAACCGGAGGAGATCAGCGGCAGCAGCGCCTGCGTGGAGTAGAGGAGCGCGAAGGTCGCCACGCCCGCGAGGAACAGCGCGAAGCTCATACGGCGATAGCCGGGACCACCGGGCGTCAGCCGCGTGTCGGAGTCGGAGGCGGGGACGGGGGACGTGGCGGCCACGATCGTGGACGCCCCGGTATCGGCGGAAGGCATGCTTCGACGCTACGTACGCTCCCGCTCATCCGTCCAATGCACGGAAACGCCATAATCGTTCCCATGGCGCATCAACACAGGTCACAGGCTCACCTGTCACCGTCCGGTGAGACAGAAGACATCGTCGCGCTGCTCGCGCCCCGCCTCGCGTACTTCGCCGGCGTCGCCCGCACCGAACACGTCACCCGGGCCGCGCAGGAGATGCAGGTCCCGCAGTCCACCCTGTCGCGGGCGATGGTCCGCCTCGAACAGGACCTGGGCGTGGACCTGTTCGCCCGCAGAGGCCGCACGGTGTCGTTGACCCCGGCCGGCCGCACCTTCCTCACCTCGGTCGACCGCGCCCTCGCCGAGATCGAGAAGGCGGCCGACGAGGTCCGCGCCGACGCCGACCCCACCACCGGCAAGGTCGCCTTCGGCTTCCTCCACACCCTCGGCTCCGAAACCGTCCCCGGCCTCATCCGAGCCTTCCGGGCCGACCATCCCCGCGTCCGCTTCAGCCTCGTCCAGAACTACGGCGAGGCGATGCTGGAGCGGTTGCGCGCGGGGGAGTTGGACCTGTGCCTGACCTCTCCGGTGCCGGATGCCCCGGACCTGGTGGCCCGCCGCCTGGACGAACAGAAGCTGCGGCTGGTGGTTCCCGCCGACCATCGTCTGGCGACACGAAAGAGGGTCCGCCTGGCGGAAGCAGCCGACGAGACGTTCGTGACATTGGAGCCGGGCTACGGCTTGCGCCGCATCACGGACGACGTCTGCAAGGAAGCCGGCTTCCGCCCACGAATCGCCTTCGAGGGCGAGGAGGCGGAGACCCTACGAGGCTTGGTGGCGGCGGGCCTGGGGGTCGCCCTCCTACCCCCACCAGCCGTACCCCGCCCGGGAGTTGCAGAACTAACGGTCACAGCTCCGAGAGCGGTGAGAGAGATCGGCGTAGCGTGGCTGGACGGCCACCCAGACACTCCGCCGGTGGCAGCCTTCAAGCAGTTCCTCATGTCAAAAAGGGGCAACTTGCTACCAACGTAAGGGTGTCCCACCTAAGGGGCGCGGGGAACTGCGCGACCAGCCACAACGAACCCGTACCCGCCGACGACCCCTCAACCCCTACGAAGCGACCGCCCAAACCCCGCAGCCAACGGCATCCTCAACCCCAACGGCGGCGGAGCCATCAACGCGTCCTCGACGGGACGCGAAAACGCCCGCCCGAACAACGCCCCCATCGCGAAGTCCTCGGTCAGCGCGTGCACTTCCTGCCGGTGCTGATGCAACCCGTGTCCGTCGGAGTGGACTTCGAACCGACAGATGTCCCGGTTCGCCTTCTTCGCCCGAGCAGCCAACCGGAACGACAACTCGGGATCGGTCCGTTCGTCGTTCGTGCCGTGCACGATCAACACCCGCCGCCCGGCGAGTTGTTTCACCGGTTCGGGTGGCGCGGCGACATCCTGTTCCGGCAGCCAAGGGGCCAGCGCGACAACGGAGTTCACCGCCTCGTGCCCCGCGGAGCGCAACGCCGCGCGGGCGCCCATGTCGATCCCGGTGAGACACACGGGCACGTCCCCGTACCGCCGTACGACCTCCTCCACCGCCCACGCCGCGTCGTGCGCGAGAGACGCCTCGCTGCCGTTCCAGCCGCGGCAGCGGTAGTGGACGACATGCGCGGCGAGCCCGTCACCGGCGCCCGCGCGGGCCAGCCGGCGGCCCAACGTCCGTACGGAGGCCGTCGCCAACATGGGGGAGGGCCTACGGCTGGACACCTCCTCGCCACCGGGGAGCAGCAGCACCACGCCGCTCACCGAGGTCGGTTCGGGACCGAGCGCTCTCCCCAGCCGGGCCGTCCTGACCGGCGTCGCTTGCTGTGCCATGACAGAACAGTGTCAGAAGCGAGCGTGTACGCCATCCTTCCGCGCGGTCACCGTTACGTATCGACGGATTCGTACAGCGGGCGATCTACGCGCGTAGGAGTTAGAGTGCGGAAATGACGAGCCAGAGCACCCCGAACACCCCGACGCCGGACCAGATCCGCCGGGCGCCGAAGGTTCTGCTGCACGACCACCTCGACGGCGGTCTCCGCCCGGGGACGATCGTCGAACTCGCCCGGGACGCCGGGTACACCGGACTCCCCGAGAGCGACCCCGACAAGCTCGGCGTGTGGTTCGCCGAGGCCGCCGACTCCGGTTCGCTGGAGCGGTACTTGGAGACGTTCTCGCACACGGTCGCCGTGATGCAGACCCGGAACGCGCTGATCCGGGTCGCCCGCGAGTGCGCGGAGGACCTCGCCGAGGACGGTGTCGTCTACGCCGAGGTGCGGTACGCGCCCGAGCAGCACCTCGACGGCGGGCTCAGCCTCGAAGAGGTCGTCGAGGCCGTCAACGAGGGCTTCCGGCAAGGGGAGTCGCTCGCGCGGGAGAGCGGCCGGCGGATCCGTGTCGGGGCGCTGCTCACCGCGATGCGGCACGCGGCCCGGTCCCTGGAGATCGCCGAACTCGCCAACCGATACCGCGACTTGGGCGTCGTCGGCTTCGACATCGCGGGTGCGGAGGCCGGGTTCCCGCCCACCCGTCACCTGGACGCCTTCGAGTATCTGAAGCGCGAGAACAACCACTTCACGATCCACGCCGGTGAGGCCTTCGGACTGCCGTCGATCTGGCAGGCGCTGCAGTGGTGCGGCGCCGACCGGCTCGGGCACGGGGTGCGCATCATCGACGACATCCAGGTCAAGGAGGACGGGTCGGTCGAGCTGGGCCGCCTCGCGTCGTACGTGCGCGACAAGCGCGTCCCGCTGGAGCTGTGCCCCAGTTCCAACCTCCAGACCGGGGCCGCCGACTCGTACGCCGAGCACCCGATCGGGCTGCTGCGGCGGCTGCACTTCCGGGCGACGGTCAACACCGACAACCGGCTCATGTCCCACACCAGTATGAGCCAGGAATTCGAGCACCTTGTCGAGGCGTTCGGTTATTCACTCGACGACATGCAGTGGTTCTCCGTCAATGCTATGAAGTCAGCATTCATTCCTTTCGATGAACGACTCGCCATGATCAATGACGTGATCAAGCCCGGATATGCCGAGCTGAAATCCGAATGGCTGTTCCGGCAGACCGCTTCCACCAGCGGTTCTGTGGCAGAAGAGGGCTGAACTGGGCCGAGGGGTGGGACCGGAATGCGGGCGGGTGTTCACAATCCGTCCGCATTTCGATGTTTGCGGCGGGTGCCTTCGCGTGTTTACGGTCTTGGACCGCTCACATCCCCCGTCATCCCATTCAAGGACGCATTCACCATGAAGCAGTCTGCTGCCAAGACCCTCGGTGTCGCCGCCCTCGGTGCCGCTTTCGCCGCTGTCGGCGCGGGCGCCGCGAGCGCGGCTCCGGCGCTTCCGGACGCCACCCAGGCGCTGGGCTCCGTGACCCACACGCTGCCCGCGGAGAACGTCGCCAAGGCGCTGCCGGGCGCCGGCCAGGCGCTGAGCCAGGCGCAGCCCGCGCTCGCGGGTGGTCTGTCCGCCGTGCAGCCGGCCGCCGAGAAGGTGCTGTCCGACGGTCCCACCGCGCCCGTCGCGGGCCTGCTGGGCGGCCTCCCGCTGTCGAACACCGGTCTGCCCACCCACGGCGTGCCGCTGAACGGCATCCCGCTGGGCTGAGCCCCGCCCCCCTGAACGCGCCGATGGGGCGCACCCTGGACGAGGGTGCGCCCCATCGGCGTACGTGCGCCGGGGTCTGCGTCCTACCAGGCCTCGCCGCGCACCTTGTCCTCGGCCGGGAACAGGATCCACAGCGCGATGTAGAGCAGGAACTGCGGGCCGGGCAGCAGGCAGGAGACCAGGAAGATCACCCGCATCGTGGTCGCGGAGGTACCGAAGCGCCGCGCCAGCGCTGCGCACACTCCGCCGATCATGCGGCCTTGGGTGGGGCGGGCAATGGCGGTCATGATGGGCTCCTTCGCGAGCGGCTGTCCGAGGCCCCCCGTGTGGTTGCCTCATCTGCCTTCAACGGTACGGAGCCACGGCCCGCCCGACGTCGCTCTACGGTGCGATGCCGACCCTGGGAATCGTCGGGGTCCGTCCCTGAGCCGGTTCCTCCTGGAGGACGGCCAGGGGGTGCCGGCTCTCAGTCCTGCGGCGTAGCCAGGCGCGGGCCGCCGGGACGATCGCTGCGTGGGCGAGGGCGACGCCCACCGTGTTCATCAGCAGGGAGTCGATGTCGACCACCTGGCCCGGCACCCCGGTCTGGAGCAGTTCGATGCCCAGGGAGATCAGGGCGCCCGCCGCGACCGTACGGATGAAGGACGCGAGCGGGGAGACATGGAGCCGGCCGCTGACCATCGGGAGCAGGACGCCCAGGGGGGCCAGCAGGGCGAGGCCCTCGCCGATCCGCTTCGACGCCTCCGGCCAGCCCATGGCCAGGTCGGCTCTGATGCTGGCCAGCGGGTGCAGGTTCGGGGGCATCACCCAGGGGACGTCCCGGGGGCGCAGCGTGACCCAGGCGACGAGCACGAGATGTGCGACGAGGAGGACACCTCCTGCCACACGGATGCGAATCGCGGCGCTGCCGCCGATGGAGCCTTGACGCTGCACGCCCCACAAGACGCCCTGTCCGGCACGATCGGTTCCGGGTAGGTGCCACGCACCAGGGTGAGGCTTGCGCCACACGCCCCTTTTCGCGCCTCGTTCACCCCCGGGGCGCACGCGGCTTCAGCCGCCCGTCACCTCGCTGGACGGCGGCGCCTTGGTGCCCGGGTCGGAGCGGACGTCGTCCGTGCACTCGTAACGGCGCAGCGGCGAGCCGTCCGGGCCGCCGAGGATCACGGAGCCGTCGCCCTCGGCCGCGGCCGAGTCGGAGAACGTACAGACGATCTGGGCGAGCGCGTACGACGTGAGGTCGGCCGGTGAATTGCTCAGCCGCAGCGCGTCCTTGGGATCCTTCGCCCGCGGCCCGCTCACGGTCATGCCGCCGCGCACGTCGGTCGTGTACCCGGCGTCCTTCTCGCCCGACGACGGCGACTCCGCGAGCTGGTCCAGGAGCCCCTGGGCGACGATGACACGCCGCAGCACGTCCGCCGTGCCGTCCGGCACCTGTACGGCCCGGTCGACGGTCACCAGCGACGACCCGCACAGCAGGAACACCTGCACGGGCACCCCGCGCGCGGCCTGCGGCGACACGTCCGGCTCGGTGAGCGTGCACGGCACCCGGGACGGCGCCGCCCCGAAGTCGGTCGGCACCTCGGTGGCCCGGATCCCGCACCCGGCGAGCAGCAGGCCCAGCAGCGGGAGCGCCAGCAACGGCCGTACCGCCAGGGCACGTTCGCGGGGCCGGCCCATCAACTGTCGTACGGTCATGACGCGTTCCCCTCGGAGCCGTCCGAGCCGTCGCCCTCGCCCTTGTCGGTCTCCGGGTCCTCCGTGAGCGTGGAGGCGTCCCGGGGCAGCCGCAGGGTGAACACCGCGCCGCCGTCGGGGGAGTTGGCGGCGGTGATCTCGCCGCCGTGGATGTGGGCGTTCTCCAGGGCGATGGAGAGGCCGAGGCCGCTGCCCTCGGAGCGCGGCCGGGAGGCGCTCGCCTTGTAGAAGCGGTCGAAGACGTGCGGCAGGACGTCCTCGGGGATGCCGGGGCCGTGGTCGCGGACCGCGATGACGAGGTCGTCGTCCTCCAGGCGGACCGAGACCCGGACCGGGGAGCCGCCGTGCTTGAGGGCGTTGCCGATGAGGTTGGCGAGGATGACGTCGAGGCGGCGCGGGTCGAGCCGGGAGTGGATGCCCCGCTCGGCGTCCAGATCGACGGCGTCCAGCCAGGCGCGGGCGTCGATGCACGCGGTGATCTGGTCGGCGAGGTCGACGTCGTCCAGGACCAGGCGGGCGGTGCCCGCGTCGAAGCGGGTGACCTCCATCAGGTTCTCGACGAGGTCGCCGAGCCGCTTGGTCTCGCTGACGACGAGCCGTACGGCGGGCTCGATCATCGGGTCCACGCTGCCGGTCTCGGCGTCGAGTTCCTCCTCCAGGACCTCGACCACCGCCGTGATCGCGGTCAATGGCGTACGCAGCTCGTGCGACATGTCGGCGACGAACCGGCGCGAGGCGTCGTCCCGGGCGGCCATGTCGGCGACCCGCTTCTCCAGCGCCTCGGCGGTCTGGTTGAACGTCCGTGACAGTTCGGCGAGTTCATCGGTACCGGAGACCCGCAGCCGGGTGTCGAGCTTGCCCTCGCCGAGCCGGCGCGCGGCGATGCCGAGCCGGTGCACGGGCTTGAGGACGGTCGTCGCGGCGGCCTGCGCGAGCAGCGCGGAACCGATCAGCGCGAGCCCGGTCGCGATACCGAGCGACCAGGCAAGGGAGTTGAGGTCCTTGGCCTCCGGCTCAAGGGACTTGAGCATGTAGCCGGTCGGCCCGCCGCCGATCATCCGCGTCCCGGCCACCAGATACGGCGTGCCGTGCTCGGTGACCCGCTGCCAGTACAGGTGGTACGGCTCCTTGTTGCCGTCGGACACCGACTGCTGCTTGTTCACCGCCGTCCGCAGCGACTTGGGCACGTCCTCCAGCGAAAAGCCGTTCAGGCCGCCGGAGTTGCCGTAGACCGTCTTGTCGTTGGCGTCCTCGCCGACGAGCAGGACGCTGAAGCGCTGGCTGCTGTTGGCCATCTGGCCCGCCGTGCGCATCAGTTCGTCCTGGGTGGGGTGGACGGGCAGGGCGCCGGCGCGGTTCTGCATCTCCTGGCGGAAGTCGCGCAGGACGGCGTCCTGGGCGCGGGTGAGGACCGCCTCGCGGTTGAGCCAGTACGCGATGCCGGACGCGGAGACGGCGGCCGTCAGCGCGACCAGGCCGAAGACCACGACCAGCCTGAGGCGCAGGCTGGTGAACCGCAGCCGCCACAGGACTCCCTTACGACCCGGGCGCCAGCCGCGGATCCCCCCTGGTGCGTCGGTCACTGAGGCGAGTCCAGGCGGTAGCCGACGCCGCGCACGGTACGGATGAGGGTCGGGGACGACGGGATGTCCTCGACCTTGGCGCGCAGCCGCTGGACGCACGCGTCCACCAGCCGCGAGTCACCGAGGTAGTCGTGCTCCCACACCAGCCGCAGCAACTGCTGCCGGGACAGGGCCTGTCCGGGCCGCCGGCTCAGCTCCAGGAGCAACCGCAGCTCGGTGGGCGTGAGTTGGAGGTCCTCGCCGTTCTTCGTGACGGTCATCGCGGCGCGGTCGATCACCAGCGAGCCGAACGTGGCCGCGTCGTTGGCTTCTCGCTCCCCGCGCCGCAGCACGGCCCGGATCCGGGCGTCGAGCACGCGCCCCTGCACGGGTTTGACCACGTAGTCGTCGGCGCCGGATTCCAGTCCGACCACGATGTCGATGTCGTCGCTGCGCGCGGTGAGCAGAATGATCGGCAGCTGGTCCGTGCGCCGGATACGACGGCACACCTCGAAACCGTCGATGCCGGGCAGCATCACATCCAGCACGATCAGGTCCGGCCGCTGCTCACGCAACAGCTTCAGACCGTCCTCGCCGCTGGCAGCGGTGGCTACCCGGTGTCCCTGGCGCGTCAGCGAGAGCTCCAGGGCCGTCCGGATGGCGTCGTCGTCCTCGATCAGCAACAGGGAAGGCACGGGGCTCATTCTGGCCCATGGTGGGCTGCGGTTTCGACACCTGTACGTGTACGTAGCCCTTGCAGGCAGGTGTGCGCACCCCTAGCGCCCTTTTCTGTGACCGGACTGTCCGTTTTCTGAGGCGGGTCGCAGAGACCGACCCCTGTGACAGGTCTGTGACAGTCGGGGGACACGTCCATGAAGTGACCCCGGCAGGATTTTCGGCACGGGCAAGGAACCACGAGGAACCGAGCCGGAACATCCGAACACCGGGCAAGTCCACTACGGGGGGCGCGAGATGAACACGCTGCACAGCACCAGCAACAACGCAGTCATCACGCGTCTGCACGACGTCACCCGGGGTTCCGAGAAGTCCGGCGCTGTGAACGGGCGGGGGTGCGCTCGCAGCGTCGGGCGTCAGCACACCGGTTACATGACGGTGGTTGACGCGCACACGGGGGAAGCGCACGGGGGAAGCGCGTACAGGGAGGACACGGGGGAGCGTCGCTCGCTGTCGGAGGCGGAGTTCACCGCCTACGTCCAGGAGCGCCGCGCCTCCCTGTACGCCACCGCGTACCACCTGACCGGCGATCGCTTCGAGGCCGAGGACCTGCTGCAGAGCGCGCTGTTCTCGACGTACAAGGCATGGGACCGGATCAGCGACAAGGCCGCGGTCGGGGGCTACCTCCGCCGCACCATGACGAACCTGCACATCAGCGCGTGGCGCCGCCGCAAGCTGAACGAGTACCCGACCGAGGAACTGCCGGAGACGCCCGGCGACACGGACGCGATGCGCGGCACGGAGCTGCGCGCGGTCCTGTGGCAGGCGCTGTCCCGGCTGCCGGAACTCCAGCGCACCATGCTGGTCCTCCGCTACTACGAGGGCCGCACGGACCCGGAGATCGCGGAGATCCTCGACATCAGTGTCGGCACGGTGAAGTCCAGCATCTGGCGGTCGCTCCGCCGCATGCGCGAGGACGAGGTCCTCAGCTTCGGCCGTGACGAGGAGGACGCCTTCGGGGAGCTTGTCGCCTGAGGGTTGGGGGGAAGCGGGGAACGGGGGAGCACCAAGGGGACCACGGGGGATCGGCGCTGGGGGGCGCCGACGGGGTCCTGGGGGGGGATCACGGGGGAAGTACCACGGGGGAAAAGGAAGAGCGGGACTGGAGGGCCGGGGGGTCCGTCCAGTCCCGCTTTTTCGCGCGCCGTCAGGTGGTGGGCGTGGGTGCCGCGGCCGGACGCCGTCCGACCGCGGCCGCGGCCAGTCGGCCCAGCGCCTCGTCCTTGTCGCACGCGTACGCGCCGAGTCCCGTCTGCCGGGCCACGATCGACCGCTCAAGACGCATCAGCCGCCAGCCGCGCCGCAGCAGGAACGGCACGGACTTACGGCCCTCCCGCAGATCCCGCAGGAAGCGGCGCCGGAAGGTGCGCATCGGGCCGCGGCTCAGGCACAGCGCGTCCGCGAGGACGCCCAGCTCCTGGCACCGGGTGATGACCTCGGCGGCGAAGATGCCCTCCGCTATGAACAGCGGGGTCCGGCCGACGTCGACGGCCTCCGTGCCCGTGCGGGCGCTGAGCGAGATGTCGTAGACCGGCACGTCCGTACGGCCCGTGCGGCACAGCTCGACGATCGCGGTGACCGCCACGTCCGCGTCCCAGGAGTCGGGGTGGTCCCAGTCGATGTCCGAACTCCCCGCCACCAGCGGCAGCGTCGGGTCGTCGCCCTCTTTGTAGAAGTCGTCGAGCCGCAGCACGGGAAGACCGGAGCGGGCGGAGACGAGGGACTTGCCGGAACCCGAGGGGCCGCACAGCAGCACGACACGGGCCGGTGACGGGGAAAGGATGCTCACGGGACACCAGTTTGACGCATTCCGTACGTCCTGCCGACCCCGCGGGTCGCCAGTGGAACGCGCATCACACGTCAACTACCCTTCGTGCTGACCTGATTACCCTGCGCACCAGAAGGTGGCACCAGCAATGGCACGACACACGTCCCCCCAGCATTCGACCGCCCAGCGCGCCCTCGTCGCCCTCGCGACCGCCGGAGTCGCCCTCGGCGCGGGCGCGGCGTCGGCCGCCGCGGACACCTCGCCGGTGGGTGACGTGGTGCGGACCCGGCCCACGTCGCTCGGCAAGGTTGACCCTGCGGCGGGGCTTGGCGCGGTCGCCGGCACGGTCGGGTATGTCACCGGGCCGGTTGCCGGGCTCAAGCCCAACCCCCTTGCCGGTACGGGTGTTGACCCGCTCGACAACGGGGTCGCGACCCAGCTCGCCGACTTTCAGCCGCTTGCCTCGCGGGCGTTGACGGGGCCGGTTGCTGAGGCTCAGTCGATCGGGAGTATGCCGGTGGTGGGGCAGGTGACCGGGCTGCTCGGGGGGTGAGGTGCGGGGTCGCGTCGGGGAACTGCGGACTTGTTGCCGGGTGCGCGTCCGTTGTGGCTGGTCGCGCAGTTCCCCGCGCCCCTGAGGCGTGGCCTTCGGCCTGCCTCCTAGTACGAGGAGCCGCCTGCTCCCAGTGAACCCGTGGGGTGCCAGACCGTCTTCGTCTCCAGGAAGGCTGTCAGGCGGTCGATGCCGGGAGTCTCCGCGTAATCCACAGGCTGTGGACGGAGGACTCGCTTGAGGTTGTCTGCCGCCGCGATCTCCAACTCCTTCGCCAGTACCTCGTCCGCGCCCGCGAGGTCGATCGCGTTGACGTCCTGGTGGGCGGCCAGGGAGGGTGCGATTTCCGACGTCCTGCCGGAGAGGATGTTGACGACTCCGCCGGGGAGGTCGGAGGTGGCCAGGACCTCGCCCAACGACAGTGCGGGGAGCGGGGAGTTCTCGCTCGCGATGACGATGGCCGTGTTGCCGGTCGCGATCACCGGGGCCACCACCGAGATCAGGCCCAGGAAGGATGACTCCTGGGGGGCCAGGACGGTGACCACGCCCGTCGGCTCGGGGGAGGAGAGGTTGAAGTACGGGCCCGCCACCGGGTTCGCGCCGCCGACCACCTGGGCGATCTTGTCCGTCCAGCCCGCGTACCAGACCCAGCGGTCGATCGCCGCGTCGACCACGGCGGCCGCCCTCGCTGTATCTGATTTCTTTGAGGGCGACAGGCCTTCCGCGTCCGCGACCTCACGCGTGAACTGGTCCTTGCGGCCCTCCAGCATCTCGGCGATGCGGTAGAGGATCTGGCCGCGGTTGTAGGCCGTCGCGCCGGACCAGCCGCCGAACGCCTTGCGGGCGGCTACGACCGCGTCGCGGGCGTCCTTGCGGGAGGACTGCGGTGCGTTCGCGAGCCACTTGCCCTTTGAGTCGGTCACCTCGTACACCCGGCCGCTCTCGCTACGGGGGAACTTGCCCCCGACGTACAGCTTGTAGGTCTTGAAGACACTCAGACGCTGCTGTTCGGACTTCTCAGACATCGAGGTACGCCTCCAGGCCGTGGCGACCGCCTTCGCGGCCGTAGCCCGACTCCTTGTACCCGCCGAACGGCGAGGTCGGGTCGAACTTGTTGAACGTGTTGGACCAGATGACACCCGCGCGCAGCTTGCTCGCGACGGCCAGGATGCGGGAGCCCTTCTCGGTCCAGATGCCCGCCGAGAGGCCGTACTGCGTGTTGTTGGCCTTCGCGACCGCCTCCTCGGGCGTACGGAAGGTCAGCACCGACAGCACCGGGCCGAAGATCTCGTCGCGGGCGACGGTGTGCGCCTGGGTGACGTTCGTGAAGAGCGTCGGGGCGAACCAGTAGCCGGAGGACGGGAGTTCGCAGGACGGGGACCAGCGCTCGGCGCCCTCCGCCTCGCCCTGCTCGACGAGTGAGGTGATCCGCGCGAGCTGTTCGGCGGAGTTGATCGCGCCGATGTCCGTGTTCTTGTCGAGCGGGTCGCCGAGGCGGAGCGTGGAGAGCCTGCGCTTCAGGGAGTCCAACAGCTCGTCCTGGATGGACTCTTGGACGAGCAAGCGGCTGCCCGCGCAGCAGACCTGGCCCTGGTTGAAGAAGATGCCGGTGACGATGCCTTCGACGGCCTGGTCGATGGGGGCGTCGTCGAAGACGATGTTCGCGCCCTTGCCGCCGAGTTCGAGGGTGACCTTCTTGGTCGTACCCGCGACTGTCCGTGCGATCTGCTTGCCGACCGCCGTCGAACCGGTGAAGGCGACCTTGTTGACGTCCGGGTGCGCGACCAGCGCGGCGCCCGAATCGCCGTACCCCGGAAGGATGTTGACGACGCCCTTGGGGAGACCGGCCTGGCGGCAGATGTCCGCGAAGAAGAGAGCCGAGAGGGGGGTCGTCTCCGCGGGCTTCAGCACGACCGTGTTGCCGGTCGCCAGTGCCGGGGCGATCTTCCACGCCAGCATCAGGAGCGGGAAGTTCCAGGGGATGACCTGGCCCGCGACACCGAGCGGCTGAGGGTTCGCGCCGAAGCCGGCGTGGTCCAACTTGTCGGCCCAGCCCGCGTAGTAGAAGAAGTGCGCGGCGACCAGGGGGAGGTCCGCGTCGCGCGTCTCCTTGATGGGCTTGCCGTTGTCCAGGGTCTCCAGGACGGCCAGTTCGCGGCTGCGCTCCTGGATGATCCGGGCGATGCGGAACAGGTACTTCGCGCGCTCGGAGCCGGGCAGCGCCGACCACTTCTCGAAGGCCTTGCGGGCGGCCTGCACCGCGCGGTCGACGTCCGCCTCGCCCGCCTGGGCGATCTCGGAGAGGACCTCTTCGGTGGAGGGGGAGACGGTCTTGAAGACCTTGCCGTCCGCCGCCTCGGTGAACTCGCCGTCGATGAACAGGCCGTAGGAAGGCGCGATGTCGACGACGGAGCGGGACTCGGGCGCCGGGGCGTACTCAAAAGCGGATACAGATGCGGATGCCATGTGGATCAGTCCACCGTCACGTAGTCGGGGCCGGAGTAGCGGCCGGTGGCCAGCTTCTGACGCTGCATCAGCAGGTCGTTCAGGAGCGAGGACGCGCCGAAGCGGAACCAGTGGTTGTCCAGCCAGTCCTCGCCCGCGGTCTCGTTGACGATGACCAGGAACTTGACGGCGTCCTTGGAGGTACGGATGCCGCCCGCGGGCTTCACGCCGACCTGGATACCGGTCTGGGCGCGGAAGTCGCGGACCGCCTCCAGCATCAACAGGGTGTTCGCGGGCGTGGCGTTGACCGCGACCTTGCCCGTCGACGTCTTGATGAAGTCCGCGCCGGCCAGCATGCCGAGCCAGCTCGCGCGGCGGATGTTGTCGTACGTCGACAGCTCGCCGGTCTCGAAGATGACCTTCAGGCGGGCGGCGCCCGAGGCCTCCTTCACGGCGACGATCTCGTCGTGGACCTTCATGTAGTTGCCCGCGAGGAACGCCCCGCGGTCGATGACCATGTCGATCTCGTCGGCGCCCGCGGCGACCGCGTCGCGCACGTCGGCCAGCTTCACGGCGAGCGCGGCACGGCCGGCCGGGAAGGCGGTGGCGACGGAGGCGACCTTCACGGAGGAACCGGCGACGGCCTCCTTCGCGGTGGCCACCATGTCGGGATAGACACAGACGGCCGCGGTCGAGGGGCTCGTCCGGTCGGTCGGGTCGGGGCGGACCGCCTTGGCGCCGAGCGCCCGGACCTTTCCGGCGGTGTCCGCGCCTTCCAGCGTCGTCAGGTCGACCATCGAGATGGCGAGGTCGATGGCGTACGCCTTCGCGGTGGTCTTGATGGAACGGGTCCCGAGCGAGGCGGCACGCGCCTCCAGGCCGACCGCGTCGACGCCGGGCAGCCCGTGGAGGAAACGGCGCAGCGTGCTGTCGGAAGCCGTTACCTCGCCGAGTGCGTGTGCAGCAGCAGGTGCAGTGGTGGGCATGGTCACCAGACGAGCATATCTACGCGCGTAGCAGCTGTACACCCCGGGCAAGTGGTCCCACCTGAGGGGCGCGGGGCTGTATCTATGTGCGGCTCCGCCGCGTGGGCGCGACCAGCCACAGCACCCGCAGTCGCAAACGCACAGAACCCCAACGGCGAGCAGGCGCACCCCTGAGGCACAATCGGCATCATGACGACCCCGCACCCCGAGCCCAAAGACCGGATCTACCGCTCACCCGCGGGCCTCATCGGCGGTGTCCTGCTGCTGGCCATCGCCTGCTGGCTCGGCATCGACGCCCTGGTCTCCGGCCACGGCCGCACCCCGTGGCTCGCGCTGGCCGGCCTGATCCTCGTCGTCCCGGCGGTCGCCGCGTTCACGCTCCGCCCGGCGGTGTACGCCAACCAGGACCGGCTGCGCGTCCGCAACCCGTTCCGGGTCGTCGTGCTGCCGTGGGGTGAGATCGCCAGCCTGCGGTCCGGGTTCTCGAACGAGGTCGTCACGAAGGCGGGCGCCAAGTTCCAGCTGTGGTCGGTGCCGGTCTCGCTGCGCGGCCGCAAGAAGGCGGCACGGCGCGAGGCGAAGGCCGCGGCGGAGGCGGCGGGGGCGCGGCGCGGCGGCAGGTCCGGCGCCCTGGGCTTCGGCGGCGGGCTCGGCGGGTTCGGCGGCGGCATGGGCGCGGGCAGCGCCATGCGGGGCGGCGCCACCCCGAGCGGGCCCGCGCGCGCGGAGTCCGACCAGATCATGGCCGACCTGCGCGAGCTACTGGAGACCAGGGAGCAGGCGGAGTCGGCACAGGGCGAGGTCACCGTGCGCTGGGCGTACGAGGTGATCGGGCCGGTGGTCGCCGGTGCGGTGCTTCTGGCGATTCTGCTGGCGACAGGCTGACCGGACGGGCGCCGCCCACCGCCTCCGCCCACACCTCTCACCCAGGGATGTCATGACCACGAACGTCCGGGAGCCGTCGGCGCTGCCCGCCTCCGCGATACCCGACGGGTGCGTGGACTGGAACGGGGAGCACGCGCGCGTGTGGACCGATGCGGCGGTGCCGTGGTGGGCGCCGGTCCGGCCCCGGCGCTGGTCCGTCGAACTGTCGCTCTGGTGCGCCCTGTTCGTCGCCTTCGCCCTGCTGACGACGACGGACCTGCCCCCGGAACTGACCGTACTGCTGCCGCTCCAGGCCCTGTGGTGGCTGTGGCGCCCCGAGGTCGTACGGTTCTCCGCGCCCGTTCTGATCGCACTGGTCGCGGTACGGGCCCCCGAACTGTCGTGGCCCGCCCTGGTGTGCGCCGCCCTGCTGGTGCTGGCCTCCGTCACGGCCACCGAGCTACGCGCACGCGCGCGTGCCCGCCAGCGGCACAGCGCCCTGGCGGCGGCCGGCGGTGTCACGGCCCCGCTGCCGGACGCCGACGGGCGGGTACGGCGGGGCGGGCTCTTCCTCAAGTTCGGGGTCGGCATCGGCGTACCCGGTGTCGTACTGCTGGCCACCTCAGGCCTGTGGAGCGGGGCGAGCGACCGTCAAGTGGCCCTGGAGGAGGGCTTGTTCATCGTCGGCCTGGCCCTCACCCTGCTCCTCTCCGGGATCCTCGGCCGCCGCCGGGCGACCGCGCTGCGCACGGCACCCGCACCCGTCCTGCGCGTCCTCGTCGGCAAGGACGAGCACGAGGACGCCGTGATCTACGCGACGGACGACACGCAGGCGCTGCGGCCGCTGTTCACGGTCGCGACGAGGGCGGAAGCGGAGGAGAAGGGGGAGGAGAAGGGGAAGGTGAAGGGGGACGACGAGGCGGAGGTGGAGGAGTTGGAGGAGCTCCTCGACGCGTCCGCGAAGACCCGCGCCCGCGCCCCCCTCCGGGAAGCAGTCCTCTACGGCACCCCCTACGACGGCGCCGAGATCCTGCTGGTCAGCGCTGCGGAGGAGCCCGGTGAGCCGCCGGTCGCGGAGTGGTCGACCGGGCCCGTACGGCCGTTGGCTGCGGGTGCCGCGCGGCGGCGGATCGCCCGGGAGGAGCGGGCGGCGGTGCGGGCGGAGGTCCGGGCGGCACGGGACGGGGAACTGGCCGCGACCGTGCGGGCGGGGACCACCGTGATGCCGGTACGGCGCTGGCGGGCGGGGCCGGTGGACTGGCTGGCGGGCTTCCTGACCGCGCAGTGGTGTCTGGGGTACTTCCTGCTGGGGATCGACCACAGCCTCTGGTTCCGAGGCGTGCTTCTCCTCTTCGGCCTGATGTGCGCCGTCCGCGTCCCCGTGAAGCTGCGCTGGCGCATCACCGCCGACCGCACCGGCATCTGGCTGAACCGGCTGCGCGCCCCGCGCCACATCCCCTGGGACGACCTCCGGGCGGCCCGCACGGAGTCCTTCGAACTGCAGCTGCGCGTGCGCGACGGCGACGACTGGTCGATGGCCGCGCCCCGCTGGGCCTGGTGGCAACGCCGGCGCGGGCTGATCCATCCCTACGACGCCCTCGCCGCGGAACTCTCCGCGATGATCGCCGATCCTGCCCTGCGTCCCACGGGGGACAGTGAAGTGGGCGAGCGGGGGCGGCAGTTGTGGCCCTTCGCCGTGCTTCTCGGCCTGGCCTGGACCGTGTTGCTCGGCACGCGCTGGCTGTCCTGACCACTGTGCGGGGCGGTGCCCCCATGCCGCCGCTTCCGTCCGCTTATTGGCAACGTTGTCCAGACCGTGCGGTGAGCGCTTTCCCTGTGCCTGTCCTAGGGGTTACCTAGGGGATACTTCGACATGAAGCGTGGGCCGGGCCATCGCATTTGTCTCGTGTCGTTCACTCCCGCCTCAGTAGATTGCTGATGCCGTCCATAGCGCCGTACCTGCGGGTTTTACTCATCAATGGGCGGCAGGGGTGGGGACATGGAGCGGTCCGGTGAGGCGGCAAGACCTGCCGTCGCGGTGATGGGCATGAGATGTCAGATCGACATCGACGGCCGGGGCGGGTTCGGCTGGCGGCTGGTCGCCCCCAACGGGCGGGCGGTGGCGGTGTCGTTGACCTCGCACGACAGCCACGCGCGATGTCGTACGGCCTTCGTGCGGCTGTGCGCGCGCCACGCCGAGATGGGCGGCGGCATCCAGCACAGCACCGAGGGCGGCGGCTGGGTGTGGGTCGTGTGGGAGACGTCGGGACGGCATCTCGCCGGTGCGGCGCGGACGTACGAGCGGCATGCCACGTGCCGGGCCGCCTACGACCGTTTCCGCGCGATGCTGCCCGAACTGGTGGGTGCGGGGCCGGAGTTATTCGGAGACAGTAGCTGACTTCCGGTCAACTTGCTTGCCCCGCAAGCGAGTTCATCAACTGATACTGCCCCTGGGCGAGTTGGCCATGGTGCGCGCGGGGTGGCCGCAACGGTTGTTGCCCCCAGGGAACCTCTCGTTCACACCTCGGGGTGAGCATGTCAATCGCGGGCCCGGAGCGTCGGGGCCGTGCCTGTGCCGAGACGAACCAGACAGCCGCAGCCCGCAACCGCTCTCGCGGCCGGGCCCGGCGACGACGTGCCGAGACGCCTGTACGCCGACCCGGGTCTGCCCGACCGGATCTTCCGGGTGGTGCTGCGCTCCGGCGGCACCTTCGTGCTGGCCGTCATGCTGCTCGTGGGCGGCTTCCTGCTCTACCGGGCGTGGCTGGCGCTGGACAAGGCCGGCTGGTCCTTTCTCACCACGGCCCAATGGGCGCCGGACCAGGGGAACTTCGGGATCGCGGCGGTGCTCGTCGGCACCGTGCTGATCGCGGTCGTCGCCGTGCTGGTCGCCGTACCGCTGGCCACCGGCGCCGCGCTGTACATCTCGGAGTACGCCCCGGCCCGGCTGCGCCGGACGCTGATCAGCACCGTCGACCTGATGGCCGCCGTACCGTCGGTGGTCTACGGCCTGTGGGGGGTGTTCTTCCTCCAGGACAAGGTGCTGCCGGTCGCCCGCTGGATCTCCACCTACTTCGGCTGGATCCCCGTCTTCGACGTCCAAGGCGCCGACCCCGCCGACCCGTTGGCGCCGGAGAGCCTCTACACGTCCTCGACGTTCATCGCGGGACTCGTCGTCGGCATGATGATCGCGCCGATCGTCTGCTCGATCATGCGCGAGGTCTTCTCCCAGGCCCCCGCCGGTGAGCGCGAGGGCGCCTACGCGCTCGGCGCGACCCGCTGGGGCATGATCCGCAGCGTCGTGCTGCCCTTCGGGCGCGGCGGGATGATCGGCGGCACCATGCTCGGGCTCGGCCGGGCGCTCGGCGAGACCATCGCCATCTTCATGATCATCTCGGTGACCTTCGACATCCAGTGGCACGTCCTGCAGTCCGGCACCAGCTCGATCGCCTCGCTGATCGCGCTGCACTACGGCGAGGCCAGCGAGTTCGGCATGTCCGCGCTGATGGCGGCCGGTTTCGCGCTGTTCCTCATGACGCTGATCGTCAACTTCGCGGCCTCCTCCATCGTCGCCCGCTCGCGCTCGGGCGCGACGAGCGACGCCTGACGACGGCCCTCCTCCGTTTCCTCGACCTCGGTACGCCACACAGGAATGAGCGACCATGACCGTTGCCCCTGAAGCGCCCGGCGCGCGTCAGGCGACCGGCCGCCCGCGCACCACGCTGCCGGGCCCCGCGCGCGGCACTGAGCCGGGCGGCGAGCGCCGCCGCGCCCTGACCAGGCTGCGCGCCACCGACACGTACGCCGTCGTCGGCGCCGCCGCCTCCGCGCTGTCGCTGACCTGGCTGCTGTTCGCCTGGGTGCTCCCCTTCAACGGCGCGGTCGGCTTCGTCGTCATGGCGTACGGCCTGTTCCTGCTGGTCTACGCGCTGCTGGTCTCCTTCGACGAGGACGGGCCAGCGATCGTCGACCGGATCGCGGCGGCGGTCGTCCGGTCGATGGGCGTGCTGCTGGTCGTGATCCTCGCGTTCGTCGTCGTGTACGCGCTGGTCGAGGGCCGCAAGGCGCTGGTGCACCTGAACTTCTTCACCCAGGACATGAAGCTGGCGGGACCGCTGGAGCCGCTCAGCGTCGGCGGGGCGCTGCACGCGGCGGCCGGCACCCTCATCATGATCACCATCGCGCTGCTGATCACCGTCCCGGCCGGACTGGTCTGCGCGGTGTTCCTCACCGAAGTGCCCGGCGGCTACGCCCGGTTCGTGCGCACGATCGTCGAGGCGATGACCGCGCTGCCGTCGATCGTCGCCGGCCTGTTCATCTACGCCACCGTGATCCTGGGCCTCGGCCTGAGCCAGTCGGGCCTCGCCGCCGGGCTCGCGCTCTCGGTGATGATGCTGCCGATCATCATCCGCGCCGCCGACGTCGTCATCCGGCTGGTGCCCGGCACCCTGCGCGAGGCCAGTTACGCGATGGGCACGAGCCGTTGGCGCACGGTGTGGCACGTCGTCCTGCCGACCTGCCGCTCGGGTCTGACCACCGCCGTGATCCTCGGCACCGCACGCGGCATCGGCGAGACCTCCCCGGTGCTGCTGACCGCGGGCTACACCAACGACCTCAACCTCAACCCGCTGCACGACCCGATGGTCTCCCTGCCGCTGGTCACCTTCGAGTACGTCAAGTCGCCCGAGCCGAACATGATTTCGCGCGGTTTCGGCACGGCCGCTCTGCTGATGACGCTGGTGCTGCTGCTGTTCGTCGCCGCGCGCATCGTCGGCGGGCGCGGACCAGGGCAGTTGAGCCGCCGTCAGGAACACCGGCGCGTCCTCGCGTCGCGACGTGACGCGCGTCGCTTCGACGGCCGACGGGCGGACAGCGCCTCCACCCCTTCGCCGATCCCGAGCCCCAACGCCCTCACCGAACCCGGGAGTTCGTCGTGAAACCCGCCACTCGATTCCGTCTGGCGGCCACCGTGCTGTCACTGCTGTGCGCCGTGCTCGCCGCCCAACCGTCGTCCGCGGCCGCCGCCTCGTACGCGAAGATCACCGGCTCCGGCTCGACCTGGAGCTCCAACGCGGTCCAGCAGTGGGTCCGCAACGTCAAGGCCAACTACGGCATGACGGTGAACTTCTCGGCCAACGGCTCCTCGCAGGGCCGCCAGCAGTTCAAGAACAACACCGTCGACTTCGCGGTCTCCGAGATCCCCTACGGCCTCAAGGAGCAGGGCGTCACCGAGGTCCCGCCGAGCCGCGGCTACGCCTACATGCCGATCGTGGCCGGCGGTACGGCGTTCATGTACAACCTCAAGATCAACGGCAAGATGGTCACCAACCTCCGGCTCTCCGGGGACGTACTGACCAAGATCTTCACCGGCAAGATCACCCGCTGGAACGACCCCGCGATCGCCGCCGACAACCCCGGCCTGACCATGCCGGCCCGCGCGATCGTCCCGGTGGTCCGCTCCGACGGCTCGGGCACCAGCGCGCAGTTCACCACCTGGATGTCCAAGGAGTACCCGGCCCTGTGGAGCGACTACTGCTCCCGCACCGGGCGCGGCAGCGGCAACTGCGGCATGACCTCGTTCTACCCGCTGCTCAGCGGCTCCACGATGGTCTCCAAGTCCGGCTCGCTCGGCGT
Organism: Streptomyces sp. N50; assembly: GCF_033335955.1. Taxonomy (GTDB): domain Bacteria; phylum Actinomycetota; class Actinomycetes; order Streptomycetales; family Streptomycetaceae; genus Streptomyces. Next base: position 5,780,888 of record NZ_CP137549.1, read on the forward strand.
CTCCGGCCATGTCCGCCAGCCGTCCGGCGAGGGCGCGATCACCTACGTCGAGTACTCCTACGCCAAGAACACCGGCTTCCCGGTGGCCAAGGTGCTCAACAAGGACAACTACTACGTCGAGCCGACCGCGGCGAGCGTGGCGGTGGCGCTGACCAAGGCCGAGATCAACGAGAACAAGCAGTCCTCGAACTACCTCACCCAGATCCTCGACAACGTCTACACCAACCCGGACGCCCGCACCTACCCGCTCTCCAGCTACAGCTACATGATCCTGCCGACGAAGGTGGAGGCGGGCTTCACCACCGCCAAGGGCAACTCCCTTGGCACCTTTGCCCGTTACTTCCTGTGCGACGGACAGCAGCAGGCGGACGACCTGGGCTACTCGCCGCTGCCGAAGAACCTCGTCGAGGCGGGCTTCGAGCAGATCCGCAAGGTCCCGGGCGCGCCCACCAGCACCATCAACATCAACGACTGCCGTAACCCCACCTTCTCCGGCGGCGTCAACACCCTGACGAAGAACGCCCCTTACCCCAAGTCCTGCGACAAGAAGGGGTCGACGCAGTGCACCACCGGCACGGCGGGCGCGGCGGGCACCGACACCCCGGTGAAGCCGGCGGCCAACGGCGGTAGCACCTCCGGCGGCACCAACTCGACGTCGGGCGGCTCCACTTCGGGCGGTTCCTCCGCCACCGGCGGCACCGGCGGTACGGGCACCGGCGGCGGCAGCGCGTCCGGCGGTACCGCGAGCGCCGCGTCCGGCGGCACCTCCGGAGCCTCCATCGACCCTGACACCGGCGAAGTCGTCAGCGGCGACGGGACCGGCGCCGGCACCGGCGACACGTCCGTCGTGGCCAACCCGGTCGCCCTCGCCTCCGACAACGGCCTCGGGATGCGCGGCGCCCTGATGGCCCTGTCGGCCGTCCTGCTCGTCGCGGTGGTCGTCGGACCACCGCTCACCGCGCGGATGCTGGCCGCCCGCTCGCGCCGCAAGAGGGAGTTCTGATGAGACGGCTGACGGCACGACGGCGGGTGACCGCGGGCGTGGGCTGTCTGGTGTCCGCCCTGGTGCTGGCGGTGCTGCCGCTGCCCCGGGGAGCGGACCAGGCCCAGGCGGCCACGGCCGAGAGCTCGGCGGTGACCGAGAGCGGGACGAAGGGGCCGTACGACGACTTCTCGAACCTCAAGGTCACCGTGCATCAGACGAAGGACCTGACCGGGCAGGGCGTGCGGGTGACGTGGACGGGCGGGGCGCCGTCCGAGAACTCGTACTCCAACTTCCTTTCGGTCATGCAGTGTTGGGGCGACGAGGCGTCCGGGCCCGACCGTACCCAGTGCGAGTACGGACTGGCGTCCGGCACGCAGGCGGGGAACGGCCGGTTCGTGTACCAGGGCGGCGGTTCCCTCGGTGATCCGCAGGAGACGGAGTCCTCGACCCCGGTCGACCACAACGGCACCCACTACGCGCCGTTCCGGCCGGTCGAGGGGCAGGGCGACCCGACGACGAGCGGCACGGACATCACGTACTTCAACGACGGGGACACCAACGCCGTCGCGTTCCTGCCGAACGACGGGGACGGCGGCGGCGACATGTCGTTCGAGCTGAAGTCGGCCGTGGAGCAACCCGCCCTGGGCTGCGGAGCCCGCACCATCGCGACCGGCGCGATCGAGCCCTGCTGGCTGGTGGTGGTGCCCCGCGGTACCCACAACGCGAGCGGGAGTGCGTACAAGTCGGGCGACCCGGTCTCCTCCTCGCTGAGCGAGTCGAACTGGGATCAACGCATCGCGTTCCGGCTCGACTTCGCGCCCGTCACCGACAACTGCGACCCGAGCAAGCCCGAGCGCGGGATCATGGGCTCCGAACTGGCCACCGACGCCGTCACGTCGTGGCAGAGCGCGCTGTGCCGGACCGGCACCTACCGGTTCAACTACACCCAGTCCGGCGAGCAGCAGGCCCGGGACGCCGTGACCTCGGGTGACGCGCTGGCGGGGCTCGCCATGACGGTGGATCCCGTCGAACCGGTCGACGGGGGACCCCAGGTGGTGCACGCGCCGGTCGCGGTCACCGGGCTGACGATCGGCTTCGTCTGGATGTACGACGTCACGGGCGGCACGGTGCCGCTGACCGAGCTCAAGCTCAACCAGCGGCTGCTGGCCAAGGTGCTCACGCAGTCCTACCCCCTCAGCCTGATCAAGCCGGGCGACAAGGTGCCCGACTACCTCGCCGCCAACCCTGACTCCCTCGTCAAGGACCCGGAATTCCTCAAACTCAATCCCAGTCTCGCGGGACAGGCGGCCGCCAACACCCCCTTGGGCCTGGCCGTCGCCGTGGACAACACCGACTCCGCCAACCTGGTGTGGAAATACATTCTGGCGGACAGCGACGCGAAGGAATTCATCGCCGGAAAGGCCGATCCCTGGGGAATGAAGGTGAATCCCGCGTACGAGAACGGGGTGCTCTCGGATTCCCTGGACTTCTTCCCGAAGACTGATCTCACGCCCACGACCACCCAGTGCGGGGGAGGCTACCCCGATTTCACGTACACCGGGCTCGACGTGGTCCCGTACATGAACGACATGCACGACGCGGCGCTGAAGATTCGCCGCGGCTCCATCGGCACCGCGTACAACTGCGATTTCACCACCCTCCCGACGAAGCCGGCCGCGATCGACCGCCCGATCCCCACGCAGCAGCGCCAGTTCGGCCTGGTCGACAACGCGTCCGCGGTGCGTTATCTGCTGGGCGCCGCTGCCCTGCCGAACGCCGACGGGCAGTACGTCAAGCCCACCAGCGACTCCCTGTTCAAGGCGGTCGCCCAGATGCCCGACTCCGACGTGTCCGGCGTCAAGGCGCCCGCCCCCGGCAGCATGAAGGACGGCGCCTATCCGCTGACCGCCGTGGTCTACGCGGCGGCCTCCCTCGACCAGGCCAAGGACGCCCGCCTCGACTACGCCAGGGTGATGCGCTACGCGGCCGGGGACGGCCAGACCCAGGGCACGGCGAAGGGTCAACTGCCGTACGGATACGCCCCGTTGCCCACGGCCATGCGTACACAGGCGCAGCAGGCGGCGGCCCGGCTGGAGAAGGGCGTGCCGGACGCCGACGAGTCCTCCACCGGTACCTCCGGAGGCGGTGACGACATCAGCGGCACCGGCAGCGGCGGCTCGGTGTCCGGCGGCGCGGACGGCGGCGTCAGCGGTGCCACCGGCGCCGGTGCGGGCAGCACCTCGGGCGCCACCGCCGACGCCTCTGACACCGCCCACCCCTCCACCGCCCCGACGGAGACCGACCCGGCCAGGCAGAACGTGGCCCAGTCCGGCGGCGCCACACCGTCGGAGGTGCTCGGGATCGTCCGCTGGGTGCTGCTCGGCGTCCTCGTCGCCGGCGGCGCGGCCGCCCTCGCGGGCCCGGTCGCGCTGCGCCTCTCGACGCGCCGCCGGGCGGCCGCCGACTGAGTTTCCCGGGAGTCCGGATTCCCCGGGGCGCATTCACGCCCCGGGGAATCCGCACACCGTCGAGTGAATTCCCTTGGAGTCACTTAGGAAAGGGAGTCGTAACCTGATGACCGGCTGGAATTAGTGGTCCCGGGGCGCGATTCTACGGAATTGTTCTGCGTGGCCGGCCGACGGGTCGGCGGCGAAAGAGATCCGGATTCTTCTTGTACGTCTTCCGCTTGTACGTCCTTTGCTCGATCCGTTTCCACGGAGGAGAACCCAAGTGAACGTCAAGACCCGCCTGCGTATCGGTGCCGGTGTCGGAGCGGTCGCCCTCGGCCTCGGAGCCCTGGCCGCCCCCGCCTACGCGGACCCCGGCTCGGCCACCGACTACCGTCAGCTCGCCGGTGTCGGCTCCGACACCACCCAGGACGTCGTGAACGCCCTGGGCGACGCGATCACGAACAGCAGCGGCAAGGTCATCGCCTCGTGGAACGCCACCGGCACGACCCCGATCACGACCAAGGCGACCGGCAGCTGCACGATCCCGCGTCCCGACGGCTCCGGCGCCGGCATCACGGCCCTGAACGCCGCCGTCGACGGCTCCACCGGCTGTGTGGACTTCGCCCGCTCCTCGCGCGGCCCGAACAACACCACCACCACGGACCTGACGTTCATCCCGTACGCCAAGGACGCGGTGTCCTGGGTCAAGCAGGACGGCAGCGCGCTGCCCGACAACCTGACGACCGCCCAGCTCAAGGCGATCTACGAGTGCACCCTGACCACGCTCAACGGCGTCACGCTGACCCCGATCCTGCCGCAGTCGGCCTCCGGCACCCGGGCCTTCTTCCTCAGCTCCATCGGTGTGACGGCCCCCGGCTCCTGCGTCACGTCCAACTCCACGATCCAGGAGAACGACGGCTCGGCCGTCGACAGCGCCGGTGACATCTTCCCGTACTCGGTGGCCCAGTACACCGCCCAGGAGACCCTGGTCACGGACGACCGCCGCGGCTCGGCCGTGCTCGGCTCCGTGAACGGCACGGCCGCGCGCAACGACGACCTCACGCTGAACCTGGACTTCCCCTACCTGCGGAACGTCTACAACGTCGTCCCGACCGCCAAGCTGTCGGACTCCCTGATCGCGGCCACCTTCGTGGGCACCGGCTCCGCGGTCTGCCAGAACACCTCCACCATCACCGACTACGGCTTCGGCGCCCTCGGCACCGACTGCGGCAGCACGACCCTCAAGGGCGAGAGCTGAGCACCGTCCAGTAGCCGCGCACCGGCCGGGCACCCATGGGTGCCCGGCCCTGTCGGCGTATTCATCCACGACCCGAAACCCCGTGGGGGGACCACCACATGACTCACCGTCTCGCACAACTCCGTTCACCAGTGGCCCTGTTGAGCTGCTGCGCGCTGCTGTTCGCCGCTCTGGCCGGGGTCCTCGCCTTCTCGGGTCGGGCACAAGCGGCCACGACACTGGGCAAGTTCACGGTGGCACCGGCCACCGGCAGCATCTCGGACAACCCCATGACCACCTCGGTCACATCGAGCGCGGGATGCCCGAACACCACCCAGGTCACGGCCGTCCTCAAGGTGTACAAGCCGACCGACTCCGCCGTGCAGACCAACCTCGCCCAGAGCGTCACCAAGCCCCCGCTCGGCACGGCCCCCTTCACCGTGGACATGAAGGCGCTGGCCGGGACCACCGCGAAGAGCCTGGAGCAGGCGCTGCGCGTGTGGATCCCCGACGGATCCCTCGACGGCACCTACACCCTGGGCCTGGGCTGCGGCGGCGGCACCACCGCCGACGGCTTCCTCGCCAAGGTCCGGGTCACGGGCACCAGTTGGGCCCTGCTCGAACAGCAGCCCACGTCCCTCGCCCTGACCGCGGCCTCCGGCGTCCAGGTCGGCGGCGACCTCAAGCTCACCGCCGCGGTGACCCCGGCCGCGGCCGGCTCCGTCGAGTTCAAGAACGGCGACACGTCGCTCGGTACGGCGGCGGTCGCGGACGGCAAGGCCGAACTCACCGTCAAGGCACCGGCGATCGGCGGACTCACCACGTACAGCGCGGTGTTCACCCCCGCCGACCCCGACGCGTACGCCGCCTCCGAGGCCACGGTCACCCCGACCATCGACTACGCCATCTCCGCCAAGGATGCCGACGGCAAGGCACTCGCCGCCGACCCCACGCTGTCCATCGGCCAGAAGGTGAAGGTCACCGTCCAGGGCTTCACGCCGGGGGCCACCGTGGGCGTGACCCTCACCGGTTCCAACGCGACCTACGCCGATGTGACCGCGGGCGCCGACGGGGCCGTCACGGACTACGCGTTCACCGTGCCCGACGCCCTGCCCAACGGCGACCACGGCCTCCACTTCACCGAGAAATCGGGCGTGTTCGGGTCCTTCGCCTTCGTCAGCACCGACGTGGCGACCTCCAGCCCGAGCCCCACCGTCACCGACGACCCCGACCTCACCGTGACCGACGAGGACGGCACCGACCTCGGCACGAATCCCGCCCTCGATGCCGGCCAGAAGGTGAAGATCACCGCCCGCGGCTACACCGCGAGCGCCGCGGTCAAGGTCACCCTCGCCGACAGCGACGCGACCTTCACGGACGCCAAGGCCAACTCCGCCGGAACCGTGGACAGTTACGCGTTCACCGTGCCGAGCGACATCGCCGACGGCGACCACACGCTGACGCTCGCCGAGGACAAGGCCGACGGGCACAGTGTCGCCTTCGCGTTCACGACCGGCGGCGACGACTCCAGCGAGTCCCCGTCGCCGAGCGCGTCCGACTCGGCCTCCGGCGGCACGGACACCGGCGGCTCCACGGGCGGCGGTTCGGACACGGGCGGCACGACGGGCGGTGACAGCGGCACCGGAACCGGTTCGGGCACCGGGTCCATGGCGGCCACCGGCACCGAGGCCGGCGCGATCGGCCTGGCCTCCCTCGCGTTCCTCGCCGCCGGCTCGGCGCTCGTCCTGCACATGCGCCGCAAGGGCCTGCTGACCTTCGGCACCGGCGACACCCCGCAACACCGCTGACCGGCAAGGCGGTTGGGGCCGGGGGGGGCGTACACCGACACGCCCCCCCGGCCCCGCCGGCCACCGCACGAGACGCCGTACGTAGGAAACCGTCCCGCTCGCTTCGAGGAGCGCACCCCGTGACCACGCTCGCCCCGCCCACGGCCGGCGCGTCGGCGCCGGCCGACGGCCCGCCACCGCCCCCGCCGACCACGCAGCCGCGGCAGGAGACCCCGCGGCCCCCCGCCCGCCCCGGGCTCGCACTCGCCGGGGCGGCCCTGTGCGTCCTGGCCGCCGTGCTCCTCGGCTTCGCCGCGAACCTCACCGTCGTCGGCCACCTCCAGCACGCCAGGAACCAGCGGACCGCGTACGACGAACTCCGCAAGGAACTCGCCCTGGGCACCGCCCCCGTGGGCCAACGCGACTACGAGGGAAGGATGTTGAAGCCGGGCGCGCCCGTCGCCCTGCTGCGCATCCCCGCGCTCGGCATCAAGGAGGTCGTCGCCGAGGGCACCACCTCCGAGGTGCTGATGTCGGGCCCGGGCCACCGCCGGGACACCCCGCTGCCCGGCCAGGCCGGCACGTCGGTGATCATGGGCCGCCAGTGGGGCTACGGCAGCCCCTTCCTCGACCTGCACAACCTGCCCGTCGGAACGGCCGTCGAGCTGACCACCGGCCAGACCAAGGCCGTCTACGAGGTCACCGGCATCCGCCGCGCGGGCGACCCGCTGCCCGCCCCCATCGGTCAGGGACAGGGCCGGCTCACCCTGATCACCGCCACCGGAGGCCCGTACACACCGAGCGGTGTGCTGCGGGTCGACGCCAAGCTGATCACCCCCGTGCAGGCCAGCCCGCCGCGCGATCTGCGCGCCGGCTGGATCTCCGCCTCCGAAGAGGCACTCGGTGGCGACGGCAGCGCCTGGCTCCGTGTCTTCCTGTGGTCCCAGGGCCTGTTGCTCGCCGCCCTGCTCGCGGTGGTCGCCCACCGGGTCTGGGGCCGCTGGCAGACCTGGATCTGCGCGGGCCCCCTGCTGCTCGCCCTGGGCCTCGCCGACTCCGGGGCCATCGTCTCCCTGCTGCCGAACCTCCTCTGAACCACCTCACCCCGTACGGGAGTTGACCTCACCACATGTCCACCGACCTCACCGACACACTCATCCAACGGCCGGTGTCCCTCTCCGGTCAGGGCCCCGCGAGCCTGCGCGCCGACTCCGTCTCCGCCTGGTTCGCCGACCACAAGGTCCTCGACCGGGTCTCGCTCACGATGCCCGCCCGCGAGGTCACCGCGCTCATCGGCCCCTCAGGCTGCGGCAAGTCGACCTTCCTCCGCATCCTCAACCGCATGCACGAACTGATCGGCTCCGCCTCCCTGGCCGGCCGGGTCCTGCTCGACGACGAGGACATCTACGACCGCGGCCGCCGCATCACCCATGCCCGCCGCCAGATCGGCATGGTCTTCCAGAAGCCGAACCCCTTCCCCGCCATGTCGATCTACGACAACGTCCTCGCCGGCCTCAAGCTCAACGCCATCAAGGCGAGTCGCGACGGCAAGGACGACCTGGTCGAGGAGTGCCTGATCAAGGCGGGCCTGTGGAAGGAGGTCAAGGACCGCCTCCGTCAGCCGGGCGGCGCGCTCTCCGGCGGCCAGCAGCAACGCCTGTGCATAGCAAGGTCGTTGGCGGTACGCCCCCGCGTCCTCCTCATGGACGAACCCTGCTCGGCGCTCGACCCGACCTCCACCCGGCGCATCGAGGAGACCATCGCCGAGCTCAAGTCCGAGGTCACGATCGTCATCGTCACCCACAACATGCAGCAGGCCGCCCGCGTCTCGGACAGCTGCGCCTTCTTCCTCGCCTCGCAGAACACCCCGGGCGTGATCGTCGAACACGGAGACACCCAGGCGATGTTCAACTCGCCCCAGGACGAACGGACTTCGGACTACGTGAACGGACGGTTCGGATGACGGCAGGGCCGGGAGCGAGCCGGCTCGTGGGCGTGGCGGCGGCGGTCCTGCTCGTGGCCGGGTGCGGGGCAGGGGCGGGGGCAGGGGCAGGGGCGCGGGCCGCGGGCACGGCGGCCGGACGGCCGGCCACGACGACCGCCCCGGCCGCCCTCGCGCCACCGGTGCCGCCCGCGCCCGCCCCGACGGCCTCCTCGGCCCCGCCGCGCCCCCGCACACCGGCTTCGGCATCGGCCCCGGCCGTCCCGTCCACCTCCGAGGTCCGGGTACCCGGCCCGGACCTCTCCCGGAAGGAACCGTCCGCCGCTCCCCGCCGTACGCCCACGAGGTCCGCCGGCCCCGGCACCGACACGGCGACGACCGGCCGCCCCACTGCCACCACGATCCGGATCGGCACCTGGTCCTCGACCGTGGTCCGGGGCGACCAGGCGGAGGTCGACGCGTGCCGGCACGCCGTGCAGTGGACGGGCCCCGCGATCGGCACCGAGGACGGCTACGAGCTGCGGACCGTGGTGATCGTCGGCCACGACTACTGCGGCTTCGACCGTTTCGCCACGCTGCCCGTCGGCACCAGGGTCAACATCAGTACCCCGCGCGGGACTTGGACGTACAAGGTCTACGCCCACTACGTCACCCCGGGCCGGGGCGTCCCGGCGGCGGGCCTCTACTGGGGCGACCTCACCCTCCAGTCCTGTGTGGGACCGGACACGGGGTTCAGTTACCTGATGCGTGTCCCGGGCTGACGTGCCGGTGTCTCAGATACCGGCCGCCGCCGACAGGTCCTGCTTGATCGTCGCGAGGGTCTCGGCGGCCTGGGCCCGGGCGGCCGGGAGGTCGGCGTGCGTGGCGACCGGCACCACGACCTCCAGGTAGCACTTCAGTTTGGGCTCGGTGCCGCTGGGCCGGACGATGACCCGGGCGCCGTCGAGCGTGTAGCGCAGACCGTCCGTGGGCGGCAGCTTGTCGGTCCCCTCGTTCAGGTCCTCGGCCTTGGTGACGGCCAACCCGGCGAGCGCGGTGGGGGGTTGCTCGCGCAGCCGCCGCATGGCGTCCGCGATGACAGTCAAGTCCTCGACGCGGACGGAGAGTTGGTCGGTGGCGTGCAGACCGTGCTCGACGGCGAGATCGTCGAGGAGGTCGAGCAGATCACGCCCCTCGGCCTTGAGTTCGGACGCCAACTCGGTGATGAGGAGGGCGGCGGTGATGCCGTCCTTGTCGCGCACGCCGTCCGGGTCCACGCAGTAACCGAGGGCTTCCTCATAGCCGTAGCGCAGGCCCTCCACCCGGGCGATCCACTTGAAGCCGGTGAGGGTCTCCTCGTAGGGGAGACCCGCCTTCTCGGCGATACGGCCCAGCAGGGACGAGGAGACGATCGACTCGGCGAAGGTGCCCTGGGCGCCGCGTCGGACGAGGTGCGCGGCGAGGAGTGAGCCGACCTCGTCGCCGCGGAGCATCCGCCAGTCCCCGTCTGCTTTCACGGCCGCGGCGCAGCGGTCGGCGTCGGGGTCGTTGGCGATGATCAGGTCGGGGTCCGTGGCGCGGGCCTGCGCGAAGGCGAGGTCCATCGCGCCGGGCTCCTCCGGGTTGGGGAACGCGACGGTCGGGAAGTCCGGGTCGGGCTCGGCCTGTTCGGCGACGAGCACGGGCGCGGGGAAACCGGCCCGCGCGAACGCGGCCAGCAGCACGTCCTTGCCGACGCCGTGCATCGCCGTGTAGACGGTGCGGGCGGTGCGGGGGGAGTCGGGGGCGAGGACGGCGTCGGTGCGGGCGAGGTAGGCGTCGAGGACGGCGTCGTCGAGGGTTTCCCAGCCGGTGGTGGGGCGTGGTACGTCGTTCAGTGATGCGACCGCCTCGATCTCGGCGGCGATCTCCGCGTCGGCCGGGGGCACGATCTGGGAGCCGTCGCCGAGGTAGACCTTGTAGCCGTTGTCCCGGGGCGGGTTGTGGCTGGCGGTGACCTCCACGCCCGCGATCGCGCCCAAGTGCCGTATGGCGAAGGCGAGTACGGGGGTGGGGAGGGGGCGGGGCAGTACGGCTGCCTTGAGGCCCGCGCCGACCATCACGGCGGCGGTGTCGCGGGCGAAGTCGGCGGACTTGTGGCGGGCGTCGTAGCCGATGACGACGGTTCCGGTCCCGTCGGCGTGGCCGTTCGCCTTCAGGTACGCGGCGAGTCCGGCGGCGGCCCGGATGACGACCGCACGGTTCATCCGCATGGGCCCGGCGCCGAGTTCGCCCCGCAGGCCGGCGGTGCCGAACTGAAGCGTGCCGCTGAAGCGCTCGGCGAGCTCGGCGACGTCCCCGGCGTCGATGAGCTTGGCGAGCTCGTCACGGGTGTCCGCGTCGGGGTCCTCGGCGAGCCAGGTCCTGGCCCGCGCGATGAGTTCGTCGTCGTGCACGTCGGGGCAGCCTTTCGTGGTGGTTGTTCGTCAGCTGCTTGGCCGACGGCGAACGGGTGGGTGGGTGGGTGGGAAAGTGGTTCGGTGCCTACAGTCGGCCGAGGACCTGGGCCAGCAGTGAGCCCATCTGCGTGGCGGAATCCCGGCCCGCCTGGAGGACTTCCTCGTGGTTGAGGGGCTCGCCCGTCATACCCGCGGCGAGGTTCGTCACCAGGGAGATACCCAGCACCTCCGCACCGGCCTCGCGCGCGGCGATCGCTTCCAGCACCGTGGACATGCCCACCAGGTCCGCCCCGATCACCCGGGCCATGCGGATCTCGGCCGGAGTCTCGTAGTGCGGCCCGGGGAACTGGGCGTAGACACCCTCCTCCAGCGCCGGGTCGATCTCCTTGCACAGGGCGCGCAGCCGGGGGGAGTACAGGTCGGTCAGGTCGACGAAGTTGGCGCCGACGATGGGCGACGTGGCGGTGAGGTTGATGTGGTCGCTGATCAGCACGGGCTGGCCGGGGCGCATGCCCTCGCGGAGCCCCCCGCAGCCGTTGGTCAGCACGATGGTCTTGCAGCCGGCGGCGACGGCGGTACGTACGCCGTGCGCGACGGCGGCGACCCCGCGGCCCTCGTAGTAGTGGGTACGCCCGAGAAAGACCAGCGCGCGCTTGTCACCGATCCCGTACGAGCGGATGCGACCGCCGTGCCCCTCGACGGCCGGCGGCGGGAAACCGGGCAGCTCGGTGACGGGGAAGTCGGCCTCGGGTGCACCGAGCGCGTCGACGGCCGGTCCCCAGCCGGAGCCCATCACGAGGGCGACGTCGTGGGTCTCGGCGCCCGTCAGTTCGCGCAGGCGCGTGGCGGCGGCGTCAGCGGCGGCATGGGGGTCGCCCTGGATGTCGTCCGGAAGAAGAGATGCGTTCACGCGGATGAGCGTAGCTGGTCTGGGCCTACGCGCGTAGATGACAGAGCGCACGGGATGGCGATCGTTGTCTTGTCGTTTCCAACGAGACCTGTGACGGGCGTTATGTGTGGGAAACCCTCAGCGGAACCGCGCAGACCCCTCAGCAGGGCCGCTTCCGCAGCTCCATCACATAGTCGTGCGGGGCGCCGGCCGACTCGGCGGCATCGGCGAGCTCACCGAGATAACGGGCGGACGGGAGCCCTCCCTCGTACCCGTTGAGGACGTACACCCAAGCGGGTTCCTCGCCCTCCAACGTGTGCACCCGCACCCGCATCCGGCGGTAGACGTCGAGGCCGACGCCCTCCCACCGGTCCATGGAGTCCTCGTCGGGCGGCGCGATCTCGTACAGCGCGACGAAGACCTGGGAGCGCGGGGCCTCCACGATCGTCGCGAGCGCGCCCTCCCAGCCCATGTGCTCGCCGCCGAAGGTCAGCCGCCACCCGTTCAGCCAGCCCGTGGCGCGCAACGGCGAGTGCGGGGCGCGGCGGGTCATCAGCCGCGCGTCGAGATTGCCGGCGTACGCGGCGTAGAGCGACATGCTTCGAGAGTACGGCAGCGAAACCATCCGTCACTCCCGTAACCGGCGGTACCGGCACCGCCGCCACGAGCACCGCCCGCCACCCAGGGCACCTTCCGCAGGCTGTGTCTTTTTCTAACCGGCTATCCGAGGTGAAGGTGGTTAGTTTTGCCCCCGGCTTCCGGGGACCCCCCGTGCCCCCGGGCGGAAGCACCTTGAAGCGTGCGGGACAATGGGGTACGTGACTCGGATCGTGATCATCGGTGGCGGACCCGGCGGCTATGAAGCGGCGCTGGTGGCAGCGCAGCTCGGCGCGGAGGTGACCGTCGTCGACTGCGACGGTCTGGGCGGGGCGTCGGTGCTGACCGACTGCGTCCCGTCGAAGACCCTTATCGCGACGGCCGAGGTGATGACCACCTTCGACTCGTCGTACGAGGAACTCGGCATCATCGTCGCCGACGACACCCCACCGCTGGAACAGGCGGCCCGGGTCGTCGGCGTGGACCTCGGCAAGGTCAACCGCCGTGTGAAGCGCCTCGCGCTCGCCCAGTCGCACGACATCACCGCCTCCGTGACCCGGGCCGGCGCCCGTGTCATGCGCGGCCGGGGCCGGCTCGACGGCATGCAGGCGATCGACGGCTCCCGCAAGGTGATCGTGAAGGCGGCCGACGGCACCGAGGAGACGCTCGTCGCCGACGCCGTCCTCATCGCGACCGGCGGCCACCCCCGCGAGCTGGACGACGCCCGCCCGGACGGCGAGCGCATCCTGAACTGGACCCAGGTCTACGACCTGACCGAACTCCCCGAAGAGCTGATCGTGGTCGGCTCCGGCGTCACCGGCGCCGAGTTCGCCGGCGCCTACCAGGCCCTCGGCTCCAAGGTCACCCTCGTCTCCTCCCGCGACCGCGTCCTGCCCGGCGAGGACCCGGACGCCGCCGCCGTACTCGAGGACGTCTTCCGCCGCCGCGGCATGAACGTCATGGCCCGCTCCCGCGCCCAGTCCGCCAAGCGCGTCGGCGACAAGGTGGAGGTCACCCTCGCCGACGGCCGCGTCATCACCGGCTCGCACTGCCTCATGGCCGTCGGCGCCATCCCGAACTCCGAGGGCATGGGTCTGGAGGAGGCGGGCGTCAGGCTCCGCGACTCGGGCCACATCTGGACCGACAAGGTCTCCCGTACGACCGCTCCGGGCGTGTACGCCGCCGGTGACGTGACCGGCATCTTCGCGCTCGCCTCGGTGGCCGCGATGCAGGGCCGTATCGCCATGTACCACTTCCTGGGCGACGCGGTGGCCCCGCTGAACCTGAAGACGGTGTCGTCGAACGTCTTCACCGACCCCGAGATCGCCACGGTCGGCTACTCCCAGGCCGACGTGGACGGCGGCAAGATCGACGCCCGCGTCGTCAAGCTCCCGCTCCTGCGCAACCCGCGCGCGAAGATGCAGGGCATCCGCGACGGCTTCGTCAAGATCTTCTGCCGCCCCGGCACCGGCATCATCGTCGGCGGTGTGGTCGTGGCGCCCCGCGCCTCGGAACTGATCCACCCCATCTCGATCGCCGTCGACAACAACCTGACGGTCGAACAGATCGCGAACGCCTTCACCGTCTACCCGTCTCTTTCGGGCTCGATCGCCGAGGTGGCCCGCCAGCTCCACACACGGAAGGCGACGGGCGAGGTCTGAGCCGAAACGGACTCCCCGCTGGTCACGGGGAGTTGCCGACCATTCGGGCGGCATAGGCGGCGAGACTAGGCCCTATACCACTTCCGGTCCTGCTGTACGAACAACTTCCGTTATTCGGCGCAAACACCTGAAAGCAGACGGTCGTTGGGGTTACTGTCAGTTTCGTGTTCGCTGCAGAACGTCGCCAATTGATCCTCGAAATGGTGCGAGCGAATGGGGCCGTATCGCTCCGTGAGCTCGCCCGCGTCGTCCAGACCTCCGAAGTGACCGTACGGCGGGACGTGCGCGCACTGGAGGCAGAAGGACTCCTCGACCGCCGGCACGGCGGTGCGGTATTGCCGGGCGGGTTCACGCGAGAATCCGGCTTTCCGCAGAAATCGCATCTCGCGACCGCCGAGAAGACGGCCATCGCCGATCTCGCCGCGAGCTTCGTCGAAGAGGGCGAAGCGATCGTGGTAGGGGCGGGTACCACGACCCAGGAGCTGGCCCGCCGGCTCGCCCGGGTACCCGGACTGACGGTAGTCACCAACTCCCTCCTTGTGGCCCAGGCGTTGGCCCATGCCAACCGCGTGGAGGTCGTCATGACCGGGGGCACTCTGCGCGGTTCCAACTACGCGCTGGTGGGCAGCGGGGCCGAGCAGTCCCTCCAGGGCCTACGGGTGTCGAGGGCCTTCCTCTCCGGAAGCGGCCTCACCGCCGAACGCGGTCTCTCCACGTCCAACATGCTCTCCGCGTCCGTCGACCGGGCCCTCGTCCAGGCGGCCGCCGAGGTCGTCGTCCTGGCCGACCACACCAAGCTCGGCACGGACACCATGTTCCAGACCGTGCCCACGGACGTCATCACCCGCCTCGTCACCGACGAGCCCCCGGCCCACGACGACCGCGCCGCCACGGAGTTGCAGGCGCTGGCCGACCAGGGGGTGCAGATCGCTGTCGCGGGCGGTTCGGGAGCCCAGGGGGGTGACCAGACCCCGACCCGGGACCAACGCCGCCGAGACGTCCCCCTCCCGGCACCGCGACGGGGTCAAGTACCGGGCGGCGGGCCGGGGTTGAGGTCAGCGGGTGTGCTGGGCGGCGAGTCTCCTGAGCGGGAGCGCGCGGCAAGGGTGGCGGACCTGCGAAGGCGTTGACCGAGGGTCCGGTTTTAGAGTGCAGGCCCGGTGGGGGCTGGTCGCGCAGTTCCCCGCGCCCCTTAAAAGCAGGTCGGCTCAAGCGAGGCCGTTTTTAGGGGCGCGGGGAACTGCGCGACCAGCCACGACGGCGCCGCACCCGAAAACCGAACCCGCGTTACGGCTTCAACCCGCGCAACGTCAACGTCAGCAACCTGTCCGCCAGTTCAGGATCCCCAGGATTGCCCTCAGCCGCGAGAGCGATCGCATGGGTCAGCTGGAGAAGGTCGCCGATCTCGACATCCCCACGCACATCACCGGCCTCCTGCGCCCGGACCAGCAACGCACCCCCCGCTTCCCGGATAGGCCCGCTGCACCTGGCCAACGCCGACGAGTCGTCGTAGGCGACAGCCATCAGCGTCCGAGACAACCCCCGGTACTCACTCGCGTGGCTCACCATCTCCCGCAACCACGTCACCAGAGCCACACACGGCTGCGGCGCAGACAGCAACTCCCGGGAACGGGCCAGGAGTTCACTCGCCGCGTCCTCGAACACCGCGCTCATCAGGGACTGCCGATTGGGAAAGTGCCGGTACAGCGTGCCGATACCGACCCCCGCACGCCGAGCCACGTCCTCCAGGGACGCGTCCGTACCGTGCGCGGCAAAGCACACCCGGGCCTCGGCAAGCAGCCGCTCGTAGTTGCGACGGGCATCCGCGCGCAGCCCGACGGGCGGCTTGGCCATGGCTCCCACCTGCCCTCCTCGACTGGTTCCCTCAGCATGCCAGGCGTTGATTGCAGAAGTGCCCGGCGAAGACAGGCTGTTCCTGTCCGCCGGGCACCTCTGGACGTGCGGTGGGGTCAGTCCTTGATCTCGCAGATCGCCGCGCCGGATGTGATGGACGCACCGACCTCCGCGCCAAGTCCCTTGATCGTGCCGGACTTGTGCGCGTTCAGCGGCTGTTCCATCTTCATTGCCTCGAGTACGACGATGAGGTCGCCCTCCTTGACCTCCTGGCCCTCCTCGACCGCGACCTTGACGATCGTGCCCTGCATCGGGGAGGCGAGGGTGTCGCCGGAGGCGACGGGGCCGGACTTCTTGGCCGCGCGGCGCTTCGGCTTGGCGCCCGCCGCGAGGCCGGTGCGGGCCAGGGACATGCCGAGCGAGACCGGGAGGGAGACCTCCAGGCGCTTGCCGCCGACCTCGACGACGATCGTCTCGCGGTCCGCGTCCTCGTCCGCCTCGGCGTCCGTGGGGGCCGCGAAGGGCTTGATCTCGTTGACGAACTCGGTCTCGATCCAGCGGGTGTGGACCGTGAACGGGTCGGCGGAGCCGGTGAGTTCGGGGGCGAACGCCGGGTCCTTGACGACCGCGCGGTGGAACGGGATGGCCGTGGCCATGCCCTCGACGGTGAACTCGTCCAGCGCACGCGCGGCCCGCTGCAGCGCCTGCTCGCGGGTCGCGCCGGTGACGATCAGCTTGGCCAGCAGCGAGTCCCACGCCGGGCCGATGACCGAGCCCGACTCGACACCGGCGTCCAGGCGGACGCCCGGGCCGGTGGGCGCCGCGAACGTGGTGACGGTGCCGGGCGCGGGCAGGAAGCCGCGGCCCGGGTCCTCGCCGTTGATGCGGAACTCGAAGGAGTGGCCGCGCAGTTCGGGGTCGCCGTAGCCGAGTTCCTCGCCGTCGGCGATGCGGAACATCTCGCGGACGAGGTCGATGCCGGCGACCTCCTCGGTGACCGGGTGCTCCACCTGGAGGCGGGTGTTGACCTCCAGGAAGGAGATCGTGCCGTCCTGGCCGACGAGGAACTCGACGGTCCCGGCGCCGACGTAGCCGGCCTCCTTGAGGATCGCCTTGGACGACGAGTACAGCTCGGCGACCTGGGCCTCGGAGAGGAACGGCGCGGGCGCCTCCTCGACGAGCTTCTGGTGCCGGCGCTGGAGCGAGCAGTCACGCGTCGACACGACGACCACGTTGCCGTGGGTGTCGGCCAGGCACTGGGTCTCCACGTGCCGGGGCTTGTCGAGGTAGCGCTCGACGAAGCACTCCCCGCGGCCGAAGGCGGCGACCGCCTCGCGCACCGCGGAGTCGTACAGCTCGGGAACCTCTTCGAGCGTCCGGGCGACCTTCAGCCCGCGACCGCCGCCACCGAAGGCGGCCTTGATCGCGATGGGCAGCCCGTGCTGCTCGGCGAACGCGACGACCTCGTCCGACCCGGACACCGGGTCCGGGGTGCCGGCCACCAGCGGGGCACCGGCGCGCTGGGCGATGTGCCGGGCGGCGACCTTGTCACCGAGGTCCCGGATCGCCTGCGGCGGCGGGCCGATCCAGATCAGGTCCGCGTCGAGGACCGCCTGGGCGAACTCGGCGTTCTCCGACAGGAATCCGTAGCCCGGGTGGATGGCGTCGGCACCGGACTCGCGGGCCGCGTTCAGGACCTTGCCGATGTCCAGGTAACTGCTCGCCGGTGTGTCACCGCCCAGGGCGAACGCCTCATCCGCGGCGCGGACATGCAGAGCGTCCCGGTCCGGGTCGGCGTATACGGCCACGCTCGCGATCCCGGCGTCCCGGCAGGCCCGGGCTACGCGGACAGCGATTTCGCCACGATTGGCGATGAGCACCTTGCGCACGATTGAGGCTCCCTCCTTGAAACAAGCCGAGTTTAGGGACTGCCGACACGGCGCATCGACCCGTCCCCAGTGGTGAGCTTGCCCACACGGAGCGTGATGCGAGGCCTGCTCGACCCGCGAAATCCCTTGTCGCACCTCGGTACGCAGGACTCCTCGTGGAAACCCTAGCTCTCCGGTGTGGGCAAGGTCTCTGTGAGAGCGTGCCGCGTGCCACGCCGTTTCTTTGTGGAGTCCCTACGAACGGCCCAATGATTCTTTGCCCCCGACACAACCCTTGTCCCGCGGTTTACCCGTTAGTAGCGTTCGGGTTGTCTCGAACGTACTTGAGGTAACCAGGCTTTTGATCGAGCGGTAGTCGGAAGTGGGTGGGGCCGGTGGTGCGCAGGCCGGTGGCATGGATCTTGGCGCTCGTCCTCTTCGTGGAGGCGCTCGGAGTGGCCGCGCTGAACTGGTTCCTGGGGATCGTCGTCGACCGCCAGGACATGTCCCTGGCCGGCCTCGACCCGGACGCGATGTCCGTCTCCTCGAAGGTCGGCGGCATCGTCTTCGGCCTCTACTTCGCCCTGTGCGGAGTGGTCGCCCTGCTCGTCGCCCTGCGCGACCGGGCCCCGGCCGGCTTCGGCCGCATCCTGCTGATCAGCGTGGCGGTCGTGCACGGCCTGCTGGGCGCGTTCGCGTGGGGCCTGGTGGGCCCGGGAGCGTTCGTGTCCATGGTGGTGGTGCTCGCCCTGGTCGTCCTGCTCCTGATGACGTACGACCGCCTGGAGGCCCCGTCCGAGGGGAAGCCAGAGCAGGGCGAGAGCGAGGGCCCGGGGCCGATCGCTCCGCCGGCCGCCCCCAGCCCCTCCTGATCATCCCCCCGAGGTCATCCCGCCGAGGTCATCCCTCCGAGATCATCCTTCTGAGGGCGTCCACAACTCCGTGATGCCGACGCCCAGTTGGGCCAGCAGGCGGCGAACGAGCGGCAGGCTGATGCCGATCACGTTGCCGTGGTCGCCGTCGATGCCCTCGATGAACGGTGCCGAGCGGCCGTCGAGGGTGAACGCCCCTGCCACGTAAAGGGGTTCGCCCGAGGCGACGTACGCGGCGACCTCGGCGTCGGTCGGTTCGCCGAAGCGGACGACGGTGGACGCGGTGGCCGAGACGTACCGGCCGCTCGTCGTGTCGTAGACGCAGTGCCCGGTCTGGAGCGTCCCGGCCCGCCCGCGCATCGACTTCCAGCGGGCGGTGGCCTCCTCGGCGTCGGCGGGCTTGCCGAGGGCCTCGCCGTCGAGGTCGAGCACGGAGTCGCAGCCGATCACGAGCGCGCCCTTGACCTCGGGCTTCGCGGCGACGACGGAGGCCTTGGCCTCGGCGAGCGCGAGGGCGAGTTCGGCCGGGGTGGGGGCGCTGACGGCGTCCTCGTCGACCCCGCTGACGATCACCTCGGGGTCCAGCCCGGCCTGGCGCAGCAGGCCCAGCCGGGCGGGGGACTGGGAGGCGAGCACGAGTCGGCGGCGCGGCTGATCTGTCATGCGTTCAGCGTATCGGCGCGGCCCCGGTCGCTCACGTCAGCCCGAGCACGATCATCGCCAGCACCATCGCGAGTGCCATGAGGATGCCGAGCCGCCGCAACATGACCTCTGTCTCCCGCAGGTCTTTGGGAGGCTCGTCATCGGGGTCGGACCACAACATGCTTCCGAGCTTGCGGTGGTTTGGGGCGGGGCGCCTGAGTACGGGTACTCAACTCTTCCAAAAGGGTCTGTGGTTCCGTTAACCTAATGGAACCAAGGTTCCCTTTGGAGGGTGTGTCATGTTCGCTGCTGCCTGGACCGCGTCGTCCCAGCTGCCCAGCGAGGGCTTTACGCCGAACTGGTCCCGTGAGGGGTTCTGGCGTCAGTCGTTGCGGCAGGTCGTGCGGTTGACGGCGGGTGGGGAGAGGGTGCGGGTGCGGTTCTCCAACGCGTATGGGACCTCGCCGGTGCGGATTGCCTCCGGCTCGGTGGGGCGTGCGGGGGCTGTGGTGCCGCTGACCTTCGGGGGTGCGGTGGAGGGGGAGATGCCGGCTCGGGGGGAGTTGGTGAGCGACGGGGTCCAACTCGCCGTAGAAGCAGGGGAGTCGGTGGTTGTCACGCTGTACTTCGACTCGGCTACCGGACCGGCCACCTTCCATGCGCAGGCGTTCGCGACCAGTTGTCGGGGTGCGGGGTGTCTGCTGGACGGGGGTGATTTCACCGAGTCGAGTGAGTCCTGGTACTTCCTCTCCGCCGTTGAGACCGACTCGGGGCGGGCGGACGGGATTGTTCTTTTCGGTGACTCCATCACCGATGGGTTCGGGTCCACGGCGGGGGCCGATCGCCGCTGGTCGGACGCGTTGGCCTCGCGGACGGGGCGGGCCGTCCTGAACGCGGGGATCGGGGGGAATCTGCTGCTCAACGACTCCGCGTGGTACGGGGAGCGGGGGGTGCGGAGGTTCGGGCGGGATGTGCTTCAACTGGCCGGGGTGGACACGGTCGTTGTGTTGCTGGGGCTCAATGACATCGGGTTCAGCGAGACGGATGCGCAGCCTACGTACAAGCCGGCTCCGGTGGTTTCGGCCGGTGAAGTCATCGCTGGGTACCGGGAGTTGCTACGGCAGGGGCGTGAACTCCGGGTGATGGGGGCGACCTTGTTGCCGTTCGGGGGTCTGATCACTGGGGGGAGCGGGCGGCGAAGGTCAGTCATGAGGTCAACGAGTGGGTGCGGTGTTCGGGGGAGTTCGACGGGGTTGTCGATCTGAATCGGGTGATGGCCGATCCGGGGGATTCGGATCGGCTGCACCCTGCTTATGACTTCGGGGATCATCTGCACCCCAATGACGAGGGGTACGGGGTGATGGGTGAGGCTGTGTTGCGCTGTTTGTAGCTGCGGGCCAGTGGGGGCTTGGCGCGCCCACGCGGCGGAGCCGCAAATTGACACAGCCCCGCGCCCCTAAAAGCAACTCTCCCTAGCCGGGCCAGAAAGTGCGGGTCCATGCGCTGGGGCTTGGCTGGGGCAGCCTCGCGCTCGCAATACGTGACGGGTCGGACCAGGCGTCCCGCTGCCTCGGGGTGCCCGGTGGGGTGGAGGTCGCCGCGGCTGCGCGGGCCCTGACCACCGCCAGGGCCGCCGCCAGTTCCTCCGGGGTCGGGTTGCCCCGTACGACTTTGATGTTCATGGGGGGCGCTCCTCTACAGGGGGATGTTGCCGTGCTTCTTCGGGGGCAACGACTCGCGCTTGGTGCGGAGTTGGCGCAGTCCCCGGACGACGTGGCGGCGGGTGTCCGAGGGGAGGATCACCGCGTCGATGTAGCCGCGTTCGGCGGCGATGTACGGGTTGAGGAGGGCGTCCTCGTACTCCTGGATCAGGCGGGCCCTCGTCGCCTCCACGTCGCCTGCCGCCTCCGCCTCCGCGATCGTGCGGCGGTGCAGGATGTTGACCGCGCCCTGGGCGCCCATGACGGCGATCTGGGCGGTCGGCCAGGCGAGGTTGAGGTCGGCGCCGAGGTGCTTGGAGCCCATGACGTCGTAGGCGCCGCCGAAGGCCTTGCGGGTGATCACCGTGATCAGGGGGACTGTCGCTTCCGCGTACGCGTAGATCAGTTTGGCGCCTCGGCGGATGATGCCGTAGTGCTCCTGGTCCACGCCCGGGAGGAAGCCGGGGACGTCCACGAAGGTGATGACCGGGACGTTGAACGCGTCGCAGGTGCGGACGAAGCGGGCCGCCTTCTCGCTCGCGTCGATGTCCAGGCAACCCGCGAACTGCATCGGCTGGTTGGCCACGATGCCCACCGGGCGGCCCTCCACCCGGCCGAAACCGGTGAGGATGTTGGGCGCGAACAGGGGCTGTGTCTCGAAGAACTCGGCGTCGTCCAGGACGTGTTCGATCACCGTGTGCATGTCGTACGGCTGGTTCGCGCTGTCCGGGACCAGGGTGTCCAGCTCGCGGTCCTCGTCCGTGACGGTGAGGTCCGCCTCCTCGGGGAAGGCCGGGGGTTCGCTGAGGTTGTTGGACGGGAGGTACGACAGCAACTGCTTGACGTACTCGATCGCGTCCTTCTCGTCGCCCGCCATGTGGTGGGCCACGCCCGACACCGCGTTGTGGGTGCGCGCGCCGCCCAGTTCCTCGAAGCCGACGTCCTCGCCCGTGACCGTCTTGATCACGTCCGGGCCGGTGATGAACATGTGCGAGGTCTGGTCGACCATCACCGTGAAGTCGGTGATCGCGGGGGAGTAGACGGCACCGCCCGCGCACGGGCCCACGACCAGGCTGATCTGGGGGATCACGCCGCTCGCGTGCGTGTTCCGGCGGAAGATCTCGCCGTACGCGCCCAGCGAGGCCACGCCTTCCTGGATGCGGGCGCCGCCGGAGTCGTTGATGCCGATGACCGGGCAGCCCGTCTTCAGGGCGAAGTCCATCACCTTGACGATCTTCTGGCCGTAGACCTCGCCCAGGGCGCCGCCGAAGACCGTGAAGTCCTGGGAGAACACGGCGATCGGGCGGCCGTCGACCGTGCCGTACCCGGAGACGACCCCGTCGCCGTAGGGGCGGTTCTTCTCCAGGCCGAAGTCCGTGGAGCGGTGCCGGGTCAACTCGTCGAACTCGACGAAGGACCCCTCGTCGAGGAGCAGGTCGATCCGCTCACGGGCCGTCAACTTGCCCTTGGCGTGCTGCTTTTCGACCGCACGTGCCGAGCCGGCGTGCGTCGCTTCCTGGATACGGCGCTGAAGATCCGCGATCTTCCCGGCGGTGGTGTGGATGTCGATCTCTTGAGGCGCTTCCGGCTCGGACATCGGGATTGCGGCTCCCTGCCTGCTCAAAAGGGGGACGGGTTACTCATCCGTAGAGTAGTGGCGGGCCTACCGATCGGCAGTGCGGCGTACAACACACCTTGGGTGGCTTGCACCACGCACACCTAGGGTGGCTTGCATGACGCCGCGAGATGCATCAGACGCGAACAGCAGCCGGTGGTCCGATCTGGAACGGCCTCCCCTCAACCCCGACGCGCTGCGCCGCGGCCTCGTGCGGGCGGGCGGCCTGTGGACCGGCGTGGAGGTCGTGCAGCGGACCGGTTCCACCAACTCCGACCTCGTCGCCCTCGCCGCCGCCGGCAAGGCCGCCGAGGGCACCGTCCTGGTCGCCGAGGAGCAGACCTCCGGGCGCGGACGGCTCGACCGGCAGTGGACGGCACCGGCCCGCTCGGGTCTCTTCTTCTCCGTGCTGCTGGAGCCGGGTGATGTGCCTGTGGCCCGCTGGGGGTGGCTGCCTTTGCTCACCGGGGTCGCCGTCGCGACGGGCCTGTCCCGGGCGGCCGGCGTCGACACGGCACTCAAGTGGCCCAACGACCTCCTGGTGACTGTCGGCGGTGAGGAGCGCAAGGCCGGCGGCATCCTCGCCGAGCGCGCGGGCGACGACGCGGTGATCGTCGGCGTCGGCATCAACGTCACCCTGCGGGAGGACGAGCTGCCCGTCCCGCAGGCGGCCTCCCTGGCCCTGGCGGGGGCGGTCACGACCGACCGGGACCCCCTCCTGCGGGCGGTGCTGCGGTCCCTGGAGCACTGGTACGACAAGTGGCGCGCGGCGGGCGGCGACCCGCTGGAGAGCGGCCTCCAGGAGACCTACGCGGCCGGCTGCTCGACGCTCGGCCGGGTCGTCCGGGCCGAGCTGCCCGGGGACCGCTCCATCACCGGCGAGGCCGTCGCGATCGACGGCGACGGGCGGCTCGTGCTGGCCACGGAGGACGGCGTGCAGGAGCCCGTGGGGGCGGGCGACATCGTCCACCTGCGCCCCGCGTGACCCCGACCGCTCTTGTGGCGGCTCTTCCCGTGTGACTCACGGAGTGAGCTGGCCCACACCTGCCGTAGCATTGGGCCCGGTCGATACCTGACCGTGGCAGATCGGAAGGGCAGCAGGCGTGACCGTCGACGACACGGGCTCCGGCGCGGACGCGGACGGCCGGGTGGCCCCCGATGCCGCCGAACCCGGCGAGGACCCGCTCGCGCTGCGCCTCGAAGGGCTCATCCTGGGCGCCGAGCGCCGTTACACACCCTTCCAGGCGGCCCGCACCGCCGGCGTCTCCATGGAGCTGGCCACGCGCTTCTGGCGGGCCATGGGCTTCGCCGACGTAGGCCAGGCCAAGGCGTTCACGGAGGCGGACGTCCTCGCGCTGCGCCGCCTCGCCGGTCTCGTCGAGGCGGGGCTGCTGAGCGAGGCGATGGCGGTGCAGGTGGCCCGCTCCACCGGGCAGACCACCGCGCGGCTGGCCGGCTGGCAGATGGACTCGTTCCTGGAGGGCCTGACCGAGCCCCCGGAACCGGGCATGTCCCGCACCGAGGTGACGTACCCGATCATCGAACTGCTCCTGCCCGAACTGGAGGAGTTCCTCGTCTACGTCTGGCGCCGCCAGCTCGCCGCGTCGGCCGGGCGGGTCGTGCAGGCGGGCGACGACGAGGAGATGGTCGACCGGCGCCTGGCCGTCGGCTTCGCGGACCTGGTCGGTTTCACGCGGCTGACCCGGCGCATGGAGGAGGAGGAACTCGGCGAACTGGTCGAGGCCTTCGAGACCACCGCCGCCGACCTGGTGGCGGCTCGCGGCGGCCGTCTCATCAAGACCCTGGGCGACGAGGTCCTGTTCTCCGCCGACGACGCCGGAGTCGCCGCCGAGATCGCCCTGCGTCTCATCGAGACCATGGCCAACGACGAGACGATGCCCGAACTCCGCGTCGGGATCGCCTTCGGCACGGTGACGACCCGCATGGGCGACGTCTTCGGCACGACGGTCAACCTCGCCTCCCGGCTCACGTCGATAGCTCCTCGCGACGCCGTCCTCGTCGACAGCGCCTTCGCCGAGGAACTCATCCGCAGCGGCGAGGCCCCGGCCTCCGAGGCGGAGGCGGCGGAAGCGGCGGCGACGGCCGAGAAGGAGGGCGAGGAGCCCCCGACCTACCGCTTCGCCCTCCAGCCGATGTGGCAACGCCCCGTGCGCGGCCTGGGAGTTGTCGAACCGTGGCTGCTCACGCGCCGGGACTCGTCACCGGCGTAGCGCTGGAAGTCTCCGCTAGGGGGCGATCCCGAGCTGGCGCAGGATGCCGAGTTCGTCGGGCCGGTTCCAGCGCTCGACGATGTGGTCGTCCCGGACCCTGAAGATGTTGGTTCCATGCAGGGTCAAGGGGCGGCCTCCGGCCGGGGCGGGCACGCCGAGAAGCTCCCCGCGCTGCGTCCCGGCGGCGGTGAAGTGCTCGACGACCAGGTCGTCCTCGGCGATCATCAGGTCCGGCTCGCTGTGCCAGTCGGGACACGCCTCCCGGAACAGCGCGCCGGCGGTGCGGAAGCCTTCACGGTCGCCAGGCCCGTTGAACGGAGGGTCGTGGTCGACGAAGTCCTCGGCGAGGTACTCGTCGACCGCGCCGAGGTCGCCCTTGGTGAACAGCGCGTCGATGAACGCGCGCACAAGATCCTTGTTCTTGGCGAGGGTGGTGTCTGAGGTGTTCATGTCTTCAGTCTCACGCTGTCCACAAACCGGCACAAACGGGGGACTGTCAGCTCAATCACGGTGAACCAGCGAGTCCACGCAGAGCCCGATGATCGGCACGCACAGGGTCGGTCGACTCGGGGTGGGGGCTGGGGAGTTGGGGGTCCGACCGGGTGTGGGGGTGGGTGTGGGTGTCTGCGTCGAGGTGGGGTGCGGAGCCGGTGCCTGCGGTGGCGGGGTGGCGGCCGTCGTCGTCTCGGGGGCGGTCGTGGGGTCCGCGGCTACGGGTGTCGTCGGCGTCGCGGTCGCATACGGAGTCGGTACGACCCCGGAGGCCGCCGTGGGGGTGGGAGTGATGCCGCCCATCACCGAGGTCGCGGAGGGGATCGCGGCCGGGTCGGCGCTGATGGTCGCGGCGGCGTTCGCCGGACGGTCCGCGCTCCGGCTCGCTTCCGGGCTCGGCTCCGCCTCCGCCGTGCCCAGCCCGCCGACCCCCGACTCGGGCGCCAGTCGTACGAGGCTCAGCACCCCGGCGGCCACGGCGAGCCCGCTGACGGCGAGGAGGACCTTGCGGGGGCGGGGACGGCGGTGTCGCCCGCGCGGGAGCGGCGTTTCTATCTCCGCGGTGTCCTCGGCCCGCTCCGCCTTCGTGGTCGTCGTCACGATCCCTCCCCCTGTGGTGTGGCGGACGCACGTTATGCGCTTCTACGGGCGGTGCGGCGGGAGTTGGGCGGGATGTCACCCGAACGGGGAACCCGCGTGCGATGATCGGGGCGAGGTCTGTTAACCCACGTTAACCAGGAGGCGGGCATGAGTGAGGAGCGGTTCGAGTCGCGGTTCGGGGAGTTCGTGCTGGTGCGGCGGCACGGGTACGTCGCGGAACTGGTCCTGGACCGGCCCAAGGCCATGAACGCGGTCTCCACGGCGATGGCGGTCTCGATCGCCGAGGCCTGCGCGGCGCTGGCGGCGGACCGGGACGTACGCGTGACCGTGGTGACCTCGTCGCACGAGCGGGCGTTCTGCGTCGGCGCGGACCTGAAGGAGCGCAACTCCCTCACGGACGCGGAACTCGTACGGCAGCGCCCGCTCGCACGCGGCGCGTACACCGGCGTCCTGGAGCTCCCCATGCCGACGATCGCCGCGGTGCACGGCTTCGCCCTCGGCGGCGGCTTCGAACTCGCCCTGTCCTGCGACCTGATCGTGGCGGACGGTACGGCGGTGGTGGGGCTGCCGGAGGTGTCGGTGGGGGTGATTCCGGGAGGTGGCGGCACCCAGCTGCTGCCTCGCCGGGTGGGCGCGGCGCGGGCGGCCGAACTGATCTTCACCGCGCGGCGGTTGGAGGCACCCGAGGCGTCGGAACTTGGCCTGGTGGACGTCCTGGTGGAGCCGGGCCGGGACCGCGAGGAGGCTCTTGCCCTGGGTGCGCGCATCGCCGCGAACTCGCCCGTCGGGTTGCGCGCGGCCAAGCGGGCGTTGCGGCTGGGGCATGGGTTGGATCTGCGGGCTGGGCTTGAGGTCGAGGACGCGGCCTGGCGGTCGGTGGCGTTCTCGGGGGATCGGGCGGAGGGGGTCGCGGCGTTCAATGAGAAGCGGGCGCCGGAGTGGCCTGGGGAGTAGTGGGGGAGGGGCAGGGGGCTTGTGTGCGTTGCCGGGTGCGGGTTCGTTGTGGCTGGTCGCGCAGTTCCCCGCGCCCCTAGGGGGTTGGGGCTGGCCCTCGCTGTCGTTCATCCGCTCATGACACTGACCTCCACCCACCAACGCCCCCAGCACCACCTCCCCAGGGGCGCGAGGAACTGCGCGACCAGCCCCCACCGGCCCGCACCCGACACCTGTTCGCCGCATCAATATCCCGCTATGCCCCAAATGTCCCTAGCCTGGAGTGATGGGTGAGGACAGGCGGCTCGCGGCCGTGGTGGAGCTGGCGCAGGGGATGGCGGCGGCACACACCCCTCGTGAGTCCTGGCGGGCGGCGGCGGCCGGGGCATGCCGGGCCCTGGACGGCAGTTTCGCCGCGCTCTCGGTGTGGGAGCGCGAGCTGGGGCGGCTGCGCGTCCTCGTGAACGTGGGGGAGCGGGCCGAGGGCGAGGAGGAGTTCCCGGACGCCGAGACCTACCCCGTGCACCAGTTCCCCGAGATCACCGAGTTCCTGCACGAACGCTGGGCGGGCGGCGGCGAGCCCAACGCCTGGGTCGAGACCGCCGAGGGCCCGGCCGCGGGCAGCCCCGGCTACTGCCACCAGCGCGTGGCCGCCCTACGGCGTCGTAGGCGCGGATGCTGTGTCGTCGCCCCGATCGTGCTGCACGGGCGGGCGTGGGGCGAGCTGTATGTGGCGCGGCCGGTCGGTGCGCCGGTCTTCGGCCGGGGGGACGCCGACTTCGCGACCGTGCTGGCCTCCGTCGTCGCGGCCGGGATCGCCCAGACCGAGCGGCTGGAGGAGGCGCGGCGGCTCGCCTTCACGGACGCGCTCACAGGTCTCGCCAACCGCCGGGCGGTCGACGTACGGCTCGACGAGGCGATCGAACGGCACCGGCGCGACGGCGTCGTCGTCAGCCTCGTCGTCTGTGACCTCAACGGGCTCAAGCGCGTCAACGACACCCGGGGCCACGCGGTCGGCGACCGGCTCCTCGAACGCTTCGGCTCGGTGCTCTCGCTGTGCGGGGCGATGATCCCGGGTGCGCTCGCCGCACGGCTCGGCGGCGACGAGTTCTGTCTGCTCGCGGTCGGGCCGCCCGCCGATGAAGTGGTCGACGCGGCTGTCGAACTCTGCCGCCGCGCCGCCGAGTTGGAGCTCGGCGAGGGTGTCGCGTGCGGGGTCGCGTCGACGGAGGATCCGATCGGGGCGGTGCGTTCCGGCCGTCGGCTCTTCCGGCTGGCGGACGCGGCCCAGTACCGCGCGAAGGCGCTGCGCGCGGACAAGCCGGTGGTCGCCGGGCGGGACGGGCCGGACGATCCGGTGGTGCGGCTCGCGGACTCCTCGACGCCGGAGATGCCGGCGGAGCGGCGCCGTTTCCGGGGCCGCCGGACGTGACCTACCTGTAAGGGTCTAAGTGGCTACCCGGTAGTGACACCGTCGCATTCAATGCGTACGCTCCTGAATATGGATATGCACACTGTGGTGGTGGGGACGTCCGGGGTCACCGCGTCCGACGTTCTTGCCGTGGCGCGTGGGGGCGCCCGGATCGAGCTTTCCGGTGAGGCCGTCGCGGCGCTCGCCGCGGCGCGGGAGATCGTGGACGCGCTGGCGGCGAAGCCGGAGCCCGTGTACGGGGTGAGCACCGGGTTCGGGGCGCTGGCGTCCCGGCACATCAGCCCGGAACTGCGGGCACAGTTGCAGCGCAACATCGTTCGTTCGCACGCCGCCGGGATGGGGCCGCGGGTGGAGCGGGAGGTCGTGCGCGCGCTGATGTTCCTGCGGCTCAAGACCGTCTGCTCGGGGCACACGGGTGTGCGGCCCGAGGTTGCCCAGACCATGGCCGACGTCCTCAACGCCGGGATCACGCCCGTCGTCCACGAGTACGGCTCCCTCGGCTGCTCCGGCGACCTCGCGCCGCTCTCCCACTGCGCGCTGACGCTCATGGGCGAGGGCGACGCGGAGGGCCCGGACGGAGTTGTACGCCCCGCAGGTGAGCTGCTCGCCGAACACGGCATCGCTCCGGTCGAGTTGCGCGAGAAGGAGGGCCTCGCCCTGCTCAACGGCACCGACGGCATGCTCGGCATGCTGGTCATGGCGCTCGCCGACCTCGACATGCTGTACAAGTCCGCCGACGTCACCGCCGCCCTCTCCCTGGAGGCGCTGCTCGGTACCGACAAGGTGCTCGCGCCCGAGCTGCACGCCATCCGTCCGCACCCCGGGCAGGGTGCCAGCGCCGCCAACATGCTTGCCGTGCTTGCCGGTTCGGAGCTCACCGGGCACCACCAGGACGGCGCGCCCCGTGTCCAGGACGCGTACTCGGTGCGCTGCGCCCCGCAGGTCGCCGGCGCGGGGCGGGACACCATCGCGCACGCACGGCTCGTCGCGGAGCGGGAGTTGGCGTCCGCCGTCGACAACCCCGTTGTGCTGCCGGACGGCCGGGTCGAGTCCAACGGCAACTTCCATGGCGCGCCGGTGGCTTACGTCCTCGACTTCCTCGCCATCGCCGTCGCCGACCTGGGCTCGATCGCGGAACGCCGTACCGACCGCCTCCTCGACAAGAACCGCTCGCACGGGCTGCCGCCGTTCCTCGCGGACGACGCCGGTGTCGACTCCGGGCTGATGATCGCCCAGTACACGCAGGCCGCGCTGGTGAGTGAGATGAAGCGGCTGGCGGTGCCCGCCTCCGCCGACTCCATCCCCTCCTCCGCGATGCAGGAGGACCACGTCTCCATGGGCTGGTCGGCCGCGCGCAAGCTCCGCACCGCCGTCGACAACCTCACCCGGATCATCGCCGTCGAGCTGTACGCGGCGACGCGTGCCGTGGAGCTGCGCGAGGGGCTGGCCCCGGCGCCGGCGTCCCGGGCGGTCATCGATGCCGTACGGGCGGCGGGAGTTGAGGGTCCGGGTCCTGACCGGTTCCTGTCTCCCGACCTCGCGGCGGCCGACGCGTTCGTGCGCGGCGGGCATGTCGTCGAGGCCGTGGAGAAGGTCACCGGGCCGCTGCGGTAGGGCAGTTGGGGCCCTGCCATGGCAACGGCCGGGCCCCGTACGTCACTTCAGCTTGGCGGACTGCGCGGTGATGATCGCGGCGGGGATCGTGTAGGCCTTGTCGGAGACCATCTTGCCGAGGTTCATCGTGTAGTACGACGCGACGGTGTTCCCGTGGCGGACCACCTCGACGTGCACGACGGCCGCCTTGCCCTCCGTGTCGTCCATCTCGCCGTTGGCCGCGAACGCCACCGACTCGTCGCCGGTCCCCGAGCCCTTCTCGGTGACGACCTTCGAGAACTTCTGCTCGTCGCTGCCCGACGCCGCCGTGAAGCCGCCGGCGCAGTCCGTGACCGCGTCGGACACGGCCTTGACGGCCTTCTGGGCGCCGTCGCCGTCGTACGAGGAGAGCGTGACGATGGTGACGTCGATGCTCATCGACTCGGTGAGCGCCTTGTCCATCTCGGCTTCGCTCATGTCGTCCAGGTCGGTGGCGGCGGCCGAGGGCTTCTTCTCCTCGGTGGCCATGCGGTTGGTCTCCGCGGACGCGACGGTCGGGGCGAGGCCGCTCATGGGGTAGAGCAGCGGCTTGCACTTCTCCTCGGCCTTGATGGCGGCCCTGGCGACGCCGCCGCTGACCGCCCCGACCTCGTAGCCGGTGACGTCCGCCTGGGTGAGGATCCGCTTCTTCAACTCGGCGACGGTGAGCGCCTTGGCGGTGTTCTTCTCCGAACCCTGCGCGGCTTTCTCGGTGTTGCTCTCGGCCTTGTCCGAACCGCCGTCGGAACAACCGGTGATGAGGGCCAGCGACAGTGCGCCCACCGCGACGGTGACGCACAGCCGTATGCCCGATGATCTCTTCATGAGCGGACTATGAAGCTTGAGTCAAGTAACCGTCAAGCAAGTTAAAAGCCCAGGCGTTCCCGTCGTACCGAATACGCCACGAAACCGGCGCCGAGGCCGAGGAACACCGTGCCGCCGACGATGTACGGCGTGGTGTTCGGGCTGCCGGTGTCGGCGAGTTGGGTGTCGTCGGAGGAGGCGGTGACGGCCGTCGAGGTGACCCGGGCCTGCTGGGTGACCTGCGAGGCAGGTGTCGCCGAAGTCTCCACTCTGGCCTGGTCGGTCACCGTCGCGTTGGCGGAGGGGACGAACCAGAGGGCGCCCAGCAGGGTGCCCGCGGCGGTGGCGGTCAGCATCGTTCGGCGAGCGGTTGACACGGAATATCGATCCCCTTGTGGCGCTGGCGAATTGGCCGTGTGGAGCGATGCTAATGAACTGTGCGGGTCGCGGGAAAGTCACGGGAGCTGTGGGCCGTACGCTCCCGGCATGAGCACCCAAGAGACATCACGTTTTGTACGCCTTCGTGTCGAACTCGTTCTTGAAGTGGAGAACGAGGACGCCGTGACCAAGGCCGCGCTGGCCAAGATCGCCGGGGATCCCGAGCTGCCCGGCGACGAGCGCGGGCATGCCGAGACCGCTGTGACGGAAGACACCGCCGAGGCGCTCGCCTATCTCGTGGACCCGTTCGACCTGGTCAGCGAGATGCCCGGGGTCGAGCTCGCCCAGGCCTCGTGGAGCAGCGAGGAGATCGACTACGACCCGGATTCGCCGGATTGGGACATCGACGAGGATGATGTCGACGGCGATGAGGAAGCAGACGGGGTGGCAGTGGTCGGCTGAGCCGTGCGCGGGAGCAGGTGACCCCGGGCGGCAACCGCTGCCCGGGGTTTCGTCGTCCCAGGAATGTCAGGGGTCACGGTGGACGTGGTGTGCCCCACATCTGCTGGGTAGGCGGAACGGGACGCTGCGGTCGTAGCGTTGGTTTCTTAAGAAACTGTTTACGGGGCGCTCGGGGTTTTTGGGGATTCGGCAACGATGGAGAAGCGTGTGATGACGGACAGTAAGCGGCGCAAGGGTCTTGTGGCCGCGTCCGCACTGCTCGGCGGTGTGCTCGTGCTCACGGCGTGTTCCGGCAGCGACGACAAGTCGTCCGGGAGCGATTCGAGCCAGAGCTCGCAGTCCAAGGCCGACGAGGCGGCCGCGAAGAAGTCCTCCGAGGCGCAGATCAAGATCACGCCGGCGGACGGTTCGGACAACGCCTCCATCAACAACTCGGCCACGGTGAAGGTCACCAAGGGCACCCTCACGGCCGTGACGATGACGACCGCGGACGGCAAGGCCGTCGCGGGCACCATCTCCGCCGACAAGCTCAGCTGGAAGCCCAGCGCGCAGCTGGACCGCTCGACCACGTACAAGGTCGCGGCCACCGCGAAGGACTCCGCCGGGCTCGCCGCCCACGAGAACGCCTCCTTCACCACGGTCTCCCCGGCCAACAGCTTCATAGGGAACTTCACGCCCGAGGACGGTTCGACGGTCGGCGTCGGCATGCCGGTGTCGATCAACTTCAACAAGGCGATCACGAACAAGTCCGCCGTCCAGAAGGGCATCACGGTCACCTCCACCAGCGGCCAGGAAGTCGTCTGCCACTGGTTCAACACCCAGCGGATGGACTGCCGCCCCGAGGACTACTGGAAGGAGAACTCCACCGTCACGCTGAAGCTCGCGCTCGACGGCGTCGAGGGCGCCTCCGGGGTCTACGGCGTGCAGCAGAAGACGGTCACCTTCCACATCGGCCGCAACCAGGTGTCGTACGTCGACGCGAAGTCGAAGCAGATGAAGGTGGAGCAGGACGGCAAGGTGATCAAGACGATCCCGATCTCCGCCGGTTCCCCCGAACACACCACGTACAACGGCCAGATGGTCATGTCCGAGAAGTTCACGCAGACGCGTATGAACGGCGCGACGGTCGGTTTCACGGATGACGACGGCAAGGGCGAGTACGACATCAAGGACGTCCCCCACGCCATCCGCCTCACCAGCTCCGGCACGTTCATCCACGGCAACTACTGGGGTTCGCCCTCGGTGTTCGGCTCGGTCAACACCAGCCACGGCTGCGTGGGCCTGCAGGACGTGAAGGGCGCGGGCGACAAGAACATGCCGGCGGCCTGGTTCTACAACAACTCGATGGTCGGCGACGTGGTCGTCATCTCCAACACGGGCGACAAGACGGTGGCCCCGGACAACGGCCTCAACGGCTGGAACATGGACTGGGCCCAGTGGAAGGCGGGTTCGGCGGTCTGATCCGACCCGACCGGCCAACTCCGGTTCGCTTGAAGGCGGTTGCCCCTGGGTGGGGGTGACCGCCTTTTCGTTGTCCGCCTCAAGTGGTCCTCGGCATATGCGAGTTGCCGGTAATATCCGTCATATGACGCGCCCTCGGGTGCGCCTCCCTTGTTCCGGGTCCCGTCCCCTCGGGGCCCGGCCCGAAGTGAGGCGGCTCCGGGTAAGAAAAAAGGCCGCCTCCCTGAGAAAAGGGAGGCGCACCCATGGGACGTCATGCCAAGCCACGGCTGACTCTTGTGTGTCGACTCACCCGGCTGCTGCCGGAAAACTGGGCCAAGCACGTGAGGAGGTGGTGGCTCTGGTGGAGCGCCAGGTAGCCGGAGGCCCCCAGCAAAATTAGGGGCCTCCGAAGGCTCCTGAGCGAGCCTGAGCCCCTGTCACGGATACCCGCCGTGGCGGGGGCTCGTTCCTCTTCACCGACGACGATACCGGCTACGGCGCTCGTAGCAACCCCGACTCGTCAACAGGGGCCCGGTGCAGGTCGGTGATGTATCCCTGAAGTTCGGCGGGCAGTTCTGCGAGGTCGATCTCACGCAGATGAGCCATGTGCGTGTCCTCCACGTGACCGGTCGACGTGAGCTCCAAGAGGGCGTGGAGCTGCGCCTCCAGGGCGGTGTGGTTCCGCTCGCGGGCCGCGGTGGCGGAGAGCACGGTCGCCAGGGTGATGGCTTCGGCCGACGTGTAGGAACGGGTCCAGTCGGTCACTTCATCGGCAGCGCGTTCGCGTACGGCGGGGTCGTCCAAGTCGGTGATCTGCCGGACCAGGTCCAGCAGTTGGTTCGCGTTCACTCGGCTTTCAGGGAGGTGATGAATGGGGTCCAGGCGGGGGCGGTGAGGATCAGGGCGGGGCGGTGGAGGGCCTTTGAGTCGCGGACGGGGACGAGGCCGGGGAGGTTGGCGGCGACCTCGACGCAGTTACCGCCGCTTTCGTTGCTGTAGCTCGACTTGCGCCAGAGGGCTGCGCCGGGGAAGTCGCTGGCGATCTCTACGCAGTGGCCGCCGTCGCCATTGCTGTAGCTGCTCTTGAACCAGATCCCGTCACTCAAGTCGATCTGGGTGTTTGCCATTTCGGTAGTCCTCTGCTGCTTGCTCGATGAGCTTCAGGGATGCCTCGGGTGGGAGCGCGGCGGCCCTGAGCCGACCGTACGCCTTCGAGTACTGGCTCACGAGCGCCGGATCATCGATCAGCTGGCCGCTGTACATGGCCTCCGTGTACATGACCGGCGGGGCATCTACAAAGGTCAGGAACCTTGTCGTACCCATCATGAAGGGGTGCGCTCCTGAGTTCCGCGGAAGGATCTGCGGAATGGAACGGCGGTGCTTACGCGCCACCTCTGCGATATGGGCGAGCTGTTCGGCCATATCGCCGGGCGGCAGGATCGGGTTCCTGAGGACCTCCTCGTGGAGTACCAGCCAGCTTTCAGGCGCCTCCTGCTCCTCGTAGAGCCAGGCACGCTTGCGTCGTGCCTCGACCTTCTCCCTCACCGACTCTTCGGAGTACGTCGGGTGCGCTGCCAGGACAACGGCCCTGACGTATGTCGGCAGTTGGAGAGGGCCTGGGATCAGGGACGGGTCCCACTCCTCGATCTCCCTCGCGTGCTCCTCCAACTCCAGGACATCGGCGAAGTACTCGGCGTGCCCTGCGCGACGAGCCTTCCGCACCGACTCACAGTTGCGCTCGAAGAACCCGTCTGTCCCCAGCTTCCGATCCGCGTGCTGAGCCAGATCAAGCGGGATCCTTCGCTCGCCGTGCTCAATATCGCTGAGGTACGTCTTGCTGTAGAAGCTGCCCTTGAGGAACGCCTCCATCGACAGCCCCGCCTCCTCCCGCTTCCACCTCAACTCCTTGCCGTAGAAGGTCGGAACGCTCATCGACCCGTCGATGTCCTTGCCCCGTGCCACCACTTGCCCTCCTCCGCAGCCCCGGTCGCGAACGCGAAACCTCTTTTACGGTAGCCAGCGGAACGCCAGTCTGTGAGGAGTTCGTCACAGAGCGCACAGGAGGCACCCGTTCATGTCCGACCCCTACGACACGACCCTCTGCGTGGAGGAACTCCGCGAGGCCCTCGACCAGCACGGCATCACACTCCCCTCCCTCGGCGTGGACATCCTGGCCGCCGGCCTCGTCGCGCTCGGAAACTGCAACATCGCCACCGCCCGCGAACTCGCCGCAGCCCTCCGCAAGGCGGCGGAACGGTGAACCTCGAACTCAGCCTCCTCGCCACCCCAAGGCCGTACCGGAACTCCGCCATCACCTCCGCCACCACACCTACGACGTCCGCCTCTGCGCAACGGAGTTGGTGACGAACGTGATCGACCACATCGGCGAGGGAACCCCGGTGACCGTCAGAGTCCTCGGCACCGCCGACGGCCACACGCGTATCGAGGTCACCGATCCGGACCCACGCGCTTTGCCCCTGCTGCTCCGGGCGACCGCGACGGACGAACACGGCAGGGGGATGGCGTTACTTGACGCGCTGGCTCGGCGGTGGGGCGTGGAGCAGGGGGCGGATCGCAAGACGGTGTGGTGCGAGGTGGAGGACGATCTCAACAGCCTTACCGCAAAGGAGTGTTGAGGCGAGCGGAGCCGACTCAGCCCAGTTGCCGGGCCACGGCCTCTCGGGCGGCGGGGGAGAGCAGGGTGCCCGCGCGGGTGAGGAGGGCGTGCAGGGCTGGGCCGTAGCGCTCGGCCAGTTCGGTGTTGTGGGCCAGTACGTCCAGTTCGTTGGCGGCCGTGATGTCGAAGAACGCCCGCAACTGGTCGGCGGGCGGGCTGAGTTCGCGGCCGGTGAAGCGGTCCCGGAACGCGAACTCCGTGGTGCCGTCGACGCGAGGGTAGACCGCGCCGCGGTCACAGCTGGCGTAGAGGTAGACCAGTTCCTCCGCCCGTTCACCGATCAGCGCGGCGAGCGTGGCCCGGTCGGAGAGGGGCAGCAGCGCCGGTGCGAAGCCGTCCGTACCGTACGTCGCGTGGCACAGCCCCGCGGTCTGGACGACGGCATCCGCTCCCCAGTCCGCCAACAGCCCCTGAACACGGCCCAGATGGGCCAGCAACGTGCCGCCGGGATGGGGCATCCCGTCAGCTCCCCGGTCACGCAGAAACGCGTCGATCGCCGCGCGTCCCTTGCCCGTCAGGTGCTGCCGCTCGGCTGGTGCCATGGCTGGAGGTCCTCTCGCCGGTGGTGCCGATTCATCAAAGGCGTCAAAGGAAGCGATTCCCTGAAAGGTCGGAAAGACGCAACGGTTCAAGGGCCCAAGTCGGTTGTCTACGACCGCCGTTACGTTACTCACGCACCGCCGAGGGGTCGATCGGTCACCGCAGGCCAGCTCATCGGCCAAGATATCCACGACTGTTTCCGGGCTCTGGAGTGCGAGGGCCGCCGACCGCCCCGGCCGATTCACCCGGGTGAAACTCATGGGTAACTTTCGCTGTGTGCAAGCGGGTTGACGCACTATGCACGCAGACGGTGCCGCAAGGACAGGAGCGCGCGGATGTCGTTCGAAGGCGTGATAGGTGCCGTGCAGTATGTGATGAACCTGGTGGGCATCCTGGCCTTTGCCTTATCGGGTGCCTTTCTGGGGGTCCGAAAGGACTTCGACATCTTCGGCGTGGTGATGCTCGCGGAAGCCGTCGGTCTCGGCGGCGGGGTCTTCCGGGATCTGGTGATAGGCGTACGCCCGGTGGCCTTCAGTGACCCCGGGTATTTCTGCGCTCCGATCGTCGGCGGCCTGGTGGTCTTCTACAGCGCGCGCCTGCAGCATCGGGAGCGGGCGTTCGACCTCTTCGACGCGGCGGCCCTGGGCCTGTTCAGCGTCACCGGCGCGACGAAGGCGTTCGCGTACGGACTGAACCCTGAGGCCGCCGCCACCCTGGGTTTCGTCACCGCCGTCGGCGGCGGGCTCATCAGCAGCGTCCTCGCCATGGAGATCCCGCCGTTGCTGCGCGCCAACCGGGATCTGTACGCCCTCCCCGCCCTGGTCGGCGCCGGCGGCGTCGCCGTCCTGCATCACCTCCAGCTCCTCAACGAATGGACGGCCCCGGCCGCCGCCACCCTCGCTTTCGCCCTGCGCGTCATCGCCCTGCGACGCAACTGGCGCACCCCTCGGTCCCGCTTCTGGCGCAACCCGTTCGCCGGCCTGCGCGCCGCGCCCGAACCACCGCGGCCCGAGGCGCACTTGGGGCACACGGGGCACACGGGGCACCTGGACGACTTGGACCACCACACGGTTCTCCTGCGGCGCCCCGGCACGTAGGAGGTAGGAGGTAGGAGATTGGCGTTGCCCTGCCGGAGACTGTGGTGGAGATCCGCGCCAGAGGGAGAGCTGCCTTGCGTACGTTCGTCGTGTTCGACCTTGAATTCACGTCATGGCAGGGAGCGCTTGAGCAGGACTGGGGGGCGCCGGGGCAGCTTCGGGAGATCGTGCAGATCGGCGCGCTGCGGCTGCGTGAGGACTGCTCCGTCGTCGAGGAGTACGAGGCACTGGTCCGCCCGGTGGTCAATCCCCGACTGTCCGGCTACTTCACCGAACTCACCGGCATCGACCAGGAGACGCTGGACCGGGAAGGACTCCCCGCAGCGGAAGCACTCGGCGACTTCCTGGGTTTCTGCCGGGGCCAGTCCGTCCTCTCGTACGGCAACGACATGGTCGTCCTAGGCGAAAACGTCGGCTGGGCACGATCTCGGGGCGAAGAAGTCAAGAACGGCTTCCTGGATGCCCACTTCCTGAACATCAGGCCCTGGCTGAACTCCGTCGCACCGGTGACGTCCGCGTCCAACGTCGGCCGTTTGTGGCGGGACCTGGGCCTTCCGAAGCCCGCGACGGGCGAGGAACATTCAGCACTCTTCGACTGCTATTCGTTCGCTTCGGCTCTTGAGCATCTGAGCGAGGGCGGGTCTGGACTCCCCGAGTTCCTACCACTCACGAACCCGGCATCCGCCGAAGACGCCTGAACTCCTCGACCAGTTGAGGAACCCCTGGTCGAGCACACTTCTTCGACCTCATCGAGATTGAGCGCCGGACTTCCTGAGCAGGGCCTTCGCGTCATCCTGGGAAACCTCCAGCAGTGCCTCGTGCTTGTAGGAATCCATGTCGTCCACATAGGGAGGTAGCCCTGGGCGTGCGGAACAGAACGTCACATGCGCGGTGAGGAGGTCGTCCTCCAAGCCTCCCTCGGACAGGGAGATGTACCCGAACATCGGCCATGGACAATTCCCCGGCACTTCCAGAAGGGCGGTGCAGGCGTAGCCGAGGGAGCGGCGCAGGAGTGTCTTGTGCCTTTCCGGATCCGACTCCGGGATGTCGTAGTCCATCATGCCGCGGCCGTTCACGCTGGCCTCGTAGTGGATGACGTCACCGAATTCTGGGAGCGGTGTACCGGAGTAGCCGAAATGCAGGGCACTCAGGAGCAGTGCATCGCCTTCCGAAGTCCAGCCGGCACGGACGATGGCACGGAACGGGTCCGGTACGTCCTCTTCCCGGGCGGTGCGGTCGATCGCCTCAAAGGATTCGGACATCCTGGCATTCATTCTCATGGTCATCCTTCTCCCAGTATTCTCAGACCCTTGTCGATTCCTGCCTGGAATCCAGGGTTCCTGCCTATTTCCTTCTCGATGGAACGTGGCAGCCCGTCGAACTTTTCGGTGCTGAAATTGTACTGGTACTTCGCCGTGGGGTTGCTCTGGTCCTGGAAGTGCAACTGCCCGGCACGCTGCCCGGGATTGGGGTTCTCGACGTCAATGCGGTATGGACCGTGGTTCCACATCGTCTTGCTCGTCACTTGAGTGCCGTTGGCGCCGATCATGCTGCTGGACGCAGCGGGAGGGGGCTCCTTGATCCCATACAGGTCGCGCATTTCCTGAATGCGCTGATCCACGACATTCTTGTTGTACGGGTCCTTGGTGAACGCCGGCTGCGAGGTGTGACCCTCGGGCAGGTCAGGGCACTTCAGACCGAACGGGTCGACCCAGATGTGCGGATTGAGGACATAGGCCAGAGGGTTGGGGGCCGGCGACAGTCCGAGAGGGTCAGGCGTGACATAGCGCGCTGTTTCGGGGTCGTAGTGGCGGAAGTAGTTGTAGTGGAGTCCCGTTTCGGGGTCGTAGTACTGGCCCGGGAAGCGGAGGGGTGTGTAGGCGGTGCTGTCGGCAGCCCAAGCGGTATTGCCCCACAGGGTGTTGCGAGTGCGCCAGGCGATCTCACCGTCTTCGTCGACGAGTTCGCTGGGAGTTCCGACGAGATCGGTGACGATGGCGAAGAAGCGGGAATCGATCTCTTCCTGCGGTGCGCCGGCTGCCGTGATGCGCTCGGTCTGGGCGATGGGACGCAGGCCCTGGTGGTCCCAGGTAAGTGTGACCGGATGGGGCAACTCCGGGGACGTGGTGGTCTCTTCGCAGAGCGTTGTCCCGTCCCAGGTGAAGTCGACCCGCTCGACCACCGTCTCTCCTCGGTGACCCAGACGAAGTTTCGCCGTGCGGCGGCCCAACGGATCGTAGGTGTAGCGCCAACGGGTCCCGTCAGGGGTGGTGACTGCCGTCAGGCGATCCTCACCGTCCCATTCGTAGCGCCAGGTGTCAGGTTTGCGTGACAGGCGGGACTTCTGGCGCAGGATCATGCGGCCGAGTTCGTCGTGCTCGTAGCGGACGTTGCCCGCGCGAGTGACACGGGTGCCCGCGTACTCGCGTTCGCCTCGCGCCTCCTGACCGGGGTGGGCCGTCGGCCAAGAGGCCCGAGTCTGGTTGCCTGCCTCGTCGTACGCGTACGACTCGGTCCAGTTCGCCGCGTGTACCGCTGTGACCCGGCCCACCGTGTCCAGGTCGAAGCTGCGTGCTCCGGAGAGGTGGTCGTCGATCCCGGTCAGGTTGCCGTCGGCGCGGTACGTGTAGGCGCGGTGCTGGATCCTGCGACCGGCGACACCCGCCACGGATTGCTCGGTCAGGTGGCCCGAGGCGTCGTAGGCATGCGTCTGCGTCACCATCTCGCCTATGTGGCGGGTCAGTTCGCGACCTGCCTCGTCATACGTGAAGTCGATCCGACGGCCGGACGTCACCATGTCCACTCGGTTGCCGGCGGCGTCGTACGACCAAGTGCACCGTGACCCGCTCGGCGTGGTGCGGCCCGTGCGGCGGCCGAGCTCGTCGTACTCGTAAGTCACCGCCCGGCCGTCGACCGTCTCCGAGCGCACCCGCCCGAAGCGATCTCGCAGCACGGTCACCGTCGTACCGTCAGGTCCTGTCGCCTGTGCCAGCTGATCCGTCAAGTCATAGGCGTACGTGGTCAGTTGCCCGGCCACGTCTTTGCGTACCACTTGCCCGAGCGCGTCGCGCTCGAAGGTCACCGTCTGGCCGTGCGCGTTCGTGCGGGAGATCAGACGGCCCGCTGTGTCGTAGGCATAGGTGACGGCGCGGTCGTCGAAATCCGTTTCCCCGACGAGACGCCCGGCCGGGTCGTACTCG
Organism: Streptomyces sp. N50; assembly: GCF_033335955.1. Taxonomy (GTDB): domain Bacteria; phylum Actinomycetota; class Actinomycetes; order Streptomycetales; family Streptomycetaceae; genus Streptomyces. The sequence goes on from NZ_CP137549.1 coordinate 5,821,325, forward strand.
TATGTCCACGGCAGACCCTGCGGGTTGATGACCCTCGTCAGGCGTAGTTCTGTGTCGTACTCGAATTCGTGGCGGACACCGTCGGGGCCGGTGCGGGCGCTGAGCAGGTCGAAGTGGGTGTACTCGAAGCGGGAGACGCCGCCCAGCGGGTCGGTGTGAGTGGTGCAGTTGCCCTCGCCGTCGTACGTCCATGACTCGGTTGTGCCGTCGGGAGCGGTGCGGCGGGTCAGGCGGCCTTCGACCGTCCACTCCATGCGGCTCACCGACCCCGTGGGGTCCGTGACCACCACCGGCCGGCCGAAGGCGTCTCGTTCGTATGTCGTGGTCGCCCCGAGCGGATCGGTGATCGAGACAGGGAGTCCGGCCCGGTCGTGGCGGACCGAGGTCACATGGCCGAGCGGGTCGGTGACAGTCGTGAGATGGCCGGCGTCGTCGTAGGAGAAGCGTGTGGTCCGGCCTGTGGGGGCGGTCAGCGACGTTCTGTTCCCGCGCTCGTCGAACGTCTGATGCCAGACCGTGCCGTCCGGGTTCACCACCTTCACCGGCAGACCGAGGTCGTTGTACTCGGCTTTCGCCTCGCGTCGGTCCGGGCGGGCGGCGACGAGGAGGTTGCCGGTCTCGTCGTAGCGGAACGACGCGGTGTGGCCCAGGGGATCGGTCTCGGAGAGCAGGCGGTTGTAGCGATCACGCCGGTAACGGGTGACGGCGCCGAGCGGGTCGGCTTCGGCCACCACCTGGCATGCGTCATTGACGAAGAAGCGGCGGATGTGACCGTCTGCGGTGGCCGTGGTCGTGACCCGCACATCGGTGTCCGGCGCGGTGCCGTCGTAGGTGATGCGCCGAGTCAAGTGCCCTGCGGATCCTCCCTGGGAGACACAGCGGCCCTGGCCGTCGTACTCGTAGGTGTAGCTGTGATCGTTGGTGTCCGTCCACGAGGTGATACGGCCGGCGTCGTCGTACGTGTAGCGCAGAGGGCGTCCGGACGAGTTGACGACCTGGGTCAGGTGACCGTCGGTGTAGTCATAGCGCTTCAACTCCTGGCTGGTGGCCGCCAGATGGAACGCGGTGATCCGGCCCGCCTGCGTGGTGATGCGGACGTGGTAGCCGCCGTTGGAGACGACTGTCAGCGGAACGCCGTCGGTGTCGTACTCGAAGGTGATCCAGTTGCCGTTGTGGTCGTCGATCTGTTCCAGGACCGACAGGGATGCGGTGCGGTCGGTGAAGTGGCACACCCGACGCGTCTGCGGGTCGGTGACGGTGTAGCCGCCGTCGGTGCGGTCCAGAGGCCAGCGCGGGCCGTGGGTGGGCAGGGTGGGGAGACCGGGGGCGGGATGCGGGTAGGCCAGCAGGAGACCGTCCTCAGTGACGAAGACGACGCCTTCGGAGTCGATCTCAAGGCGTTGGTCGAGGGTGGAGGACCACGACGGCCCGAACCAGCGGCCGAGCTCGTAGGAGGACTCGAAACGGCGCTTGAGGACCAGCGGCAGATGGGCCGGAAGCGAGACGTCAGTCTGCGGTAGCACCATTCGGCCGGTCGCGACGTCTACGGGGTCGCCCTCGCAAACAGTCTCGTTCGGCTGCCGGCTGACGCCCTCGGGGTTCTCCGTCGCGCCCTTCCGCCCAGCGCCCGCCGCATCCCCCGCCGCGTCCTTCGCCGACCCCCGCACCCCCGTCTCGACCGCGCTCTCCATCCCCTCCTTGAGCGCGGCCCGCCCGAACGCGGCCTCCAGCCCCGCCCCGTCCCCGAACAGGTTCGGCAGCAGCCGCCCCGTCCCCTCCGACGGGTCCTTCATGAAGTCGTCCAGCATCGTCTTCGCGGCCCGTTCAGGGTGCGCGGCTGTCGAAACCAGGCCTGCCAGCGTCATGTTGACGTTCTGGACGTACGCCGCCGGGTGCGTGATGTTGTACGGGTCCATCGGGTTGAGGCCGCGGGCGAAGGTGAGGATGCCCGCCGTGCCCTTCACCACCCCGGCGTCGAAGTGCAGGATCTCCGTGTTGACGGCCTGGTAGCCGTCGACCGCGTCCGCCTTCAGCCGGGTGAGCGGGGGTGGTGCGGCGGGGGCGTGGGCGAGGGCCTTGCGGACCGCGCCCGCGGCCGTGCGGGCGGCCGCGTCGCGTTGGCGGCGGGCCTCGTTCAGGATCTCGTGGGCGCGTTCCACGGCGGCTGCGCCCGGGTCGGTCGACGGCTCCTGTTGCTTGCCCCCGTCGTCCTTCTTCAGGTCGGCCTTGTAGGCGTCGGACGCCTCCTTGCCCGGCCCGTACAGGTCGATCGCGTCCCGCGCCTGCCCCTGCGCCCACTCCACCGTCTCCGCGTACGACGACAGCGCCTGGCCCGCCGCGTCGCAGGCGTCCGCCGCCTGGAGCCACTTCGTGGGGTGCATCGCGAACTTCTTGCGGAACGCCTCGGCCGCCTCGCCCTGCCAGGACGACGAGTCGAGCTTGCGCATGCCGTCGCCGACCCTGTCGAACGCGGTGTAGAAGTCGGTCAGGTGCTTGGCCGTCGCGCGGATCGCCTTCGCGTCGCCGTGGAGCAGGTCCTTCGGCTGGTCGCTCTGGCCGAGTTGCTGCTCGGCCGGGGTCGCGCCCAGGTCCGAGGCGATGCGGTCGCCCGCGTTCTCGACCTTGTCCGCGAGGCCGTGGGCGCCGACCTTGTCCAGCGCGTCGCCGGCGGCGTTCGTGCCCTCGTCGACCAGCTCGCCCGTGAGCTTCTTGCCCTTGTCGACCACCTCGCCGACCTTGCCCAGGCCGGAGTCGACCAGATCGCCGATGCCCATCAGCCCGCGTCCCCGCCCTGCTGAGTCTCGGCCGCCTTCGCGCGTTCCTCCGGTGACGGGCCCAACGGGCCGTCGAGCATGGCGTTGTACTCGTCACCGCTCAGCCCCGCCGCGCTCGCCAGGTTCGCCGGGTTGAGGCCCGGGCCCAGTGGGCTCAGGGTGTGCGAGGTCATCACGTCCCGCGCCGCGTCCTTGTACGCCTGCCCGCTGTTGTCCAGCGCCTTGTCCATGGACTCCGCGCTGAAGTCGACGCCGCCCGTGTACTCGTTGTTGCGCACCAGGTCGCCCCAGCTCTGCCGGGTGACCTCGTCCTCCGACGCGTACGGGTTGCCCATCCCCGCGTTCGCCACGATCTTCATCGTGCCCTGGACGTACTGGTCGGTCTCGTACAGCGTGCCCGCCGAAAGTCCCACGCCCGCAGCGAAGTTGTTGCCCTCGTTCACCAGCGCGCGCACGCCCCACTCCCAGCGTTCGCAGAACGATGTGAAACCGGAGAGCAACTCCTCGTTGCCCAACTCCAGTCCGGAAAGGGCGAGTTCGGAGAAGCCGCGGCCCGCGCCCGCCAGGCTGTCGATGCCCAGGTCCTTCAACTCGCCCAGCACCAGGGTGATCCCCCGCGCTATCTCGTCGAGCCCGGTCGCCCTGATGTCCTCACCCGCGTCCCCGCTCATCCCCGTATCTCCTCCGCGTCTGCCTCCGCGTCCACCGCCGCCGCCTCCGGCACGATCCCCAACACCGGTGGAAACAGCGCCCCTTCGCCCTCGGTGCCCACATCCAGCGCCACTCCGCACGGCACACCCACCGCACTCACAGCCGGTACCGCCGCGTCCAACAGGCGGGCTCCCAGCAGCCGTTGATACGGCCACTCGCGCCCGCCTTCACCCCTCGCGATCGCGAACCTCGCCAACGCCGACTCGTTCGAAAACGCGTAGATCCACCGGATACCGCCGAAATCACCGACCAGGGGTGCGTTGTCCGAGTCCGTGGGGACCAATACCGCCGTGCGGCGGAACTCGCCCAGCAGCACGGCGGATTCATGCCGCTCGCGGGCCACGGAATCGTCGCTGATCAGGGGCTCGGAGTCGCCGACAGGTGCGGTAGGTGGACCCGCCTCGCTCATCTCCGCGTAGTCCAGCAGCCGGGACCGTCGTACGCCCCCGGTCTCCCCGCTGGTCGCCCCGCCGTTCCCCATGTCGTTTCCCCCGTGATCGGACATGGGTGAAATCATCACACCAGCACATCGCGTACGGCAACGCGGATACCCGCGATGGGCGCGGGTCGGCGCCGTAAACGCCGTAAAACGGTAGAGAGCGCAACCCCATTGACAGCCCTGCGTGGGCTCATTCTTTGGCCACGGACAGCCTTCTCATCGTTCTCTTATGTCGGCCTTATGGCATCATCACGCGCCGTACCTAGCTTGCGGGCCATGTTCTTCACCTACCTGAGGCGCGAGTTGCGCCGCCGCAGAAAAGCGGCCCTCGTCGTCGCCTCCGGCCTCGCACTGGGCATTGCGCTGGTCATCGTGGTCAACTCCGTGTCCTCCGGCATGGGGAAGGCACAGGACAAGGTCCTCCAGTCGCTGTACGGACTCGGTACGGACATGACCGTCACCAAGGCGGCCACGCCCACGGCCAGCGGTTCGCAGCAGCCGCGGTTCCAGTTCGACGCCAACAACAACGGCGACAGCAAGACGCAGAGCAGCGACCGCGTCATGGTCCAGGGCTTCACCACGCTGGCCTCCAGCACCGTCACCAAGGTGGCGGGGCAGAAGGGCGTCTCCGACGCGGTCGGCGGGCTGAGCCTCAACGTCGTCAAGGTCGACGGGCAGTTCACCCGCGGCCAGTTCCAGCAGAACCAGGGGAGCGGCACCGGGGGCGGCGGCAACCGCGGCGGCGGCACCGGCGCGCCGCAGGGCGAAGTCACCGGTGGCGGCGCCAACTTCAACATCAACTCGTACTCGGTCTACGGCACGGACGTCACCAAGCCCGCGCTCGGCCCGCTGACCTCCTCGAAGATCACCAGCGGCCGTACGTTCACCACCGCCGAGGCCAACTCCAAGGTCGTCGTCGCCGACTCGGCGTACGCCAAGGAGAAGAAGCTCAAGGTCGGTTCGACGGTCACGATCAAGAGCGTCAAGTACAAGGTCATCGGCATCGCCACCGCGACGAGCGGTGACGCGGCGGCCAACCTGTACGTCCCGCTGACGCAGGCGCAGACCCTGAGCGGTGACAAGAACAAGGTCACCACGATCTACGTCAAGGCGACCGACTCCAAGCAGATCTCGGCCGTCAAGAAGACCATCACGAGCAATGTCTCCGGTACGACGGTCACCACGTCCGCCGATCTCGCCGACACCGTCTCCGGGTCCCTGTCCACCGCCTCCTCCCTCGCCACCAGCGTCGGCAAGTGGCTGTCGATCGCGGTCCTGATCGCCGCGTTCCTGGTCGCCGGGCTGCTCACCTCCTCCGCGGTCTCGCGCCGGGTGCGGGAGTTCGGCACGCTGAAGGCGCTCGGCTGGAAGTCCGGCCGGGTGACCCGGCAGGTGGTGGGCGAGGCCGTCGTCAACGGTCTGGTCGGCGGTGTCCTCGGTATCGCGCTCGGCCTGGCGGGCGCGTACGTCGTGACCGCGATCAGCCCGACCCTGTCGGCCTCCCTGGGCAGCACCGGTGGTGGCGGCCGCGCGGGCGGCGGCCCCGGTGGCGGCGGTGGCTTCGGCGGCGGCCGTCAGGCCGCGGCCAAGACCCTCGACGTAGCCCTCACCGCCCCGGTCAACGCCACCACCATCGCCCTCGCGGTAGGCCTCGCGGTGGCGGGCGGCCTGATCGCGGGCGCCTTCGGCGGCTGGCGAGCGTCGCGACTCCGTCCGGCGGACGCCCTGCGCAGAGTCGAGTAGCGAGCATCGGTACGGGTCCGTCGTGGTCGGCGTGCAGCGCGCCCTTCAGGGGCGCGGGGAACTGCGCGACCAGCCACGACGGACCCGCAGACGACTGACGGCGCCCAACCCCCTTCACTTCCCCAGGAGTTACACCGTGTACGAACTAAGAGGCGTCACCAAGCTCTACTCACGAGGCAAGGAAACCGTCCACGCCCTCGACGGCATCGACCTCACGATCGGCGACGGCGACCGCCTGGTCATCCAGGGCCCGACCGGCGGCGGCAAGTCCACCCTCCTCCAGATGATCGGCGCCCTCGACCGCCCCACCGCGGGCGAAATCGTCCTGGACGGCATCGACTTGGCGAAACTCTCCGAGGCCAAGCTCACCAAGGTCCGCAGCGAGAACATCGGCTTCGTGTTCCAGTCCTTCAACCTGATCCCGACGCTCACCGCCCAGGAGAACGTCGAGACCGCCCTCGTGCCCCTGGGCACCAAGGCGAAGGAGCGCCGCGAACGAGCCGCCGAGGCACTGAAGTCGGTCGGCCTCGGTGAGCGCCTCGGCCACCTCCCCGGCGAGATGTCCGGAGGACAGCAGCAGCGCGTCGCCATCGCCCGCGCGCTCGTCAAGCAGCCCAAGGTGCTCCTCGCGGACGAGCCGACCGGCAACCTCGACGAGTCGATGCGCGACGAGATCATGGACGTACTGGAGCGCATGTGGAAGGAGCACGGGCTGACCTTCATCATGGTCACCCACGACTCCGCCATCGCGAAGAAGGCGCCGCGTCTCGCCACCATCCGCAAGGGCAAGATCACGGTGAAGGAGAACGCCGCGTCGAAGTAACTCGGTTGCCGCGCAAGGAAGTTCAGGGTTTCCGGCGGAGCCCTTAGCGGAGTTCGCGCGGGCTTCACCCGTCGACTGGGTAACGGAGTCCGGGCGACGGCGTAACAGTTCACGGCTGCGCTTTCTTACCCTCCTCTCATCTCTTGAGCGCGTGATCACCCCTCGGCATACTGCGTATTCCGGGGGGTGTCACGCACGTGTGTGCGAGCTTTCCCCCGGTCGGGTGAACGGGGAATTCGCCCGGTACCTCAGCTCCAGGGGGAGCCTTGCGCAGACACGTGAAGAGAGCGTGCGCGGCCACCGTCGCCGCGTCCGCCGCAGTCGCCCTCGCCGCCGGAATGACCACCCCGGCGTCGGCGAAACCCGAACAGCGCGCGGCCGGTGCCGCACAACTCACCGCCGCACAGACCGGTGCCGCACAGGCCCGGCTCAAGGGCGACCACCACATCACCCTGATCACCGGCGACCGCGTCACCGTCGACGCGAAGGGCCGGGTCGCCGGTCTGAAGCCGGCAAAGGGCCGTGAACACATACCGGTTCAGGTCCGCAAGCTCGACGGGCACACGCTCGTCATACCCGTCGACGCGGCCCAGCTCATCGCGTCCGGCAAGCTCGACCAGCGGCTCTTCGACGTCACCGAGCTCAACAAGTCGGCGGAGCGCGCCTCCCAGAAGGCCGGCCTGAAGGTCATCGTCGGCTACCAGGGCGCCGCCACCGCGACCAAGGCCGACGTCCGGGACGCGGGCAGGCTGCGCCAGTCCCTGAAGACGCTGAACGCCGACGCCGTGCAGACCCCGCAGCAGGACGCCCCGGAGCTGTGGAAGGCCGTCACCGACGGCGACAAGTCGGCCGCCGGTATCGCGCACGTCTGGCTCGACGGCGTCCGCAGGGCCAGCCTCGACAAGTCGGTGCCGCAGATCGGCGCCCCGAAGGCGTGGGCGGCCGGCTACACGGGCAAGGGCGTCAAGATCGCCGTACTGGACACGGGAGTCGACGCCGATCACCCCGACCTGAAGACCCAGGTCATCGAGTCCAAGAACTTCTCCACGGCCACCGACGCGAACGACCACTTCGGGCACGGCACGCATGTCGCGTCCATCGCGGCGGGCACCGGCGCCAAGTCGCACGGCAAGTACAAGGGTGTCGCGCCCGACGCGAAGATCCTCAACGGCAAGGTCCTGGACGACAACGGTTCAGGTGACGACTCCGGCATCCTCGCCGGCATGGAGTGGGCGGCCGGGCAGGGCGCCGACATCGTCAACTTGAGCCTCGGCGGCCAGGACACCCCGGGGATCGACCCGTTGGAGGCGGAGGTCAACAAGCTCTCCGCCGAGAAGGGCATCCTGTTCGCGATCGCCGCGGGCAACGAGGGCCCCCAGTCGATCGGTTCGCCCGGCAGCGCGGACGCGGCCATCACGGTCGGCGCGGTCGACGGCAACGACAAGCTCGCCGACTTCTCCTCCACCGGCCCGCGCGTCGGCGACGGCGCCATCAAGCCGGACGTCACCGCACCGGGCGTCGACATCACCGCCGCCGCGGCCCCGGGCAGTGTCATCGACAAGGAGGTCGGCGAGAACCCGCCCGGCTACCTGACCATCTCGGGTACGTCGATGGCGACCCCGCATGTCGCCGGTGCGGCCGCCATCCTCAAGCAGGAGCACCCGAGTTGGGGCTACGCCGAGCTGAAGGGCGCGCTCACCGGGTCCGCGAAGGGCGGCAACTACACGCCGTTCGAGCAGGGTTCGGGCCGGATCGCCGTGGACAAGGCCATCAAGCAGAGCGTCATCGCCGACCCGGTGTCGGAGAGCTTCGGCGTCCAGCAGTGGCCGCACACCGACGACACCCCGGTCACCAAACAGATCACCTACCGCAACCTCGGCACCGCGGCCGTCACCCTCAAGCTCACCGCGACCGCCACCAACCCCAAGGGCCAGGCGGCTCCTTCGGGCTTCTTCAAGCTCGACAAGACGTCGGTGACCGTACCGGCGGGCGGCACGGCCGCGGTCGGCCTGACCGTGAACACCAAGCTCGGCGGCACGCTCGACGGCGCGTACTCCGCGTACGTGACGGCCACGGGCGGCGGGCAGAGCGTGCGGACGGCCGCGGCCGTGGTGCGCGAAGTGCAGTCGTACGACCTCACGTTGAAGTTCATCAACCGTGACGGCACCCCGGCGAAGTACTACACGGCCACGGTGGCGGGTCTGTCCGGCCTCGGCGCCGGCGGCTACTTCACCCCCTACGACGCGTCGGGCACCGTCAAGGTCCGTGTCCCCAAGGGCGGTTACCTCCTCGACACCGGGATCTTCGTGGACCCGGACGACTTCACCAAGGGCGCCGACTGGATCGCCCAGCCCAAGCTGGACATCGCCAAGAACACCTCGATCACGATCGACGCCCGCACCACCAAGCCGGTCGACATCACGGTGCCGGACACCGCCGCCAAGTCGTCCTTCGCGGCGCCGGGTTACTCGGTCGAGACGTCCGACGGCGGCGCCTCCTTCGGCTGGTTCCTGGATACGTACGCCGGCTTCCGCTCCGCGCACCTCGGTCCGCAGATCACCGACGGTTCGCTGTCCGAGCAGTGGGACGCGCACTTCACCAAGGGCACCGACGAGCAGTACGACACCACGACCGGCGGCAAGGTCAAGCAGCTCGCCACCGGCTACACCAAGCACTACAAAGCGAGTGAACTCGCCACGGTGAAGGGCCGACTGGGCGCCGCGGCGAGTGGCAAGACCGGTCTGTTCTACGCCTTCGGCTACCTGCCCGACGGCGGCGGGGGCGCCTCCGCCTCCACCTTCCCGCAGCCGCTGCCCGGCACCCGCACGCTGCACGTCTCCACCATCAACGGGGTGCAGTGGGAGCTGGACTTCGAGCAGGACGGCGCGCTCGGCCCGGACGGCTTCCCGGTCTCCGAGTCCTTCTACGTCTCGAACGACCTGGAGACCTTCAAGGCCGGCCGGACGTACACCAGGACCTTCAACACGGCGGTCTTCGGCCCGCACCTCGACGACGTCTACGGCGTGTACCGCGACGGCAACGAGATCTCCGGGATCGTGCCGCTGTTCGCCGACTCCGCGCAGCACGCGGGCTCGTCGCTGTTCACCTCGGTCAACACGACCCTGTACCGCAACGGCACGAAGGTGGGCTCCAACCAGGACCCGCTGCTCGGCGAGGGCGTGTTCAAGGTCCCGGCCGCCAACGCCTCGTACAAGCTGACCACTTCGGTCATCCGGAGCGTCAAGGTCGCCGCCGCGTCCACCCGGATCGACGCGAGCTGGACGTTCTCCTCGAAGAAGCCGACCGGCTCAGGCGTGGCCCAACTCCCGGTCTCCACGGCCCGGTTCAACGCGACGACCGGCCTGGACAGCCGTGTCGCCGCCGGCAAGAAGGCGACGATCCCGGTCACCGTCGAGGGCGCGGCAGCCGGCCGCAACCTCAAGTCCCTGGGTGTGTGGGTGTCGTACGACTACGGCCAGACCTGGAAGAAGGTCAACGTCGTCAACGGCAGGATCACCGTCACCAACCCGGCCAAGGGCAAGGCCATTTCGTTCCACGCGAAGATCGCCGACAAGAAGGGCAACAAGTCGACGATCTCGATCTACAACGCGTACTACGGCAAGTGAGCCGCAGAACGCGCTGAGTCGAGTGGCGGGCGGCCCGCCGGAAGTTCACCTTCCGGCGGGCCGTCCGTGTTTTCCTGGCCCCATGACCGCCGCCGTCACCGCCATGATCACCGCCGTCGTCGGCGTGCTCGGCACCCTCTTCGCCCCCGTCCTCAGCCAGCGCCTCACCGCCCGGCAGCGCACGGAGGAGGCCCAAGTCGCCGAGCGGGTACGGCGGTTGGAGGAGCGGCGGGACGCGTATACGGCGATGAACCGGGCCTCGCGGCAGTTCCACACGCTGCTCAAGGACGCCCTGCACCGCATCCGTGACGGGGTCTACACCGAGCTGGAGCGCGACCAGCTGGAGGAGGCGCGGCGGGACTACCGGGACCGTTACGCCGAGGCGCAGATGGTCGTGCCCGAGCGGATCCTGGACGCGTCCCGCTCGGTGAACCAGGTGCTCGCCGGGGTCGACGCCGTCGTAAAACGTCTGGACCGCGGCCTCGCCCGGGACGGCGAGAGCGCTGAGGAGGCCCTGCTGGATCTCAAGGAGGCCGAGCCGCGGCTGGCCGCGATGCGGCGGCTGATGCGGGCGGACCTCGGCGTCACGGAGTGAGGTCGGGGCGCTGGGCCGAGGTGCCCGCGCGGGTCGCGTCCGTGCCCCAGCTCGCCAGCAGGCGCAGGGCGTCGGCCGATGGCGAGCCGGGCTCCGCGTGGTAGGTGATCAGGGCCTGGTCGGAGCCGTCGCTGAGGTGGAAGCCCTCGAAGTGGAGGGTGAGGTCGCCGACCAGGGGGTGGTGGAGGCGCTTGACGCCGTAGGTCTTCTCCTTGACGTCGTGCGTGGCCCACAGGCGCCTGAACTCCTCGCTCTTCACGGAGAGTTCGCCGACCAGCGCGGACAGCCGCGGGTCGTCCGGGCAGAAGCCCGCGTCCATCCGCAGCATGCTGACGATGTCCGTCGCCTTCTGCTCCCAGTCCACGAACAGGTCCCGGTACTCGGGCCGCAGGAACACCAGCCGGGCCCAGTTCCGCTCCTGCGGCGGCAGCTCGGACCAGTCGCCGAAGACGGCCGCGGCCATCCGGTTCCACACCAGGATGTCCGTGCGGCGGCCCGTGATGTACGCCGGGATCGTGTCGATCGTGTCGAGCAGCTGCCGTAGTGGCGTCCGCACCTGCTGGGTGGGGGTCGACGTCTTCTTCTTGTGCTGCTTCGGCTTCGCGAGGTGGGTGAGGTGCGAGGACTCGGCGTTGGACAGACGCAGCGCGCGGGCGATCGCGTCGAGGACCTCCGCCGACACGTTCCGGCCGTTGCCCTGCTCCAGGCGGGTGTAGTACGCCACCGACACCCCGGCCAGCTGCGCCAGCTCCTCGCGGCGCAGCCCGGGCACCCTGCGGTGCCGCCCGAAGTCCGGCAGCCCGACGTCCTCGGGCTTCAGCCGGGCCCGCCGGGTGCGCAGGAACTCGCTCAGCTCGGCCCGCCGGTCCAGCGGCTGACCGGCGTCGGCGGGCGCGGGAGCGGATTCGGGGTGTTCGTCCATACGGTCCAGTATTCCCGGTCGTACGAACAGGAGCCTGACCTCGCTGGTGGTAGGCACAGCAGACGTACGCAGGACCGTGGCCTGGGTAGCCTCGGGACTTTCGGGCAGGCTTGGCATCGTGCCCGGTCAGAAGGCGGCCGGGCGCGCATCCCCCCTAGGAGTGTTCCGGCATGACCACAGTCGCTGCGTACGCCGCCCCCGCCGCCAAGGCTCCCCTGGAGCGCACCACCATCGAGCGCCGGGCCGTCCGTGAGTTCGACGTCCTGATCGACATCAAGTTCGCCGGTATCTGCCACTCGGACATCCACCAGGCCCAGGAGGGCTGGGGCAAGGCCATCTTCCCGATGGTCCCGGGCCACGAGATCGCCGGCATCGTCTCCGAGGTAGGACCCGGCGTCACCAAGTTCCAGGTCGGCGACCGCGTCGGCGTCGGCTGCATGGTCGACTCCTGCCGCGAGTGCGACAACTGCAAGGCGGGCCTGGAGCAGTACTGCACCGGTGGCAATGTCGGCACGTACAACGCCCTCGACAAGGACGGCGAGCCCACCTACGGCGGCTACTCCGAGAAGGTCGTCGTCGACGAGAACTTCGTCCTCGGCATCCCCGAGGGCATCGCCCTCGACGAGGCCGCGCCGCTGCTCTGCGCCGGCATCACCCTGTACTCGCCGCTGAAGCACTGGAACGCGGGTCCCGGCAAGAAGGTCGCGATCGTCGGCATGGGCGGCCTCGGCCACATGGGCGTCAAGATCGCGCACGCGCTCGGCGCGGAGGTCACCGTCCTCTCGCAGTCGCTGCGCAAGCAGGAGGACGGCCTGAAGCTGGGTGCCGACCACTACTACGCCACCAGCGACCCGAAGACCTTCGAGGAGCTGCGCGGCACGCTCGACCTGATCGTGTCCACGGTGTCCGCTCCGCTGGACCTCGGCGCGTACCTGTCGCTGCTGAAGACGGACGGCGCGCTGGTCAACGTCGGCGCCCCCGAGGAGCCCGTCTCGCTCAACCTCTTCTCCGTGATCGGCGGCCGCAAGACCCTCGCCGGGTCCGGTATCGGCGGTATCCGGGAGACCCAGGAGATGCTGGACTTCTGCGCGGAGCACGGTTTCGGCGCGGAGATCGAGCTGATCTCCGCGGACCAGATCAACGAGGCGTACGAGCGGGTGCTGGCGAGTGATGTCCGGTACCGGTTCGTGATCGACACGGCGACGATCTGACGCCGTCCCTTCACCCCGGGTCCTGGAGCCGCACTGCTCCGGGGCCCGGTGCGTTGTCGAGTGCGGGTGCGTCGTGGTTGCTCGCGCAGTTCCCCGCGCCCCTAAAAGCGTGGCGGCTGCGGGGCCGTGGGGGCTGGTCGCGCAGTTCCTCGCGCCCCTGGAACTGCTTCGGGGTCCTTCGCCTGGTTCGGTGGCTGCGGCGCCGTCGTGGCTGGTCGCGCAGTTCCCCGCGCCCCTAAAAAAGGCGCCTGGCGCGTCCCTACCCAAGGGGCGCGAGGCAGCCCCCACGCACCCGCAGCCGCCACGCCTTTAGGGGCGCGGGGAACTGCGCGACCAGCCCCCACTCACCCGCAGCCGCCGACGAACCCTCAGCCCCCCACCCTGTTCCGCCCGAGCAGCCACAGCAGATACGGCCCACCCACCAACGAGGTGAGCGCCCCCACCGGAACCTCCAGCGGAGGCAGCACCGTGCGGGCAGCGAGGTCGGCGGCAACGAGAATCACCGCGCCCGTCAACGCCGAGCACACCAACGGCAGTTGAGGCGTACGGGTGAGCCGCCGGGCCAACTGCGGCGCGGTCAGCGCGACGAACCCGATCGGCCCGGCCGCCCCCGTCGCCGTCGCCGCCAGCACCACCCCGAGCACGGTCACCGCGAGCCGCGTCCGATCCACCCGCACGCCCAGCGAGGCCGCCGTGTCGGCGTCCAGCCCGAGCGGCCGCAGGGCCCGGCTCGCCCACACCAACGCGGGCAGACACAGGAGCAGTACTACGGCCAGGGGCCCCGCCTGCTCCCAGCCCCGCCCGTTGAGCGAACCGGTCAGCCACAGCTTGACCGTCTCGGCGGCCTGCAGCTCGCTGTCCGAGAGATACAGCTGCACCACGGCCGACAGCGCGACGCCGATCCCGACTCCCGTCAGCACGAACCGACTTGGCTGCATCCCGTGCCGCCATGCCAGCACGTACACGAGCGTTGCGGCCGCGAGTCCGCCCAGGACGGAGATGGCCGGCATGGCGCTGGGTGAGTTCACGACTCCGGCGGAGAGCGCGAGTACGGTCGCGGCTGCGGCACCGTGCCCGACCCCGATCACGTCCGGACTGGCGAGCGGATTCCGGGTGACCGTCTGCACGAGCGCTCCGGAGAGGCCAAGGGCGACACCGACCAGCGCGCCCAGCACGATCCGGGGGACCCGCAACTCGTTGACGACCAGGTCGTATTGACCAGATCCGGTGCGCAGCGTGTGCCATACCTCGCCGGGTGAGACGTAGGTCTGGCCGCAGCAGGCGGCGGCGGTCATCGCAACGGCCAGGACGAGGACGAGAGTTGCGGCCACGGCGGCCGAACGCCGGTGCAGGAGAAGGGAGATGGAGGGGTGGGGGCGGAGGACGGTGACACCAGTCGCGCTCATACGGCCGTCGCCTTCCGCCGTACCAGTACCACCAGCACCGGCACCCCCACCAACGCCGTCATCACCCCGGCCGGCACCTCCGCGGGGGAGCGCACGACCCGCCCCGCCACATCCGCCCCGACCAGCAGCGCGGCGCCGAGCAGTGCGGACAGCGGAAGCAGGGCGCGGTGGCCGCCGGAGGTGAGACGGCGGGCGAGGTGCGGGACGGCGAGGCCGACGAACGCGATCGGGCCGGCGGCGGCCACCGCGGACGCCACCAGCAGGGTCGCCCCGAGCGCCGCACACACACGGACGACCCCCACCCGATGGCCCAGCGCCCGCGCCGTCTCGTCCCCGAGGGCCAGCGCGTCCAGCCCCCGCGCACAGGCGAGCACCAGCACCGCCCCGGCCGCCAGGAACGGCAGCATCTCCACGACCGTGTCGGCGTCCCGGCCGCTCAGCGAGCCGACCTGCCAGAACCGGAACTGGTCCAGCGTGGCCGAGCTGGAGGTCAGGACGACGGTCGTACCGCCCGCCGTCATCGCCGACAACGCCGTACCGGCGAGGGCGAGTTTGACCGGTGAGGCCCCGCCCCGGCCGCGCGCGGCGATGCCGTAGACGAGAGTGGCGGCGAGGACGGCGCCGGCGAAGGCGTACCAGACGTAGCCGCTGAAACCGCTCGCGAGGCCCGTCGCGATGGCGAGGACGACGCCCGCCGCCGCGCCCTGGCTGAGGCCGAGGATGCCGGGGTCGGCGAGCGGGTTGCGGGTGACGGCCTGGAGCGCGGCGCCCGCCACGCCGAGTGCCGCGCCCGCCGTCAGCCCGATCTCGGTGCGGGGCAGCCGTAGCGACCGTACGACCAGCGCGTCCGGTGAACTCCCGCCGTGGAACAGCGCGTTGAGCACCTCGGACGGGGGGATCGGGCGGGTGCCGACCGCGAGGCTGAGCAGCACGGCGGCGGCCACCGCGAGGGTGGCCGCCGGCCAGGCGAGGCGTTTGACGCGCACGAGGTGCTCTCCGGTCGTTCTTCTACTTGCTGATGTCCTCGGCGAGTTGGAGGACGACCAGGCGGGCGGCGGTCGGGCCCGCGTTGAGGTACCAGGGGTCGTCGTCGACCTTCACGGCGTGGCCGGCCTTCACCGCCGACATCGACTTCCACAGGGGCCCGGCGAGCACGCTCGCGGCATCCGTCTTGGAGGCGTCGCCCTGCACGGAGTAGAAGATCCAGTCGCCGTCGGCCTTGTCGATGCTCTCGGCGCCGATGTCCTCCGAAATCGCCTTGAACTGCTGGGACTTGGGCCGGTCGAGGCCCATGTCGACGGCGATGGAACCGGTGAAGGAGGAGACACCGAACATCCGGGTACGGCCGGGTGTGAAGCGCAGCATCGACACGGAGGTCTTCGACAGCGCCTCGCCCTTCTCGCCCGCGTCCTCGACGATCGAGTCGAGCAGCTTCTGCGCCTGCTGGCCCTTGCCGATCGCGTCGCCGACGAGGAGGAGGTCGCGCTTCCAGTTGATGCCGTTGCCGGCGGTGATGACGGTCGGCGCGATCTTCGACAGCTTCGGGTAGAGGTCGCCGAGCGAGTCGTTGGCGAGGATCAGGTCGGGCTTGGCGGCGGCGAGCGTCTCCAGGTTGGGCGCCTGGCGCGTGCCCGCGTCGGTCATCGCGGCGAGCTTCGACTTGTCGGCCGGGAAGGCGTCCGCGAGGTAGTCGGGGACGAGGCCGGCGTTGTCGGCACGGGTGGTGGCCGTCGGGACCGTACCGAGAGAGAGCAGGTCGTCGAGCTGTCCCGTGCTCAGCACGGCGATCTTCGTCGGCTTCGACTTGATGGTCGTCCTGCCCTCGAAGTGCGTGACGGTACGGGGGAAGGTGCCGTCCGTGTCGTTGTCCGAGCCCATGCCGGTCGCGAGGGTGCTGGGCGCGGCGTCCGGCCCCTCCGAGGCGCCGATCACCTTGTTCTGCGAGCCCTCGCCGGACTTCTCGGCATCGTTGTCGGCGGAGGACGACGAACACCCGGCCAGCAACCCCCCGACGGCGGACACGGCGACCATCGCCGTGACAGCCTTCCTCTTGAACGCACGCACTGTCACTGTCTCTCCGATCGAATCCGGCCAGGTAAGGCTTACCTTAACTTGCCGTCGGAGTAGCTTGGGCATGAGGAGGCCCACACGATGACCGTTCAGCTGAACCACACCATCGTCGCCGCGCACGACAAACACACGTCGGCCCGATTCCTCGCCGACCTGCTCGGACTCCGAGTGAGCCCGCAGTACGGCCCGTTCATCCCGGTCGCGATCCCGAACGGGGTGACCCTCGACTACATGGACCAGCCCGGTTCGGGCTTCGCCGAGATCACTGCGCAGCACTACGCGTTCCTGGTCTCGGAGGACGACTTCGACGCGATCTTCGGGCGGATCCGGGAGGCGGGTCTCACGTACTGGGCGGACCCGGCGCACCGCCGCGAGGGCGAGATCAACACGAACGACGGCGGCCGCGGGGTCTATTTCGACGACCCGAACGGCCACGTCCTGGAGATCCTGACACGGCCGTACGGCAGCGGAGGCTGACCAACCCGGCCGGGCTCAACTCCCCTTCCGGGCACCGCTGTTCGCCGCCCCGCCGCGCAGCCGCACCGCGTCCTGCCCCGGTGGTCTCCCGAAGGCGCGGCGGTATTCGCGGCTGAACTGGGACGCGCTGTCGTAACCGACCGCGAAACCGACGTCGGAGACGTCCCCCGCGCTGCTCATCAGCAGCAACCGGGCCTCCTGGAGGCGGATGCGCTTCTGGTACTGGATCGGGGTCAGGGCGGTCACCGCGCGGAAGTGGCGGTGGAAGGGGGAGGCGCTCATGCCGGCGAGGCGGGCCAGGTCGTCGATGCGGAGGGTCTCGGTGTGGTGGTCGCGGATCCAGTGAATGGCCCTGCCGATATGGGTGAGTTGACTGTCGGCGAGGCCGATCTGCCGTACGAGGGCGCCCTGTTGACCGGTGATCAGCCGCCACAGGATCTCCTTCTCGACCAGCGGGCCGAGGACGCGCGCGTCGTCGGGGCGGTCGCACAGCCGGAGCAACCGCACCGCCGCGTCGAGGAGTTCGGCGGGTGCGTCGCACACGGCGAGACCGTGCGGGGTGGTCGTCCCGCGGGGGAGTGGAGCGGCTCCCGTGTCGAGCAGCAGGGAGGCGATCTTCGCGGGTTCGAGGGCCAACCCGCAGGCGAGGAAGGGTACTTCGGGGCTGGCCCGCGTGTAGTGGCCGGCAACCGGGAGGTCGACCGAGACGACGAGGTACTGGCCGGCTCCGTAGTCGTGGACGCGGTCGCCCAGGGTGAGCCGCTTCGAGCCCTGCGCCACGATCGCCAGGACGGGGCGGGCGACGCTCGCGCTCGGCGCCTCCGGCTCGTCGGCCCTGGTCAGCATCAGGCCGTCGACGGCGAGGGGCGTGCGGGACGCGTGCCGGTCGATCAGGGCGCGCAGTTCCGTCAGAAGCGCGGGTGGGTGCACGCCCCGATCCAAGCACCGGGAGGGACCGCCCGCAACCGTCGGCCCGCACGACAGATCGACAGGATCGTGCAAGCGGGCGGTGGGATCGCCCTAACGATTCCGCTGGTCAGAGTGGTGCCCTTGAGGAGTCGGTATTCCACCCATCTCCCCTCGGGAGCATTTCATGGCACTCGACTCGTACGTCGGTCTCGGCCGTTCCGGCCTCAAGGTCAGCCCCTTCTGCCTGGGCGCGATGAACTTCGGCGAGGACGGCGGCTTCGGTAGCAGCGTCGAGGAGTCGGAGAAGATCCTCCAGACCTACCTCGACCGCGGCGGCAACTTCGTCGACACCGCGAACTTCTACACGAACGGCCACTCGGAGGCGATCCTCGGCGACTTCCTCGCCGCCCGCCCCGGCCTGCGCGACCGGCTCGTGCTGGCCACCAAGTTCTACGGCAACCTCCACCTCGGCGACCCGAACGGCGGCGGCGCGAGCCGCAAGGCGGTCATCGGCCAGCTGGAGGACTCGCTGCGCCGCCTCCGCACCGACTACATCGACCTGTACTGGCTGCACAACCACGATCGTTCGACCCCGGTCGAGGAGACCCTGCGGACGCTGGACGACCTGGTGACGGCGGGCAAGATCCGGTACGTCGGCTTCTCGGACACCCCGGCCTGGTTCACGGCCAAGGCGCACACCACCGCCCTGTTGCGGGACTGGACCCCGGTCACCGCACTGCAGTTGGAGTACTCCCTCCTGGAACGCACCATCGAGGGCGAGTTGATCCCGCTGGCCCAGGACGCGGGGATGGGCGTGCTGCCCTGGAGCCCCCTCAAGAGCGGCTATCTGTCTGGGAAATACACCCGCGAGCAGTCAACTCCCGCCGACACCAGGCGTTCCGCCGTCCTCGGTGCCCCAACTCCCGCCCAGTTCACGGTGATCGACGCGGTCGCCGAGGTCGCGGAGGAGACGGGGGCGACCTCCGCCGCCGTAGCGCTGTCCTGGGTCCGGTCCCGCCCCGGCATCACCTCGACCCTCATCGGCCCGCGCACCCTGGCCCACTTGGAAGCCAACCTCGCGGCCCTGGACCTCAGCCTCACCCCGGCCCAGACGGCGACGCTGGACGAGGTGTCCACGCCCACCCTCAACTTCCCCTACGACCTCAACCGGCAGGTCGGCGACATGCTCAAGTACGCGGGGGCGACGGTGGACGGCGTGCCGAGTGCGGTGTATCCGCCGCTGGCGCAGAGCGCCGTGCGGTACTGAGGGCCGCGCGCCACCGGGCGCGGGGATCAGGCCTGCGCGGTGGGCCGTACGACGATCTCGTTCACGTCGACGGAGGCCGGCTGCCCGATGGCGAAGGCGACGGCACGGGCGATCGCGTCGGGCGGGATCGCCAGGCGGTCCCGCATGTCCGTGATCTGCTCCCTGACCTGAGTGTTCGTCGAGGCCTCGGCGAAGTCGGTGGAGATCACACCGGGCGAGACGGTGGTCACCCGCAGGGACTCGCCCGCTTCCTGGCGCAGCCCCTCGCAGATGGCCCGGACCGCGAACTTGGTGCCGGCGTAGACGGCCATGTTCGGCGCGACGCGGAGCCCGGCCGTCGACGCGGTGGTGACGAAGTGGCCGGAACCCTGCGCGCGGAAGACCGGCAGCGCGGCCGCGATCCCGTGCAGCAGGCCCTTCACGTTGACGTCGACCATCTCGTCCCACTCGTCGACCCGCAGATCGTCGAGGGGCGAGATCGGTCCGGCGCCCGCGTTGCCGAACAGCACGTCGAGCCGCCCGAACCGCTCACGGGCCAGCGCGACCAGGGCGTGCAGATCGTCCCGCCGGGTCACGTCGGTACGGATCGGTACGGCGACACCGCCCGCCTTCTCGATCCGGGCCGCCACCTCCGCCAGCCGCTCCTCCCGGCGGCCGCCCAGCACCACCCGCGCACCCCGCCCGGCCAGCAGCAGCGCGGTCGCCTCACCGATTCCGCTGCCGGCACCGGTGATCGCCACGACCTTGCCGTCTATCCCGTCTATCCCGTCGATCCCGTCGATCCCGTCGATGCCGTCGATCCCGTCTACTCCGTCGATTCCGGACATGGTGGACCTCCTGAACTCTGTTGCTCGTTCGATCTCTTGGCATCAGTCTGGAACGGACTTAGCCTGGTATCCAGACCGTGTTTATTCTGGAATCAGGGATGCCACGCACGATGCCGAACCATTCGCGCCCGCTGGTCGATCAGCTGGACCGGCGTCAGGAACTGGGCGCGTTCCTGCGCAGCCGCCGGGAACGTGTCACACCGGACGAGGTGGGCCTCCCGCAGACCGGCCGCCGCCGCACGCCAGGTCTCCGGCGGGAGGAACTTGCCCTGCTCGCCGGGATCAGCGCGACCTGGTACACGTACCTGGAGCAGGGCCGGGAGATCCGCGCCTCCGAGCAGGTACTGGAGTCCCTGGCCTCGGTACTGCGCCTGAACCGGCACGAGCGCGACCACCTGCTCCGCCTGGCCGGTCACCACACCCCGCCGACCGACCCCGAGCCCTTCGAGCCGCTCACCACCGAGGTGGCGTCGGTCCCCCTCCTGCTGCGGCCGCACCCGGCCTACATCATCGACGGCAACTACGACGTGCTCACCCACAACCAGCCCGCCGCCGACCTGTTCCCGAACCTCACCGCGCCAGCTGACCGGCCCCCGAACTTCCTGCGCTGGGTGTTCCTCGAACCCCTGGCCCGGGACGTCCTGGCCGACTGGGAACCCGAGGCGCGAGGCCTGCTGGCCCGCCTCCGCGCGTTGGCCGGCCGGCACCCCACCGACCCGCGCTACACCCGCATCGTCGATGAACTCCACGAGCACAGCCCGGAGGCCCGCTCTTGGTGGCCCCGGTACGAGGTGCAGGCCCGCCACAGCGGCCGCAAACGCCTGCGACCGCCCGGCCGCACCATCCCGGTCACCTACACCTACACGGCCTTCCACCTGGCCGAGCAGCCGGAACAGACGCTGGTGATCTATTTCGCGGAGGCGGAGGCAGAGGCAGAGGCAGGTGCCGACGCCGGCGCGGGGTGACCTGTCGGCCGTGTGAAGAAGCGCCGGACCGCTCGCGGCCCCGCCCGCCCGCTCAGGGTGCGTCCCGCAGTTCCTCCTCGATCTGCGCGATGAGGGGGTGGTCGGCGGGATGGACGCGGCCGTAGATCTCGCGTGCCGTCGTCAGGTCCTCCTGCCAGCGCTGGGGCTGGCCGCCGGATCCCTTGAGGATCAGGGCCCTGCGGTACCGGGCCTCGGCCACGTAGGGATGCTGGGCTCCGTACTTGCCGGTGTAGATCCCGATCGCGTTCGTGACCTCCGTCATCGCGGCCTCGCTGTTGCCCAGTTCGTGCAGCAGGTGCGAGTAGCGGACCAGGGCGCAGGCGCGGTCGGGGTGGTCGCGGTCGCCGTTCATGTGGGGTGCGGACAGCACCTCGTCGAAGATGTGCTTCGCCTCCGCGAGCAGCCGCTCGGCCTCGCGTTCCCCGGGAACGAGCGCTCACGCGCGTTGCTGGAGCGCCGGTCGCGGTGGCCCCGGAACCTCGCCGCCTGCTGCCTGAGCGTCTCGCCCAGATGCACGGACGAGGAGAGGACGACCGGGTGCCCGTCCGCGTACCCGGCGCGTTCCAGGATGTCCAGGGCGGTCCGCAGGTGCTGTTCGGCTCCCTCCAGGTCGTGGGAGTCCAGCAGGGCCAGCCCCAGTGACTGGTGGACGAACGCCGTCGGGTTGCGGCGCGCGGGCTCGCTTCCTCCCGGGGTCCGCTCCAGGAGCCGTAGCGCTTCGCGGTACAGGTCCACCGACGCGGGGAGTTTCCCCTGCCGCCAGCGGACCAGACCCAGGTCGATCAGACCGTCGGCGATCTTCAGGGGGTTGGGCTCGTCCAGCCGTCGCAGGCGCAGCAGCGTCTCGGCCGCGGCCTCGGACGCCCCTTCGAAGTCGCCGAGTTCACGCAGGACGCGCCCGAGCTGCATCCGGCTCTCCTGCGTGCGCGGCTCGCGCTCGCCGTCGATGCGGAGGCGGATCGCGAGTGCCTCCTCGGCGAAGGTCCGGGCTTCGAGCAGTTCGGCACTCAGCAACTTGAGCCGGCTGAGCGACACCAGGGTGTTGGCGACCGGTGAGGTGTTGCGGCCCCCCAGCCGCACGCGCTGTGCCAGGGCGTCCGTCAGAAGCCGCTCCGCCTCCACGCGGTCGCTCTGCACCCGGAAGTACTCGCCCATGCTCTGCAGCAGATCCGAGGTGTCCTCGTCGACGACACCGAGCTCCCGGCAGTGGTCCAGCACGGCCCGGGCGTGCGGGAGCAGCTCGACACACCGCGGCCAGGTCCCCTCCCGGTCCGGGTCCTGCGGGAACCACCCGTTGAGCAGGTAGGCCGCTGCCTCCGCGTTCTCGGTCTGCTCCGCGACGGACATCTCCTTGCGGATCACCGCCTGCACCTGTGCGTGCATCACGAGCTTCGCCTCGCCGGTCAGCAGCGAGGAGTTCCGGGCGGTCTCCCTGATCCGGCGGCCCCGCGCCGGGTCCGCCACCTCGGCGTGCAGCCGCTCCGGCAGCAGATCGGTGCGGCCCCCGTCGGCCTCGAAGAAGTAGCCGGGTATGCCCTGCGGTGCCAGGAAGGCGCACAGCCGCAGGAGCAGGCCCACGACCTCGTCCTTCTCCTCGGCCTGCTTGAAGGAGAGGATCCAGGCGGGGGCACCGCTGCGGCTCGTCTCCGGGCGGGTCGGGGGAGCCAGCTGCGAGCGGATCTCCAGGGCCCGCAGATACCCCTCGATGTCGGGATCGTCGCGCAGCGAGGCGGCCGCGGACTCCAGCGCGAGCGGCAGCCGGCCCAACTGGTCGACGATCCTGGCCAGTCCGGCCTCGTCGTCCATGCCGCTCGCGTCGCTGAGGAAGGCGACGGCCTCCTCGGTAGTGAACGCTTCCAGGGCGATGCGGTGGCGCGGTGCGCTCCGCTGCCACACGGGGTTGACCGAGGTGATCAGGACCTGGCCGCCGTCCCCGGCGTCCGGCAGCAGCTGGCGGATCGCGGAGTCGTCCTCGGCGCCGTCGTAGATCAACAGCGCCCTGGTCCTGGGCAGTTCGTTCGACAGCAGTTCCTGGAGGGTCTGCTCGGGGTCCCGGTCGTCGTGCTGCGCCGTGCTGCCCGCGGGCTGGTCACGGGACGTGTGGAGCCGGTGGGCGAGGTCGAGAAGGCTCGCCCGGGCGGTGGGCGCGTGCGCGGCCTCGACCCGCCAGATGACGTCGAAAAGGTCCTCGTATCTGCGGGCGTACTCGAGCGCCAGCCGGGTCTTGCCGATCCCGCTGAGCCCGTGGATCGCGCAGGTCCGTGCGTCGCGCGAGACGTTGACCGTGCCGAGGACCTCGCGCAGCAGGGCCAGTTCCCTGCGGCGGGCCGTGAAGTGGGAGGCACCGCGCCGGTCGAAGTTGCTGATCAGCGGGCCCAGCGCCGGATAGCGCGGTTCGACCTCGCCGACGATGTGCGGGGCCGTGTACGACGGGAGCGGCACCGCGCCCGCCTGGTGCAGCCGGGCGTCCACGGTGGCGGCCGCGTCGTCGGCGGCGCGCCCGGCCAGCGTCAGCACCTCGCAGCCGGCCCAGCGCGTCAACGGCGGGTCGTGGTGCGCCGTCACCAGAACGAGGGCCGATCTGCCGCGGCTGCGGGCGATCCGGCTCTGCCCGGGATGGTGACCCACGTCGTCCAACATCCGGGAGACGATGATCAGTTCATGGTCGGGAGCCACCTCGGGAGGCGGCGGCACCGGGTGCTCCGCGGTCGCCCACGGCCGGGTGGAGGTCAGATACCCGCTCCGCCGTAACCGCCAGGCCAGCCAGTGCGCCCACGGTTCGTCGCCGTGCGGATGACTGATCAGCACCTGCGGCGGCAGCCCCTCGGCCTGTTTCTGGAAGGCGCGCCCGGAGTAGGCGCCGAGGCCGGTGCCCAGGGCGAGCAGGCAGATCACCAGGAACTGCCAGCCGCCCTCGACGAACTTGACCCCGGCGAGCGCGCCCGCGGCGATGGCGGCGCCCGCGACCGCGAGCACCTGATTCAGACGTCGTGCGCCCCGACTGTTACGGCGCATGGGATCCCCCCGCCCAACACCGTTCCCCGTTTGGAAGAACAAGTATGAGGCGGGAAGCGGCTCTTGACGCCTCCGTTGCGCAAACCTCCTGCGAACGCCCGCCGCCGGGCCGCATGATGGCTGTCGCGTCGGCGAGCCGTTATCGTGAATCACCATCAAGTGGCTGTCTCAGGTGTTTTTCCGGACGTTCTCCCTCGCCGTTTCGGGAGGATGCGACGCATGCTCGACGGGCCGAGCCGGCACCGGCGCAGCCGGCCTCGCAGCGTTGTGGAAAGGTGCCACCAGTGATCGACTCCGCCTCCCTCCCGCCGGGCCGTCAGCCGTTCCTGGACGACTCGGTGGTCTGCCTGGCCGCGCCGTCGTTCGCGCTGTCGCCCCGGGACGGACAGCTGCGGGGCAGCGGGGTCGACGGCTTCTACGACCAGGACCGCCGGCTCCTGCACACGCTGCGGCTGCTCGTCGACGACCAGGAACCCGAGCATGTCGCCCATCGCCCCGAGGGCTCCCGGGAGGCGTTCTTCCAGGCGATGTGCAGGTCGTCCGAGGACCCGACCGCCGCGCCCTGGCTGCTGGTCGCGCGGGACCGTACCGTCACGCGCCCGGACGTCGCGGAGTCGGGTGACGTCGTCCGGCTGCAGAACGTCGGACCCGGGGCGGCGCGCTTCACCGTCTCAGTGCTGGCCGCCACCGACCTCGCCGACGTGGCCACGATCAAGGCGGGCATCCCGGCCGCCGACATCCCCTGCGAACAGGCGGAAGGCTTCGTTCCGGGAGTGCGCTGGCACAGCCCGCACGACAACAGCGAGGTCGTGCTGCGGGCCGAGCCCGTTCCGCCGTACGGCGGCGGCCCCGAACCGAAGATCGCCCTGGACGACCACCGGCCGGGACGCGCGGAGTTCCGCTGGGAACTGCTGCTGGAGCCGGGCGAGGAGTGGTCCGTACGCCTGTTCGTGCAGGGCAAGACCACGACGGTGGCGGGCTACCCGGTACCGCCCCGGCAGCCCGCTCCGTGGGGGCGGGTCGAGGTGACCGGGCACGAGCACATGGCCGCCCTGCTCACCAGGGGACTGGCCGACCTGGAGGCGTTGCGGCTGGCCGAGCCGAGCGGTTCCGCCGACGAGGCCGAGAGCCAGTTCGTGGCCGCCGGATGCCCGTGGTTCCTCGGCCTGTTCGGCCGGGACAGCATCTGGGCGGCCCGCATGATGCTGCCGTTCGGGACCGGCCTCGCCCGCGGCACGCTCCGGGCCCTGGCCGGCCGTCAGGGAAGGCGGCACGACACGTTCACGGACGAGGCCCCCGGACGGATCCTGCACGAACTGCGGCCGACGGAGACCCGGCACGGCGACGGCCTGGTGCTCCCCGCGCGCTACTACGCGTCGGTGGACGCGACCCCGCTCTTCGTCGTCCTCCTGCACGAGGCCTGGAAGTGGGGTCTCGCCGAGGACGAGGTGCGGCACCTCATGCCGCACGCCCGGGCGGCGATGGGGTGGGTCGCGGACACCCTGGGCCCCGACGGCCTGATCAGCTACGGCAGGGGCAGGGCCGACGGCCTTCTGCACCAGGGCTGGAAGGACTCGCCCGACGCGATCCGCGACGCCGAGGGACACCGCGTCGACCCGCCCATCGCCCTGTGCGAGGTGCAGGGGTACGCCTACCGGGCCGCCGTCGGTTTCGCCGAACTCCTCACCGCGGTCGAGGGCGAGAAGGAGCAGGCCGAGCTGTGGGGGAGCGGGCGGCCCGGCTGCGCGCAGCCTTCCAGCGGTCCTTCTGGGTCGAGGAGCCGGACGGACGGCGCTATCCGGCCATCGCCGTCGACGGCGGCGGACGT
Organism: Streptomyces sp. N50; assembly: GCF_033335955.1. Classification (GTDB taxonomy): domain Bacteria; phylum Actinomycetota; class Actinomycetes; order Streptomycetales; family Streptomycetaceae; genus Streptomyces. Next base: position 5,846,954 of record NZ_CP137549.1, read on the forward strand.
CCCGTCACCGGCCGGACCTCCAACATGGGGCACCTGCTGAACTCCGGCATCCTCCAGGGGGAGGAGGAACACCGGTCGGTGGCCGAGGCGCTCATGTCCGACGGACTGCGGACACCCTGGGGGATCCGCACCCGTTCCGCGCACCTGGCCGGATTCAATCCGTTCAGCTATCACGGCGGATCGGTCTGGGCGCACGACTCCGCGATCGCCGTGCACGGGCTCGCCGCCACGGGATTCGTCGACGAGGCCGCCACCCTGCTCGGCGGGATGCTCGACGCGGCCCGGCACTTCGACTACCGGTTGCCCGAGCTCTACGCCGTCTACCCGAACTCCCGCTTCGGACGGCCGGCGCCGTATCCGCCGTCCTGCCGGCCACAGGCCTGGGCGGCCGCCTCGGCGGCGCTGCTCTGCTCCGCGATGCTCCGGGTGGACGCCGACGTCCCCGACCGCCGGCTGACGCTACGGCCGATCGCGCCCTCACGCATGGGTCTGCATTCACCTTACGCTGTGCGGGGGTTGAGGCTCGGCGAGCGATCCGTCGACGTGAGCGTCGACCTCCACGGCGGCACGGAGGTACGGGGCATCGACGACGAGGAGTGGCGCATCGACGCCGGAGGTTCCTGCACGACCTGAGGCAGAGCGGTCCCCGAGGAGAGGGAGACACGTGGTACGTGGCGGGCGGGCGGACATCCGGCGTTCCATAGCCCTCGTGCACTGGGCCTTTCCGCCCACGGTCGGCGGCGTCGAGTCCCATCTGGCCGACTACGCCGCCTCGTTGGCGCGGCGGGGACACCGGGTGACCCTGCTGACCGGCGAGCCCCGGCCGCAGCCGGTCGACCAGGTCGAGATCCTCAGCCACCGCCTGTTACGGCTGACCGAGTACCGCGCCGGCACCCCGGGCGGGGCCCGCGGCGGGCGGCGCTGGGTGACGCCCGCCGAGGAGCGCCAGGCCGCCGAGCTGTACGCGTGGCTCGCGCGGGTGGTGGACGGCCACGGGATCCAGCTCGTGCACGGCCACAACCTGCACCACTTCTCCCCGGTACCGGCCCTGGCGCTCAGCCGGCTCAGGGAACGCACGGGTACGCCGCTGCTGCACACGTACCACAGCATCTGGCCCGAGGACCCGTGGACCGCCCAGTTCTGCGGTTCCTGGGACGGCCACTTCGTGGTCTCCGAATACCTCGCGTTCGCCTGCCGGACGCACCTCGGCATCCGCGCCCGCCGCGTCTATCTGGGCATCGCCACCAGCCGGTTCCGCGATCTGCCGCCGGCCCGGGACGACGGTCCCCGTACCGTCCTCCTGCCGGCCCGCCTCATCCCGGACAAGGGCGCCGAGCTGGCGGTCCGCATGATCGGCGCGCTCAGACAGGGCGGCCTGCCCGTCCGCCTCGTCCTGACCAGCCCGCACGAGGTCGTGGACTGGCACGAGGAACAACAGGGCTTCCTGGTCCGGCTCAACCGGCTGATCGACGACCTGAGACTGCGCGCCCACGTCGACCTGGTGCCCGCGCCCAAGGACAAGATGCCGGGCCTCTACGCCCGCTCGCACGTCGTCGTCTACCCCTCCGACTACCCGGAGCCGCTGGGGCTCGCGCCCCTGGAGGCGATGTCCGCCGGACGCCCCGTCGTCGTCACCGCCACCGGCGGCCTGCCGGAGACCGTCGTCCACGGCCGGACCGGGTACGTGGTGACACCCGGCGACCTCGGCCAACTGAGCGACCGCGTACGGACGTTGCTCCTGGACCCGGTCCTCTCCCGCCGCCTCGGCCAGGAAGGGCGCAGACACGTGGAGCGCCAGTTCAACCTCCAGACCTACGTCGACAAGATGTCCGCGCAGTACGCGGCCCTCATGAAGGACAGCGTCGAAGGCCTGTCGCAGAGCGGCTGACGACAGGACGCGGGGCGCCAACTCCGTTGCGCGAAACGGTATTTCGTGGCTCCTCCGCATGGTCGTTACGGTCGGATCCATGGAGCGGAACTCATGGAATCTCCCGACCGCCGAAGAACTCGTCACCGCCCTGCGCGCCGGTGACGTGTCCTCGGCGGAACTGACCGACGAGGCGATCACCCGTATCGAGCGGCACGACAAAGAGATCAACGCGGTCTGCGTACCGGACTTCGACCGCGCCCGCACCGCCGCCCGCGCCGCCGACCAGGCCCGCGCCCGCGGCGAGGACCGACCGCTGCTGGGCGTCCCGGTGACGGTCAAGGAGTCGTACGACATCGCCGGGCTGCCCACGACCTGGGGCATGCCCGAGCACCTGACGTACGTCCCCGCCGAGGACGCGGTGCAGGTGTCACGGCTCAGGGCCGCGGGCGCGGTGGTCCTCGGCAAGACCAACGTGCCGTTCGGCCTGCAGGACATCCAGAGCTTCAACGAGATCTACGGCACCACCAACAACCCCTGGGACCACGGCCGTACGCCGGGCGGGTCCTCCGGCGGGTCGGCGGCGGCCCTGGCGTCCGGGTTCGGCGCGCTGTCCATCGGGTCCGACCTCGCCGGTTCGCTGCGCACCCCCGCGCACTTCTGCGGTGTCTACGCCCACAAGCCGACGCTCGGGCTGGCGGCCACGCGCGGCATGGTCCCGCCGGACGCGCCGGCGCTCCCGGTCGAACCCGACCTCGCCGTCGTCGGCCCGATGGCGCGCACCGCCCGCGACCTCACCCTCCTCCTCGACGTCATGGCCGGACCGGACCCGCTGACCCGCGGTCTGGCCTACGGCGTGATGCTGCCGCCCGCGCGCCACGAGCGGCTCGGCGACTTCCGGGTCCTGGTCCTCGACGAGCATCCGTTCATCCCGACCGGGTCCGCGGTGCGGGCGGGCGTGCACCGGGTGGCCGACGCGCTCTCCGACGCCGGTGCCCGCGTCGAACGGCACAGCCCGCTGCTGCCCGACCTGGCCGAAGCCGCCCTGCTCTACACGCAGTTGCTGTTCTCGGGCTCCGTCGCACGCTTTCCCGTCGAGGAGTACGAGCACCTGCGCACCCGCGCCGCCGGACTGAGCCCGGACGACCGGAGCCTCGACGCGGCACGGCTGCGCGGCATGGTGCTCAGTCACCGGGACTGGACGGAGGTGAACAACCGGCGCGAACTGCACCGGCACGGCTGGCGGCGGCTCTTCGGCGCGTTCGACGCCGTGGTGTGTCCCGTGACGCCCACGCCCGCGTTCCCGCACGACCACGACCCCGATCCGCTGGCCCGTCGGCTCGACATCGACGGCGTGGCGCACCCGTACTTCGACCAGCTGGTCTGGGCCGGCCTGGCCACCATGCCCGGGCTGCCCGCCACGGCCGTACCGGCGGCCCGGTCGCCCGAGGGGCTGCCGGTGGGCGTGCAGATCGTCGGCCCGATGTTCGAGGACCGGACCCCGCTGCGGCTGGCCGAACTGCTGGAGGAGCGGATCGGCGGGTTCCGGGCGCCGGAGCAGGGTGTACGGGCAGATCGGCCGAGGAATCGCGCGGACCCCTCGTGTGTTGAGCACACTGGGTGAAGGATGCCGGTGACCGACGAGCCGAGTGACCGAACTGACCCAGTGATCGAGCTGACGGAAATTGGAGGGTCGCAATGGCTGCGCAGACGCAGAGGGCCGTACTGGCGGGCGGATGCTTCTGGGGGATGGAGGAGCTGGTCCGCCGGCTCCCGGGCGTGACGGCGACCCGGGTCGGCTACACCGGCGGGGATGTGCCGAACGCGACGTACCGTAACCACGGCACGCACGCGGAGGCCATCGAGATCCTCTACGACCCGGAGCTGACCGACTACCGCGCGCTCCTGGAGTTCTTCTTCCAGATCCACGACCCGAGCACCAAGAACCGCCAGGGCAACGACATCGGCCTCAGCTACCGCTCGGCGATCTACTACGTCGACGACGAGCAGAAGCGCGTCGCCGAGGACACGATCGCGGACGTGGACGCGTCGGGCCTGTGGCCGGGCAAGGTCGTCACCGAGGTGGAGCCGGTCGGCCCCTTCTGGGAGGCCGAGCCCGAGCACCAGGACTACCTCCAGCGGTACCCGGACGGCTACACCTGCCACTTCCCGCGCCCGGGGTGGAAGCTGCCGGCCCGCGCGGAGGGCTGACGCCGGGGCGAGTGATACGACAGTGTGCGCCCCCTTCCTGCGACGGAAGGGGGCGCACACTGCTGTCTAGCGGGTGGCCGTGCCGTTCTTGGCGAACGTCCACACGGCGTGGCTGCCGGGGCCGACGGTGAGGGTGGAGTTGCCGATCCGCTCCACGTGCCGGTCCTTCACGGGCCGGTTGAGTGACATGTCGACCTGCTCGTAGCCCGCCTGCTCGCGCGGTACGACGTCGAACCGGATCGCGGTGCCGCCGCCCTCCGCGACGACCCCGCCGCCCGTCACGGTCCGGACGCTGAACCCGCCGGCCCGCAGCAGCGGCACGGTGTCGGCGAGGTCGCCCGGGGTGACCGCGATCCGGACGGCGGTCACGTCCCGCATGAGGTGGGTGCGGTAGTCGTCGGAGAGGTAGCGCTCCCGGCCGACGTCACCGGGGAAACTCGCCGGCTCGGTGTTGCCGCGCGGGTCGGCGAAGTACTCCGGCCGGTACTCCATCCCCCAGGCGTCGAAGGCGTCGTACTCCTCGGTCGTGAGGACGGCGTCGAACCACGGCACCGGCACACCGTCACCGAAGTCCTTGGTCTGGAGGAAGTCGACGGGTGCGACCCCCTCGTCCTTCAGCCGCTCCTTGACCGTCGCCAGGTCTCCCGCGTGCTCGACCGAGAGACCCAGTCCGGCGGCGCCGAGGGTCCCGTCCTGGCCGGGGACGTCACCGATCCCGAGCAGTTCCAGGTAGGTCTCGCGGCCCATCAGATAGCGGCCGGTCCAGGTCTGCCCGCCGGAGCCGGTCGTGGTGCGGACCTGGAAGTTGGCGAACTCCCGCAAGTAGTCGGAGTGTTCGATGGCATCGGCGGTGACCCGGTCGAAGACCCCGAAGGAGTGGTTGTAGAACAGCAGCTGCCGATCGTACGAGCCGCCCGGCCCCCGGTTCCCCTCGGCCTGTGCCGTCCCCACCCCACCCCCGATCGCTCCGGCGAGAGCCACGGCGAGCACGATGATCATCCGTAGTGCGCGACGAATCAGCATGTGCGGGATCGTAGGGCGGGGAGGGCGCGGCCGCCGGTCTCTCTGAACGAGGCCGAAATGCTTGACACGTGGCGTTTTGGCGGGGTCGGGGTCGGGGGCTGCGTGGACGAGTCAGGTCCTGAACTCCGGGGGATACGTCCGGGGATACGGAGGACGGACGCGCGACTTGTCACACGAGGCGTTCGTCCCGGACGGTCCAGCCCGCGCCCAGTTCGCCGCGCAGCGCCTCCAGCGCGGTGTCCGACTGCTGCGTGAACAGCCGCAGTTCCTCGTCCGGCCACGGGGACGGGTCCGGCGGACAGTCCCAGTCGATCGACGACTGGTACCACTCGCTCAGTCGCGCCAGCTCGGCCTGGAGGGCCGGGGTGATCGGCAGGCGCTCCAGCTCGCAGGGACAGCCGTAAGGGCTGTCCATGTCGTCGGGCCACAACGGAACGTCTACGCCGGCCTCGAAGAAGAAGCGCAGGGAATGGATCACGCCGCACCCTTTCACGACGCCTCTGAGTAACGGGGTCAGACCCCGTGCGGGAGGCCTGCCGCGCCGACCCAGCGGCGATAGGCGTCCCCGTCGACGTTGCCGCCGCACACGATGGTCACCACATGCCGGCCGGCGAAACGGTCGCGGTCTTCCAGGATCGCCGCGATGCCGAGCGCGGCCGACGGTTCGACGACGAGGCCGGCGTGGTCGAGGAGCATCCGCATCCCGGCGATGATCGACGCCTCCCGGACGAGGACGGCGTCGTCGGCGACCAGGAGGAGATCGTCCAGGACGGCCGGGATGGGGCGCCGCCCGGCGACGCCGTCGGCGATGGTGTCGGTCGAGTCGGTGGTGACGACGCGCCGCTCGTGCCACGAGCGGGTCAACGCCGGTGCGCCCAGCGGCTGGACGCAGATCACCTCGACACCGGGCGCGAGGGCCTTCAGCACATGACCGACGCCGGTGGCCAGCGCCCCGCCCCCGAGAGCGATCAGGACGGCGTCGAACGGGGGCGCGGGGTCCGGCAGTTCGGCCTGTACGGCCCGGTCGGCCCGTTCGGTGGGGGCAGTGAGGGTGGTCAGGTCGGTGGGGGTGGTCGGGCCGGTCAGGTGGGTGAGGTCGGTGGGGGTGGTGGGGGCGGTGAGGTCCTTGGGGGCGGTCACGTCGGTCAGCTGGGTGGAGGCGGTCAGGTCGGTGAAGTCGGCCAGGTCAGCCCGTCTCGCCTGTGCTTCCGGTTTCGCCCGTTCCCGCGCTTCCACCAGTTCCAGGCCGATGGTGGCCGCGCCCTCGCAGGTCTCGACGTCGAGGCTGTCCTCGACCAGCCGGATGCCGTCGTACCGTGCGATGGCGGCCGCCCGCTCGCGCGCCAACTCGTGGTCGCCGTCCACCAGTTCCAGCCCGGCGCCCAACGCCCGGATGCGATCCAGCTTGGCCGCCGTCGCGAACCGTGACGCCACGACGGTCACGTCGAGCCCCCGGCCACGCCCGGACCAGGCGAGGGCCTGGCCGAGGTTGCCCGCGCTCGCGCACACCACGGCCCGCGGACCGTGCTCGGCGAGCAGACTCGCGACCACCTCGGTGCCACGCCCCTTGAAACTGCGCACCGGGTTCGCCGTCTCGAGCTTGATGCTCACCGCACACCCGAGACCGGGCTCCAACGCCTCGCAGCGGTACAGCGGAGTGCCGAGGAACACCGGGTCGATCACCCGGCGGGCGGCCCGGATCCGACCGGTGTCGAGACGCGTCTGCTGCACGACAGGGGAGCGTAGCGGCACCGGCCCTGCCACCGGTCGTTCCGTCAGAGCCCGGACGGCCGGCTGGACAGCCAGTCGGTGTGCCTCGCGCGCAGGAGGTCCCGTTCCGCGGACGTGGTGAGGATGACGTCGGCGCCACCGTCGTAGGGGTGGTGGATGCGCTGAAGGCCGGTGTCGGAGACGAACACTCCGGCGAGCGTGTCGTCCGCGACGGCGCGCAGCAGTTCGTCGAAGCGGCCGTGTCGCCAAGGGCGCCGGTCGGCGTAGAGGCGGGTGTGGGTGTGTAACTCCGGGTCGGGGTCGTCCTCGTCCGACTCGGTCCACCAGTGGACGCCGCCGGGGTGCAGGGTCCGGCGCGGTTCCGGGTGGCGGGCGGGCCCGGCCGGGGTGTCCGACCAGTCCACGGTCACCACGAACACCTCCGTGCCGGTGAACAACTCGTCGAGGACGGTGTTGTACCGGTGCAGCACGATCGCGTACTCGTCCTCCCCCTCCGGGTACCGCTTCGAGCCGGGAAGACTGTGAAACCGCACCCAGCGGTCCGCATACGTACCGCGGAACGTGTGCGCGACGGGCGGACCCGCAGACCGCCGCTCCCGCCACAGCGCCGCGAGCGGCGTCGGTACGTCGTCGCCCGTGCTCATCCGTCATCCCGCAGGTGGGCGACGAGTCCGTCGCCCAGTGGGTAGGGGCGTTCCCGGGGCAGGAGTCGGGCGGCGGACTCCGGGTCATCGCCGCTGACGAGGGCCCGGATCTCGTGGGCGAGCGGTGTCACGTCGCGGACGGCGACCGTCCACTCGTCGGCGTAGCGGCGCACGGCCTCACCGGACAGCCCGAGCTGCAGGGCACGGTGGGGCAGCGGCCGCAGGCGCAGATCCCGCTCGGGATCCCACCGCACCCGAGCGGGCGCACGCTTCAACTGACGCTGCCAGGCGGCTCGGTCGGGGCGCACCCCACTGACGGGCACCCCACTGACGTAACTCGACAGGCACGCGTGCCGCAGTGCCCACTCGAAGCCGTCCCGCGTGATCTCGACAGCGAGGACGGTCTCCTGGCCTGCCTTCGCACCCCGGCTGCGGCGGTACGTCATCCACAGGAACGACGGCTTGATCCATGTCGAGCCGCGTTCACAACCCTTTGCGCAGAGAGATTCCGTTTGGCTCGGTGGATCCACTTCCTCAGCAGTTCCCCTCCTGGTGACGGAGATTGAACTGCACGGTCGGCCGGGCAGGACCAGGCGTGTTCCGGGCTGACCCGTGATCCACGACCGGTTGTGGGTCTGAGCAGGGTTCAGTCCCTCATCTCATCGGCAAGGAGAGCGCTCAGAGGTCCTAACAAAGGCGTTGGACGTGGTGGTGGGTGATGAGCCAGGTGGCGAGGCCGAGGAAGGCTTCGTGGATGTCGTCGCGTCGTTCCCAGCGGATCCGCAGGCAGCGGAAGCCGTGCAGCCAGGCGATGGTGCGTTCGACCACGTAACGCAAGATGCCGAGGCCGGAGCCGCTGGGTCGAGCAACGGTCATCGCGAGGAAGACCTGCGATGTGACGGAGCAACGTGCCCAAGCTTTGACGGAAGGGCAAGAGCGACATTCACGCCCTACCCGGCCGCTCACGCCCTAAGCTATAGCGGACCAGAGCGTCAGACGATACAAGTGTGCAACCCTCTTGAATTCGATTTCACCCAGGCTAGATCACTTCGGAATCCAGTGATCTCAATCCGACTCGCGCGGTTCCACCGACTAAACCTCTCGGTTACACGGACAGGTGATTCATGATAGTACCCGTCGCCGACTTGTCAATTAATCTGCTCGCCACAGGTCTCGGCGCCGTAGCGGCCCACAGCACCCAGCACGTGCGGGCGAATATGCGGAAACAGGCTACGAGAAAAAGGATCGGCGACTTTTTCGGCAGGGCGGGCGAAAAGATTCTCGTGGTCCACTCGTCTATCTACGACGAGCCAGAACGCGCCTACAACTACCCGGCCACCGACACTCGGTCAGCACGCATTCTTGCACAGTTCTTCGAGGAGTCGAATCTCCGAGAAGGGCTGGACTTCACCATTATCCCCGACCGCAGAGTGGTATCGGAATCCATGCTCCGCGACAATAATGTGGTCGCTCTATGTGGTCCCGCCCGCAACTCATGCTACCGGAGATTGGCTTCAGCTCCGTCCTCTATGAGATACGAGTTGACAGAAAATCCCAATCCCAACGGGCGCGGGAATTTACTCAGAGACAATCTGAGGAATACGAGGATCTACTCCTCTCGACAAGACGTCTCCGAGCGCGGAGTCACCGAGGATTCACACTTCGACTACGGCCTTGTTGCATCATTGCCGAACCTTCGAAATCCTTCGAAGAGGCTGGTCCTATTGGCGGGAATTCATGGCAGCGGTACCGTTGCCGCCACACAATTCGTTGCCAATTCTGAAAACCTGAGGCTATTGCAGCACAGGCAGCAGGCGGGCGTCATCTGTGAAGTTTTGCACGTAAAATACCTAGAAGAAGATCCCGAGACGCCGATCGACGTCAGGCTGGCGTAGCTCTGGCTTAATCCGTGCGAAAAGAATTCAGAATGATGCCCGCAGCTCGGCGAAGCGCCGGGCTATTAGGGCGGATTTCGGCCAGCAGCATCTCTCGCACGAGTTCGGCGAAAGGAATCTTGGGCTGCCATGTGAGCTTTCGATAGGCTTCCTCGGCGTCGCCGCACAAGTCGGGAGGATCCGACGGCCGGAAGAATTCCTGATCAGATACAACGTAATCACGCCAGTCTTCACCGACTAGCGCAAACCCGCTAGCCGCAAACTCTTTGACACTGTGGCTTTCCCCCGTGGCGATAACAAACTCTTCCGGGTGTTCTTGTTGCAACATCAGCCACATTGCCTCAACGTATTCCTTGGCGTGCCCCCAGTCGCGCCTCGCAGCAAGATTCCCAAGTCTCAATTCTGCACTGTCGCCAGATACTATCTGTGCGATTCCGCGTGCAATCTTCCTACTAACGAACTCTTCACGTCGACGAGGGGACTCATGATTGAACAAGATTCCCGCACAGGCGTAGCAAGAGTGCTTCTGTCGAAATTCGATCAAAAACTCATGAGCTTCAAGCTTGGCCTCGGCATACGGACTGAGCGGATTGAAGTCACTCCGCTCCGTCTGAGGAGCCGGTGAATCACCAAACATTTCCGAAGTGGATGCCTGGAAAATTCTGGCTACGGGATGGATATCCAGCGAAATCTCAAGCAAATCTTTGATCGCCAGTGCAGTATCAGCCGTGACCTTTGGTTGTTGAAATGAGACCCCGACGTGACTTTGCGCTGCAAGGTTATAGATTTCATCCGGCTTGCTGGAGGAAATCAGCCGGGCCATGAAGTCGCGATCGCACACATCGCCGAGTTCGAGAAGAACTCGCGATCGAAGAGGATTGCCGGCCAGCCTTATCTGGAGCTGTCGCATCCGTTCTGAGTGATTGTCGAAACCGATAATAAAATACCCCTTGGATAGCAGGAGCTCGGTCAGGTAGGAGCCATCCTGGCCGGCGATTCCGGTAATAAGAGCCACTTGCTTCACGTTCTCATCACCTATTTCAGGTATCGAGTATGGGACCGAAGCGCAAGGTCAATACTAGCCCTTCAACTGGCAGTGACTGCTAGTGCTGTAGATCGCGCAGGGCAGGAAAATCGCATCGTTTCCCAGGCAGATGCGACGGACTACGGGACCCTGAAGAGACCCCTTTCGTCACGGACGCCTCACCGCTCCCGAGGAACGGCGCGGATCTACAACAGTGTCCGGATCTACCAACGGAAGGGACTGTCGACGTACAGAGGCTGGTCAACGCGGCTTGATGACCCCTGTCAAGCCATGCTTGTAGACCTTTCACTGCACCGCCGTAGGGCGATGCCCGTCAGATGGGAACTGACGCACGATTGTCGGGGAAGATGCGTGCATGGCTGATCACTCTTGGGGGATGTCTCCCATGACGCTCTTGACTCACGAGTGGGCGTTCATGCTCTGCGGTGGCACGGCGGTCACAGAGAGCTTCACCTTCGGAAGCGTCATTGTGGTCATGGGCGATGCCGGGACGCTGATCATCGTGGAAGCCGGGGATGCACTCGACAGGAGTTGCGCATGGAATGCCGACGAGGTCCGTCTGCTGGGCCCTGCGCCGACGCCCGTCAGGAAGCGGCTCGTGGAAGAACTCTGGGAGCGGGGCGCAGATGACACGAAGTTGCCGATTGATCTGACGGTCCGGAACTCGGAGGGCCTCGTGTATCCGGGCACCGGATCCGTGATCCAGGCCGGTACAGTACTCCGCCCAGGCTCCGACGAAAACGTTCTCACCGACTGCGTCCTTCGGCTCGCTTCACCGCTGAGGAAGCCCGACTTGGGTCGCGTCCGCCCTCCCCATACCGTCAGCGGCTCTCCCCAACCTCGAATAGCGCGGACAGGTGAATGGCGACTGGGCCAGTGCGCTCGAACAGTTCATCACCGACTGACATCCCGCCATGTCTGAGACTGCCGAGCCGCCGTCGGTACTGGCAGCTGTCCCGGATCTGCCGACTGGACTCACCCAGCTCTCCCGGCTGGCACAGTACCGCCCATGCTGCCTGGGAGTTCAGAACTGAATTCTTCCCGTGCCCAAGCATCAGACCGACCCCCCGGGGGGGAGATGCTCGTCTTCGGCGAGGAGAACCAGGGAGGGCTCCTCTGGTCGCTGCTGTGTACGCTCGACGGCCCGGGCGCCGATCCGACTGTCTGGTTCCGTGAAGACGACAACGGTTTCAGAGCCTGGGCCGACGCCACCCACCGCAACGCTCTCGCTCCATTGGAGAAGGCCCCAATCGAGTGGGACCGATTCGACGACTGACATCGCGATACCGGGCTGTTGGATTCATCGCGGACGCAGGCACTGGTCTGTGAACGCGGCATGATCATCCATGCCAAACCGCGTTCGTACTCCTTTTTTGAACCGACTCAACTGTCCTGCCCGACGTGGAGCGGCTGGTTCTCACAGTTCGGGTGCAAGGGAGCGGCGGTAGCGTGCTTTGGGCGCCGGACACTGGGAGGGGCAAAGAGTGACCAAGGTGTGGTGGCTCATGCGCGGAGACGTTCGGGTCGGTGAGCTTCGCGAGTACGGGATCGACCAGCCGACGTTCTTGTGCCGTTTCGAGCCTGGGCCGGGCTGGGAGGGTGTCAGCGCGCTGTTCGAGGCGTGGGCGGCAGTGCGGGACCCTGATCCGGACGGGAATCGGCATGCGGAGGCAATCCGCCCCCTGATGGATCTGGGACTGACCCTGCACCCGTCGGACGGGGGAGCGCCGCTGGGTTGCTTCAGAGACTGCATCCTGCGCATCGACGGGGACATGGCCCGCCTCCGCTACTGACCGGCGCTGTTCGCACCCGACCGCGCGAGCGCTGTTAAGGTGCGGCGCCGTGAGCACAGATATCCATGGAGGCATCGAGTTTCGCCATCCCGGCGTCGGTACCGACTACTACGACGGCGAGCCATGGGTGGCCGCCATGGATCTCTGGCCGCTGTACGACGAAACCGACTACGCGGCCTTCGGCTGCCTCTTCGGAGTGCGCAACTACGCGGGCTTCCAGCCACTTGCACCGGACCGTGGCCTTCCCGTCGATCTGTCGAGCGGGATGCGCTCGCAGTTGGGTCCTTGGGTCGCATCGGACGGCCTGCACAGCGCCAGTTGGGTCAGCTGGGCGGAGCTGGCCACGATCGATCTTATGGCAACCCCGCATGAATTCAACGGCCGACTGACGTGGCGCACGAAGGCGCTGCCATCGATCCTGCATCAGCATCCGGTTTCCGACTCGCGGCTGCTTGAGGCCTTGTCCGTGGTGGGTGAACCACCAACCGACCTGCGCGACGCGACGGAACGCGTGGAGTGGGTTAACGGCGAACTGACCTGCGCCTACGAGCCGTTGACGGTCGGCGCGATCCTGGGGCCTGAGACTCACTGGCCGCATGTCTTCGCTGTGATGAAGGCCCTGGCAGGCCGCTTCGGCGACGAAGGTGTTCGCCTGGTCGTGGCCTTCGACTGAGTGCCTGGAGCCCGTCCCTCACCACGCAGGAGAACCCTGTCGGACCCGGCTTACGAGCCACCTCGCTGCCCTTCAGGCGTCCAGCCGGTTGCTCGCCGGGTAGGCCGCCGTCTGTGAACGAGGCTTGATGACCCATGTCATCCGGTCCCGCTTCCACGAGGCCGGAAAGCGCCCCTCACGGGCGGCGGCCAGGCCGATCTCCGGGGCGTACGCCTGGTAGACGGTGATCGTCGTGGACTCCGAGTGGACCGCACGGATTCCGCGCAGCGGTTCTTCCATGGCGTACAGGGTGGAGGCCGGGCGGCCCGCGCAGCCACCGGTTTTCGACGGCCGCTCACCCGCGACCGCCGTCTGCCGCGGCGGCAGGCGCCCCGCCGCAGCGCCACTCGCCGGTCAGCTCAGCAACTCGCCCGCCCAGCCCGGTACTTCACGAACGCCGGCGCTCCCGGATCGCCGGCAGCGCGTACTCCGTCACCGCGCTGATGACTCCACGGGCGACGGGTTCCGGGTCGGTCGTGGGCGAGATGGTCCACCAGGTGTCGCGGTTCGCGGGGAGGAGGCGGCCTATGCGGCTGTGCCAGGCGGCGGGGCCGTAGACGGTGTTCGGGCTGGGGCGGGCGGGGAGGTGCGGCTCGCGTCTGCGGGCCTGGGCCCAGCCGAGTTTGTCGGCCACGGTGACGTTGAGGGTGAACTCGACCTGCCCCGCCGTGTTGTGCGCGGACTTCTGGAAGCCGATGAGGGCCCAGGTCTCGAGATGGGGGAGTTCGTACGTCTGCCCCGAACCCTTGAAGCCGAGCGCGCGCAGCCCGGGAGCGATCCGTGCGCGCATCAGCGCGGTGAACGCCTGCTGCGCGGTGGGCGCGGAGCCGTCAGCCATCGGAGGGCGCTACGACGGTCGGGCGGGACACTCCGGTCCCGGCGGGCCTGTGCTGCCGTATGACCCATCGGTCGCGGCCGGCTGGTGAGTGAAGCAAACCGTCATCCCCGTAGGTGGGCAATAAGTTCGTCTCCGACAGGATATGGGTGTTCCTGTGGCAACAGCCGGGCGAGGAGGCCTGGTTGCCTCAGCCGGCGCGGGCCCGGCTGTCGCGAACAGGCGGGTCCGTCGGCCGCAGTTGAGGCGAAGCGGCGCAAATCGACGCGGTCGGCCGACGCCCTGTCATCGAAAGCGACAAGAAACCGTTCTGCCGTACAACCACAGGCTGCTCTCGTGAATCCCCCTTCCCGGTAGGACTGCCCGCCGGGCAGCCATGTGTCCAAAAAGCCGCGTGTCCAAAAGGGGACTCAGTGAGCAGTGTCGGAAGATCCCGTCTGGCCGCCGCGACCGCGGCGGTGACCGTGCTGACGGGCGGTCTCGCCGCGGTGGCCACCTCGCCGGCGTCGGCGGCGGCCTGCACGGCGAACGCCTACACCCGGCAGGTCTTCGCGAACACCGCCTTCTCGGGTGCGGCGAAGCGCACGGACTGCGATACGGCGATCAGCGAGAACTGGGGCGCCAACTCGCCCGGCGTCTCCGGCGTCGGCAAGGACAACTTCGGCGTCCGCTGGACCGTGACCCGCGACTTCGGCTCCGGCGGGCCTTTCGCGTTCGCCGCGTCCGGCCAGGACGGCATCCGCGTCTACCTCGACGGCGTACGCGAGATCGACCTGTGGAAGAACGGCACCAACACCGTCTCCAGGACCGTCAACCTGACCATCCCCAAGGGCACGCACACCCTCCGCGTCGACTACGTCAACTGGACCGGCTCCGCCGCCGTCAAGTTCGCCTACACGCCCGGCGGTTCGGGCCCTGACAACGTCGCCCCGCTCGCGCCCACCGGGACGAAGGTGGCGTACGACGAGGCCGCCGGCTCCGCCACCGTCACCTGGGCGCCCAACAAGGAGATGGATCTCGCCGCTTACCCGTATCAGGTCTACCGACAGGTCGCGGACGGCGGTTGGATCTCCATGGGGCCGACCGACAAGACCACCTGGACCGACCCCGACGTGGCAACCGACGGCAGGCCCCGCCAGTACGTCGTCCAGGCCACCGACCGCGTGGGGAACGTGTCCGGGCGGACCCCCGTCCTGACGGTCACCCCGCCCGACACCATCGTTCCGACGGCCCCCGTCCTCGCCGTGTCCCACAGGTCGGGCACGGCCAGCTCCCTCAACGTCAGCTGGTACCAGCCCAGCGAAGGCACCCTGAACGAGCTGCGCACCGGCGGCACCCTCAAGCTCTACCGCTCCACCGGCGACATCCTCGGCGACGACCCCGCGCTCCTCGTCACGGTGACGGCGGCCTCACCGTCGATCGACACCTTCACGGACGCGCTGCCGGCGTTCGACGGCACCACCTACACCTACGCGGCCGTGGTCACCGACGCCGCCAGCAACGTGTCCCCGATGTCGGAGCCGGTCACGGTGACCCCCGACAGCGTTCCCCCGCCCGCGCTCACCGGCCTGACCGCGACCCCGCGTGCGGACGGCACCGTGCTGAGCTGGGACGCTCCCGCCGAGAGCGGCCTGCGGTACGTCGCCGCCCGCGTCGTCCAGCGGCCCGACGGCAGCATCCACTACGACTCCACCGGGTGCGGCGACGCCGGGTCGACGTTCCCGGACCGGGACGTACCGAACGCGCTGCTGTGCGCGGGGCCCCCGGACGGCGAGACGGTGACCT